>JBEIRZ010000443.1:0-3597 GCA_040375695.1 Planctomycetaceae bacterium
CGGGGATGCCGCTCGACGCCTGGATCAAGGCCCATCGACCCAGCCCGATCGCCGCGGCGAAGATCGCAGGCCGACTGGCCGACGCCGTCGCGCACGCCCACCAGCGGGGCGTGCTGCACTATGACCTGAAACCGCAAAACGTCTTGGTCGAAGACGCGGTCACCAGCGGCGATGCCGATGAACCTGCGGTGAAACTGATCGATTTTGGGCTGGCGAAGATTTGGCGCGACGACCTGAAGATCACACAAGCCGGAGACATCATCGGTTCGCCGTCCTACATGGCCCCCGAACGAGCATCCGGCGCCGCGATCGAGCCTTCGCCGGCGATCGACATCTATGGGATCGGCACGATCCTGTACGAACTGCTGACCGGTCGCCCGCCTTTCGTCGCGACCGATCGCACGGCGTTGATCGCTCAACTGCTGGCCCATCCGCCGCCCCGGCCCGGCATGATCACAGGCCCGATCCCCAAGGACCTCGAAACGGTCTGTTTGAAATGTTTGGAAAAGGACCCCGCGGACCGTTATGCCGATGCGGAATCGCTCGCCAGTGACCTTCGGTCCGTGATCCTTGACGAACCGATCTCCGGCAAAAGGCCCGGTCCATGGAAGCGGGGGTTGCGATGGGCGGGGAAGAACCGGATCCTGGCCGGGACGCTCGCGGGGACGATGTTGCTCGGGACGATCGCCGCTTCGGTCGCCGCCTACCAGTCCGATGCGAACCGATCGCTGGTCGACGAAGCGATCGCCCAGGCGAGGCTCAAGGCCGCGGCCGAGCTTCGGGCCGAAGAGGCCGAGCAGGCGGTGATCGAAGAACTCAGGACGGGCTTGCGGGAGATGTCGCGACAGGCCTTCGGCAGCCAGCCAGACGCCAACAGCAGCCAAACCGAATCACTTCAAGACATCGCGGGGCGATGGAAGCTCTTTGCGACGCGTCTGGGCGATGACCCCAGGAGCCAATCGATCCGCGCCGAAGCCCACCTGAGGCTCGGAACGATTCACTCCATTCTGGGCAAACGCGACGCCGCGATCGGTGAACTTGGCCAAGCCGAGGAGCTCCTAAACAATCTCGTCAGCTCGGACCCGTCGGTCGAGTCTCGTATGCTGCTGGCGGAAACCTATGGTATGCTCGCGAAGAGCGCCCACGAACAAGGGGACGCCGCGTCTTCGATCGCGAAATTTCAAAGCGCGTTGACCGCACTGAACCCCGACAGGGATGATTCCGATCCGAAGGCCAGCGACCGGAATGATTGGGCGCGGATACAGCTCGAAACCCGCCTCAGGATCGATTTCGGGACGCTGCTCACTCGCCTCAGCGAATTTGACCAGGCCAAGGGACAATTGAGCGCCGCGAACGGATTGCTCGAAAAAGCAGAAGTCCCGGCAGATTACCGTGACGAGCGCGCGGTCCAGCAATGCCGATGCGCCAATCGGCTCGCCATGATCGCGTACGCGCAAGGCGATGTCCGAGAGGCGATACGAATACTTGAAAAGTCCTCCGATCTCTTGACAAGCCTGCTAGGCTCGCCCCAGTCCAATACCGAGGTCGTAGACGCCTACGCGCTGCAACAAACCCTGCTTGGCAAATGCCTGATGAGCATCGGCAATCCTGACCAAGCACGGGAACACTTAGAAAATGCGATCCGAACCCAGCGGCAACTCATTAAAGGTTTCCCTTCGGTCCCGCTGTTAAGGTCGCAACTCGCGACCAACCTCTCGGTGTTAGGCGTGATCGAATTCCAACGCGGCGACGCCCGCGCCGCGATCGATAGGAACGCCGAATCATTTGAGATCCTCAAGGAACTGCTCGAACGCGATCCGGGTGATATCAGTTACCGGTCCGAACAAATCTTCGCGTTGTCCAACTTGGTCACGATTTACACTTCGATTGAGCAGTTCAGCGATGCGACCGCCTTGGCGCCAAAGCTGTTGGCAGAGAATCGGGAACTGTGGAAAACGGGCCCCGATCGGATCGACCGCTTGCATGGCCTGGCGGTCGCGCTGAACACGGTCGGGCACCTGTTCGTCAAAGCCGAAGAGCCGCAAAAAGCCGAGCCGCTGTTCATCGAGGCGGAAGGGATTTTCGGCGACTTGATCGATCGCGTGCCGACATCTGACGAATTCCGACGCGGCTTGGCGATGGTGCGGTTCGGTCTCGCCGAATCGGCTTATAAAAGACAGCAGTGGACGCAGGCCGTCGACCTCTATTCGGAAGCGATCGCCGCCTTTCTTAGCCAAAAGGCGGGGTTAAGGCGATCGGATCGAGACTGGATCCAGAAGGGTTACCTGCGGCAAGCATCCGCGTACCAGTCGCTGGGGAACCCACTAGGGATGCAAACCAGCTTGCAGCTCGCAAGGTCGATCGGCCCATAAACACCCTCGACGCATCCGATGAAACAAAAGGGACGGCGCGAAACAAAAGTGGCGAGCGTCAATTCGGCGATTCATAAAGGCGCCGAGGCGCCGCTTCCCGTGGACCTTGCCAACAACCCAAGCTTCCTACGTGGTGGATCTTGCTAAAGATCCCTCAGCGCCAGGGATTTTTAGCAAAATCCACCACGTGAAACAAACGTGATGAGCGCCAATTCGGCGATTCATAAAGGGCCCGACGCGCCGCTTCCCGTGGACCTTGCCAATGACCCTAACGCGCTAGTTGTGGTGGATCTTGCTAAAGATCCCTCCCCCTGGCATCTTCAAAAGATCGCCTACCAACATCTGAAAAACATCGCCTGTGAAAAAGATGAAAACTGAAGGAACATCGTATGCAAAAACGAGATCACCTGCGGCGATTGCCTGCGGAGCATTATCGGGGGAATGCGATCATTCATTGGAACTTAACCATACTTAACAGAAAGCAAGGGTGGCTTTCTGCCGTTTTCCTTTATCGATTTCGCGAACTGCTCACTCACACCGCGTTTCGATACTAGCTAGCTTGTCCGATATTCTGCCTGATGCCCGATCATTTCCACATGCTCTGGATGGGATTGTCAGAAACGTGCGATCAATTGTTGGCCATGAAGCACTTTTGCAAAACGACAAATGACTCGCTCGGGAGATTGGGTTATAAACTGCAAGATCAAGCCTATGATCACGTGCTTCAGGACGAGGAAAAAAAAGAGATGGCACTGCGAGAGGTCGTCGAGTACATCGCCAGAAACCCTGAACGAGCCGGTTTGATTCAACCCGACGAATTCGCGTCCTATAAGTTCAGCGGCTGCGTCGTTCCTGGATATCCAGAGCTGCGTTTGTTTGAACCCGAGTTTTGGGGAAAGTTCGACCGAATCATCACGTTCCTTCGCAACGCAGGCCTCACGCGTCACCCCTAGCGGATCTTGCCAAAGACCCAAGCTTCCTACGTGGTGGATCTTGCTAAAGATCCCTCAGCGCAAGGGATTTTTAGCAAAATCCACCACGTGAAAACCAAGGGGACGGAGGCAATTCAAAGATTCATAAAGGGCCCGACGCGCCGCTTCGCGTAGATCTTGCCAATGACCCTCACGCGCTAGTTGTGGTGGATCTTGCTAAAGATCCCTCAGCGCAAGGGATTTTTAGCAAAATCCACCACATGAAAACCAAGGGGACGGAGGCAATTCGGCGA
>JBEIRZ010000163.1:0-9636 GCA_040375695.1 Planctomycetaceae bacterium
GATCGCGGCGACGAAATAAAACGATGCAAAGGCGGTGAACCTCGAAAAGCTCGGCAGCGCCCGATAACAACCCGACACCAACGTGTCGATCCAGCGGAGCTCTTCCCTCAGTTCCCGTCCGTATCGGGCGAACCTCCGCTGGCACTGGGCCGATTCCCCGCACAGGATCTCCGCCACCCGAGCGACCCCGCTTAGCGTGTGCGCCAGCCCCGTGCTGTGGAGCGGGTCGACGATCCCGTACGCCGCGGGCAACATCGCCCACCCCGGCCCCGCGGCACGACCGCGACATCGGCTGATCCTCCCCGACGTGACGATCCCGCCTGAGGGCGCTACCGGACGGGCATCGCGCAGCAAGTTGGCCACATCGGGATAATCCCCCAGCCGCTGCCAAAACGGCATCGCTGCCAGCCCCTTCCCGCCGCCGTCACGTGATGTCGCCTCACCGCACAGGGGCGGCGCGACGAGCGATGGCGATGCGGCGTCGCCTCCGATCCGCTCGACGATCCCGACGCTGGTGATGTCGTTGTCCATCCGCAGCATCCAGACCCAGCCGTTTTCGATCAGGTGATGCTGCGCCGCGTCATCCCCCGCGAACCCCGATTCGTCGCACCGCTTGGGGGCGAACGGCTTGACCCCTACGAAGTGGGCGAAACAGGACCGCGTCCGCGTCCGCATCCAGCGCTGGTCGATCGGGTTGTTGACCCACGCCGCCGAAGCCGCCGCGCCGCCGCTGGCATCGATCAACCACTTCGCGCGAAACCGCTCACGACCCTCCGCCGAAACGACGATCCCCCGCCAACCCTCTCGCGGCGAATCCCAACTCGCCCGCTCGACCCGCGCCCCTTCGCGAAGCACCGCCCCCGCCCCGACCGCCTGACGCGCGATGAATTGATCGACCGAGCCGCGATGCCAATGGGTGTCGCTGTACCGATCCTCCAAGCTCGCCGCCACCAACAGCGATCGCGGATGCGACGGGCCATCATCGAATCCGCTCCCGAATTCATCCCGCTGGCCACCAGCCCCTGCATCTGCGGACGTCCATTGCGGGGCTAGGCGTCGTTCACCGCGGACGTGGTGGTAATAGCTGAAGCCCCGCTTTTTGCCGCACGGCAATTCGGGGTAGGCCCGTTTCCAACTCCCCCACGTCGCCAGCGGCGCGAGCCCCTTCAAGCCCCAGCGATCGGCTAAATGGGCGAGCAAAAAATCGCCGGTCGGTGTCGATGATTCGCCGATCGCGAATCGCGGGTGCACGCCGGGGTCGACGACCAACACCCGCCAACCCTGTTTGGCGAGGATCCATGCGATCAACCCGCCGCCAAAACCACTCCCCAAGATCAACGCATCGTAACCGCGATCGCGGTGATGATGCGCCGACATCCGATCACGGTTGATCGAGCGCATCGAGCCGTTCCTTGACGCCGGGGATCAGTCGCGCCGCGTTCTCGTGATAGACCTTGCGGAGCACTTCGTCGGGCAAACCGATCCCGTCGATCAGCCACAACCCCTGAGGCGGCGGCTCCTTCTCGCTGTAATGGAACGCCTCGTCAAACGTCTCGAGAAATCGCCAGTACGCATTGAGCCGCGCCTCGGGCCACGGCCCGTCGGTGCCGAAGATGATCCGGTCGGCATACCGGATCATGAACGCGCGGGCCGAATAGGGTTGTCGCCCCAACTCGTTGATCCGCGATGCGATGTCGACATACAGGTTCGGGTGGGTATCGAGCCATTGACCCAGCGTCTTCAGGTCATGTTCGCTGCTGCCCAAGTGCGCGGCGATGAAATTCGTCTTGGGGTGCCGGGCGATCACACGGTTTCGGGCCGCCATCAAGTCTTCGAGCTTCGGGAAATCCCCCCCATAAAAACTCCATGCGGGGTTGCGACTCAACTCTTCCCAACGCTCGTTGAAACGGTCGATCGGATCGAAAAACGGGGCCGGGTCGCCGCTGTGGATCAGGACCGGGATCCCGAGCTCGCCACACACCGCCCAGATCTCGTCCCACCGCGGGTCATCGATCTTCAGCAACGTCCCGTCGACGTCGCGATACCCCAACCCCAACAGCTTGAAGACCTTCAAGCCCGCGACCCCACGCTTGGCCGCGGCCCGCAACTGCTCCGCCGTCCGCGCGGCGAATCCGGGGCGTAAACAGGCCCACGAGGCCGGGTCGTCGGCCTTCCCGTCCCCCTGCCAATCGACGTTCGCGAAGATCACGAATCGGTCGCGATGCTCGCGATGCAAAAAGGCTAAATGCGATTCGAGCTGGTCCCCCAGCATCCCGTCGAGCGAGACGCAGACGCGGATCCGGTTCCGGTCCATCACGCTCAGGAAATCCTTCAGGCCTTGCTCGTTGTGTTTCAACTTGTGAAAGAAGTGCGTGTGCACATCGACCACCGGATACTTCGCCCCGTTGATCGGCGTCCTCGGCAAGACGAGCCGGCTCTTGGGGGTGTAGCGACGCATCGACAGGTCGCGTCCTCCCTCCCCGTCATTCACCACCTCGGGGGCTGCGGGCGGTTGCGGCCCCTTCACATCGGTGCCTGGGCCCGTGGTGACAGATACTTCGTTGACTATGACAACGCTCGCGGGCTTCGCATCGGCACCCGCACCCTTTTCTTCCGCCGCGGCGTCCCGCTCGATCGACGCCAGAAGCACGCACGCGACGAGCACCCATCGGCAGAATCGCCAAGGTGCGTTTTGCGATTTCGGTTCCGTCCGGGTCATGCGGTCGCTTCTGGGAGGATCACGTCTTGGAAAGTTGCGTCTTGGAAGGTTGCGTCTTGGAAGGTTACTTTTTGGGATTGGACATGTTGTCATCCATGGATACGACGAGGCGGACAAACGTGCGACCGATCCGCACTATTCGCGACCGATCTCGACCGTGACCCGAAATCGCTGCTCCCCGCGTTTGACCCAACAACTAAGCCTTTCGCCGGGCATCGTCTCGGAGACCGCTTTTCGCAGCGCCTGGAAATCGGGGGTCATCACGTCGCCGAACTCTTCGATGATGTCCCCCTGGCGAATCCCGGCGACCTCCGCCGGAGACCCGGGGTTAACCGATTCGATTTCAGCCTTTGGTCCATTCGGCTTCCCTTTAACACCCAGGACCGGCCGGAACCCTGGGAGAAAACCCCAAGCTTCTCCTTCGACCAATCGGTCCCAGGTCTCGTCGTAATGGTCGATCGGGACGTGGAGGTTGTCGGCGATGTCGTTGCCGATCCGGCTGTGGATCGCGATCAACTTGCCGCTCAGATCGAACAGCGGCCCGCCGCTATCACCGCCGATCAACGCACAGTCGGTGACAACCGAATCGCCGCGCACGGCGAGGATCCTGCCGATGCGGGTCACCATCCCCCGATCGACATCAAAGCCCCCGGGATGACCGCTGGCGACACACCAAATCCCCGGCTTCAACCCGCGGCTGGTGCCGAGCGAAGCGTGCGGCCACGGTTTGCCTCCCGATTGGCCCGGATTGATCTTGATCAGCCCCGCATCGACCTCGCGGTTCAGCCCCAGCGTCGTCCCCATCACGGTCCGCCCGTCGCGAAAGGTCACCGTCGCGCTCTTGCCCGGCCGCGTCGCGACGTGGGCCGCGGTCAAAATGTAACCGGTATCGGTCACGATCACGCCGCATCCTTGGGCGGGTCCGATCGCCACGTTCACGGTGCAAGCCTCGACGATCGTCGCCACCTTGCGGGCCTGGGCTTCGAGCTCTCGCAATTGCTCGACCGATTCCGGCGGAACACCCAACTTCACGATCTGCTTGATCGAATCGGCGATCTCGATTTCCGTGCCACCCGTTTTGTAATCGCGGAGCGACTTCGGGTCAGAAGTCGCTTCCTGCGCGGTCGCCAACCGCGAGACAAAAACCAACATCACGATCGCGGCCGCACGCACCCAACCGAAACGACGACGCTCGCCGCTTTTGGTGCTCAGACCCCGCCCCAACGATCCACGCCTCGCCCGCATGGGCCGGAGCTTCGTCAGTGGACACGTCCCCGATATCTCCTCCGGGGGCCAAGCCCCCTCAATCCCCTCCGGGGGACATGCCCCCTCAATCCCCTCCGGGGGACAAGGCGCAGGGGCGACGTTGCGAGCGGGTCGAAAAAACGCGGCAGCGTCCATTGTGAGTTCGTTCGGAACGGGCAGAATGTCGTTGTGATCAATCGAATTGACACGGCCGGGGCAACGTTGCCGAAGCCTCGTTTTACCGTGCCCTCTATTCTAACCGCAAATGTCAAGCGAGTATCGGACCTTGCCCCCCACTTCCCCTGAAAAGCACGCGACCGGCACCCTGATCGTGGGAACCGGTTACGTCGGATTACGGGTCGCCGAATTGCTCCGCGACCGCGACCCCTCCGAACCGGTCCACACCGTCACCCGCAGCCCAAAAAAAGCGAGATCTCTCGCCGCTCAAGGGTTTCACCCCGTCATCGCCGATTGGACCGATCGCAGGACGCTGGCCCATCTGCCCCCCTGCCGCCGAGTCCTCGTCGCGGTCAGCTATGACCCCCGCGGCGGCAAAACACGCGAAGAATCGCAGGTGGGGGGATTGGGTAATTTGCTCGACCATCTCCACGCGGAGGCTGACATCGTTTACCTCAGCTCGACCGGGGTCTTCCACCAGACCGATGGGAGCTGGGTCGACGAGTCATCGCCGGCCCGACCGGCGGGTGCCGGCGGGTTGGCCCACCTTCGGGCTGAAGAGTTGCTCCACCGGCGTCGCCCCCACGGCCGCTGGACGATCCTCCGTTTGGCGGGCATTTATGGCCCCGGACGGGTCCCCAGGGGGAAAGAAGTCCGCTCGGGGCGCCCCGTCGAAGGCCCCCAATCCGGTTACCTGAACCTGATCCATCGCGAAGATGCGGCCCGCGCCGTCCTCGCTGCATGGGACCAACCCGAAAATCGCTACCGGCTCTACCTGGTCAGCGACGATGTGCCGGTGGTGCGAGCCGAATTTTATCGCCAGGTCGCCCGAACCCTCGGGGTCGCCCCGCCCACCTTCACCGCCGACGCCAACTCCAAGCTCTCGGCAAGGTCCTTGAGCAACAAACGCATCTGGAACCGTCGCCTCCGCCGACACCTTCTCCGCGAATTGTCCTTCCCCGATTACGTCCGGGGGCTGACGGATTCCCTAAAATCGGGCACCATGACGTAACAGCGTCGCCCGACCTTTTGATCGCACGTCCTCAGCCAAGCTCCTATGCTCAACCGCAAGCCGCTCTTTCCCGGCATCATCGAATTGAACTTCCAGGCCGGCGAGGTCCTCGGTTGCAACGTCTACCTCGTCTTCGACGGCGACGAATGGATCCTGATCGACATCGGCTACGAAGAGACGGTCGATGATTTCGTCCAAATCATTCGCCAGCTCGATTTCCCCTTCTCACGCTGCAAGACGCTGATCGCGACGCACGCCGATGTCGACCACATCCAAGGCCTCGCCAAGCTGAAACAGCTCCTCAAGACGACCGTCACCGCCCACCCCAGCGCCGTCAAACCGCTCGAAACGGGCGACCCGCTCCTGACCCTCGCGGTCATCGAAGCCCAAGGGTTGAAACTCGAAATGCCCCCGGTCCAGGTCGAACACCAGGTGAACGATGGCGATCGGATCACCGTCGGTTCGCTGGAACTGGAAGTCTGGCACACCCCCGGCCACACCAACAGCCAGCTCGCCTTCCGCGTCGGTGACGTCCTCCTCAGCGGCGACAACATCTATCGCGACGGCTGCGTCGGCGCGATCGATGCCCACCACGGCAGCGACATCAAAGCCTTCATCCGTTCGCTGCAAAGGATCCGTGACAGCGACGTCAAATGGCTCGCCCCAAGCCACGGCCCGATCTTCGCCAAAGACCGCGCGATGCTCGATCGCACGATCGATCGCCTCCGCGGTTACCTCCACATGGCCGACTTCGGCACGCTCGCCGACGATTGGCCGCTGATCGACCAGTGGGAGACGGAGGTCGCCGAAGGTCGGCTCCCCGAAGGTCTGCGGGATTAAACGGGCGGCCTGCGTGTTTAAACGGGCGGCCTGCGTGGTTAAACGGGGGGCCTGCGGGTTCGGCCCAGCACCCGTCCGATCAGACGGGTAGCCCCCGCGCGCCATCACGACCGTGTCAGAACGGCGCGGCGAAGCACTGCTGTCAAATCCCAACCGATTGCCGACCGGCTTCAGAACGGCGCGTCGTCGTCAACGGCCTCGGAGAACCGATCGTTCGCCGATTGCGTCACCTTCGTCGTCGGCCCGCCGCCGCCACTGACCAATTGAAAGCCGGACGCTTCGGCGCTGAGGAAATACTTCACTTCGCTGTTCGCGTCCCGCTGCCACCGACGGCCGCTGAGCGAAAACTCGACTTCGATCTCATCCCCCAACGACAGGTCATCGCACTTGTCGCAGGCGTCCCGCGTGAATTCCAACGGCAAATAGTTGGTGAAATTCCCACGCTCCTGCTCCAGCACGACCAACCGTTTGCGAAAACCTTTCTGGCCAAACGTCTTGGTCCCTTCGATCAGGTGCACCACCCCTCGAACCTTTCCGTCACTCATCATCATCGCGCGGCTGACGCGCCCCCACCGTTCGTATCGCTGTCAAAAAAATATTGCGGCTCGATGCTCCCTGCCCTTCCCGACTTCCTTCCCGACTTCCATGCCGACTTCCTTGCCACCCTCCCTGCCGACTGACCACCGACTCGTCGACCGTTGACGATCCGAGCCCTCGACCAATCCGCAGGACCGCTGCCGAGATCCGGACCTTCCCGATTCGGCCGGAGCCAAAGCCTAACGCCTCGGGCACGTCTTGGCGACTGAACACCCAGGACGTGAATCGGTGATCACGAGTTTACCAAATTGGGGGTCGATCGACCATCAGCCCCGCGGCAAGATCCCGCTACGAAATCGTCCGAATCCCGCCCCGTGCCGTTACCGTCGGAATCCCCCGCAAACCTTGCCGCCAAACCCTTGTCGCCCCTTCAAATTCCCTTCACCGACCCACTTCCCGGTGGTAGCATTGAAATCGGCCTTCGCCCGCGACACTTCTCGCTCGCCCCGCTCCCGCCGCGAACGCCCACTCCCCACAATTTCACCGGTCCCACCTCCCCATGCGCGACACTTCGCCGAATCCGCCGCCCCGCACGTTGCCGGTCGCTGCTTTCTTTTCGGTCGTGCTGGCCATTTGCGGCAGCGGCCTGACCCGGGGCGAAGGGACCGTCACGCCCGAAGCCGCGACCCGCTTCGAAACCGAAGTGATGTCGGTCCTGGCGAAGGCGTCTTGCAACGCCGGGACGTGCCATGGCAACGTTAACGGCAAGGGGGGCTTTTTCCTGTCGCTCCGCGGCCAAGACCCCGTCGCCGATTATCGCCAAATCGTCCACTCCGCCTCCGGCCGACGGGTCGATTCGATCGAGCCCTCGCAAAGCCTGCTGCTCGTCAAGGCGACGGCCGAAGTGGCCCACGAAGGAGGCAAGCGGTTCGATCGTGACTCACCCGAATACGCGATCCTCAGCCGCTGGATCCGCGACGGCGTGCGGCCTCCCGACATGACGTCACCGCGCGTCGCAAGGCTCGAAGTCACCCCCGAAGAAACGGTCCTTTGGGCACCCCAGTCGGAGATCCCCTTGAACGTCACCGCGATTTTTTCGGACGGCCAGCGCCGCGACGTGACGCGGTTGGCGGTCTACGAACCGAGCGACCCGTTGGTCGTCGCCTCGGCCGAAGGGGTCGTGCGGTTCGCCCAGCCCGGCGTCGTGACGGTCCTCGTTCGCTACCTCGATGGCCAATCCCCGGTCCGCATCGCGCACCGCGAACCGGCCGACGGCTTCACTTGGTCGGCACCCCCGACGGAAAATTTCATCGACGAAGAAATTTTCAGCAGGCTCCATGACCTGCGGATCAACCCCGCCCCGTTGGCCTCGGACACCGTCTTTCTCAGACGCTTGTCGCTCGACCTGCTCGGGGTCTTGCCGACCGCCGAAGAGGCCCGCGAATTCGCCGCCGACACGCGTCATGACAAACGGGCGCGGTGGGTCGAACGCTTCCTCGCCCGCCCCGAATTCGCCGCCGTCTGGGCGCTGAAGTGGTCCGATTTGCTGCGTACCGAAGAAAAGACGCTCGATGCCCGCGGCGTCGAGACGCTGCACGCCTGGATCCGCGACCGGATCGCCGACGACCGGCCGATCGACGAAATGGTCCGCGAATTGATCGCGGCCCGCGGCAGCACCTACCAACAACCGGCGGCGAATTATTGGCGGGCCCACCGCGAACCGTTCGTCCGCGCCGAAACGACCGCCCAAGTTTTTCTCGGCGTCCGGTTGCAGTGCGCGAAATGTCACAACCACCCCTTCGACCGCTGGGGCCAAGACGAATATTACCAATGGTCGAGCCTCTTCTCGGGGATCGATTACGAGATCGTCGCGAACGAGCGGAAGGATGACCTCGACAAACACGAATTCGTCGGCGACCAGATCGTCCTGGTCAAGAACGAAGGGACGGTGAACAACGCGCGGACCGGCGACCCCGCCGCCCCCAAATTTCTCGGCGACGCGACGCCGATCGAAGGGGACCGGCTAGAAGGACTCGCCGCCTGGGTGACTTCCCCCTCCAACACGATGTTCGCCCAAACCCAAGCCAACCGCATCTGGTACCACCTGATGGGGGCCGGGTTGGTCGACCCGATCGATGACCTGAGGCTGACCAACCCCGCGTCTCACCCGCAACTGTTGCGACGGTTGGCCGATGAGTGGGTCCGTAGCGGCTTCAGCCTCAAACGACTCGTCCGCACGATCGTCAATTCACGCAGTTACCAGCTCGCTTCCGAAGGGGGCGACTCCGAATCGGTCGCCGGTTACGACGAGCGGCTCTACGCCCGCGCGATCGTCCGCCGGCTCTCCGCCGAACAGCTCCTCGATGCCCAATCGCAAGTCCTCGGACTGGCGGCAAACTTTGAAGGGTACCCGCCAGGGACGCGTGCGGGCGAGATCGCCGGGGTCGAACGCGTCCGCCGAAAACTCGCCGCCGGCGACGTCTTCCTGAGGCAATTCGGCAAACCCCAACGCCTCCTGTCATGCGAATGCGAACGGAGCGACGAACCGACGCTCGGCCAAGCCCTCAGCCTCGTCGGGGGCGAAAGCCTCAACGACCGGTTGCGGCACCCCGACAACCGGATCGGCAGGCTGCTGGCGACGCACGATGACCATCGCCAAACGATCGACGAACTTTTCTGGACGACCCTGGGGCGGGCCCCCAGCAGTTCCGAATCGGACGCCGCGATCGATTCGATCCGTTCGGCCGGCCCCCGCCTAGCGCTGGAAGACCTCGCCTGGGCGCTGCTCAACGCCAAGGAATTGATCTTCCGCAATTGATGCCAAGGCTCACGCCGCCGACACACGGACGCGGCGCGTTTCGCGGTGCCACCGGCCAAGATGCCTGTCGGCAAACGTCTTACCATTCGCGTTGGAACAAACGTCTTACCATTCGCGTTGGAACAAACGTCTTACCAGCCGCGTTGGGAAAAGAGAGCGGCCGAATATCGCCCCGCGGGGCGACGTCCGGCCGCTTCCTGTTTTCTCAACCTGATACGTCTCGTTCGGCGTGTCCCTCGCCGCGGTCATCGTCAGCCCTTGCTCGATACGATTCCGTTCCGATTCCGC
>JBEIRZ010000471.1:0-3208 GCA_040375695.1 Planctomycetaceae bacterium
TCAAGGTCGTGGTGCCGCTCCCTGTCAGGTTGAAGCTGTTCGAAGCGGAGCCGCCGAAGGTGATCGTCCCGGTCCCCGCCAAAGTCTGTGTCCCCGAGAAGCTGACGTTGCCGTTGATATTCCCGTCCGCCGACCCGACCGTCATCGTCCCGTTCAGCGTCAAGCCGCTATTGATCGTCAGCGCCCCGCGGTTCACGGTGAACGTGCCGTTGACGGTGACGCCGCTCAGCGTGCCCCCTGCCGTCACCAATTGGGTCGTCGCCGAGAGGACGGCGGTGCGAAGCGTCCCGCTGGAAAGTTGCACGACCCCCGAGCCCGAAACGTTCCCACCGGCGACGCTACCGGTCACTTGTAACGAACCGCCAGTGAGCGTCAGACGTTCGGCCAGCGTGATGCTGTTAACGCTGACCGTGCCGGAGCTGAAGTTGATGTTTTGGTCGCCGGCGACACTGGGGATCACGACGTCGTCGGTCGCGGCGGGGACCCGTCCCAAATTCCAGTGGCTCGCTTGGGACCAAGCCCCGTTGTTCGGGCCGACCCAAACGATCTCGGCCGCGAGCAGCCTGCGGTCCTCGAGCCGTTCGAAAGCCGACCGCCTGACCCGGGGCCGGGAGCTGAGCCGTTTGGCATCGAGGCGAGCGGGTTTTTTGCGGCTACGAAACATGTCGGTTCTCCTTCGCACATTCGGTCGGGTGACGCCCCGCGGTGCTCGTTCGATCAGACCAAGGCGCACTCACGCATCACGTTTACGAACCGAATTAACTCGAACCTTCGTTTGCTAGCCTTTCGTCGTGAAGAACGGCACACAATCCGACGGGTATGGGTGATCAAAGTAAAAAAACACGCCCCTATCCCCTTTTTTTGCCTGTCGCGTTTTGGGGTAGTGAGCTCCAAAGGGACGTTTCGCGCAATTGCCCAATCGCTCGACGATTGCGCTAGGCAGCTGCATAGAAATGAGGCAGTCGAAGCGGTTTTAACGCAAAATTGCCGAATAATTTCAGAATTTCTGGAAATGCTCAAAATCGTTTAACCCGCCGAATTCTCGGGAAAACGTTGGTGTGCCTGGTTAGGGATTCGGACGAATCTCCCCCCTTCGGCTGCTCTGGCATAACAAATGCTTAGGGTAAGAAATCTCCCGAAGGGCCAATTGGTCCTTGGGGGGACAAACCGCGAGTGGCACCTTTCGCGGTTGGGCATCCATCAACCGAATCCTTGTGCCGGGCACCAAGGAGTCGCAGGCACATTCAAGAACTGAAGGCGGAGATATTTGCATGAGAGGCACTTACAGATTAGTTCCGATTTTGGCCCTACTATTGGTTGTGGGGGGGATCGGTCTTTCCATTCCCTTGCCGACTTGGGCACAAGAAGCGACACCGGCGGCCGAAGTAGCCGCACCCGCAGCGGAAGCGGCCCCTGCGGCCGAAGCCGCGGCGCCCGCACCGACCCCTCCGGCGCTCAACAACGGTGACCAAGCGTGGATGCTCGCCAGCTCCGCACTTGTCCTGTTGATGACCCCAGGTTTAGCATTTTTCTATGGCGGTCTTGTCCGTCGCAAGAACGTCCTCAGCGTCTTGATGCAATGCTTTTTCTGCATGTGCATCGTGACGGTGCTGTGGGTCGTCGTCGGCTTCAGCATCGCCTTTGGCAGCGACAAGGCGGGTGGGTTGTTCGGCAACCCGTTCGATTACTTCATGCTCAAGGGGATCACCACGACCGAGCCTTGGGAGCCGATGCCCAAAGTTTGGTGGCCGATCAGCGAACAGGTCTTCATGATCTTCCAGTGCATGTTCGCGATCATCACCCCGGGTTTGATCGTCGGGGCATTTGCCGAGCGGATGAAGATCAGTTCGTTCGTCCTCTTCTTGGTCGCCTGGGTCTTGTTGGTTTATTGTCCGGTCGCTCACTGGGTGTGGTACGGGTCACTCGGGATCGGCGCGTTCGGTGAGACCGACGCGGTCCCGATCGGTGCGCTCGACTTCGCCGGTGGGACCGTCGTGCACATCAACGCGGGGATTGCCGCATTGATCTGCTGTCTGTTGCTCGGTAAGCGGTCCGACGTACCGAAGGGTGGTGTCGCCCCGCACAACCTCCCGTTCGCGGTGTTGGGTGCCGGGTTGCTTTGGTTCGGCTGGTTCGGGTTCAACGCCGGCAGCGCCGGTGGTGCGACGCCGCAAGCGGTGCAGGCCTTTGTCGTCACACAGGTCGCCGCCGCGGCAGCCGGTTTGGTTTGGGTTTTGATCGAATGGTTCGTGCATGCCCGTCCGACGATGCTCGGCATGATCACCGGGGTCGTGGCCGGTTTGGTAGCGATCACGCCGGCCGCCGGTTTCGTCGAAGTCGGCCCGGCCTTGATCATCGGTGGCGTCGCCTCGGTGATCTGCTACTTCTTCGTCGCCGCGGTTAAGCCGATGGTCGGCCATGACGATGCCCTCGACGTCTTTGGCGTCCACGGGATCGGCGGGGTTTGGGGTGCGATCGCGACGGGGATCTTTGCCGTCCCCGGATTCGGAGTCGATCGTGCCGGTGGGTTGATGTACGGCAATTCGGCCCAGCTCTTTATCCAGATCAAAGCGGTCTTAGTCACGGCGATTTACAGCGCGGTCGTGACCGCGGTGATCCTGCTCGTGATCAAGGTCCTGCTCGGCCTGCGAACGACCGAAGAAGGAGAACGCCTCGGGCTTGATATCACCGATCACGCCCTTCCGGCATACAACGAAGCGTAATCCGCTGTCGGTGCCCGGCCGGGGTCGACGCCTTCGGGTGTCGGCCCCGGTTTTTTTTGATGCGGCATCGCTTCATCAAGCGGTTCTTCATAAGCCTTGGGACCAAGGTTGTGCCGTCTTCTTTTTGTCGTCGGCATCCCGATCGATCACCGCTTGCGGGCCTTGATGTTTGGCTTGTTGCGGGGTCGGATCGAATGGTCCATGAGCCCGGCCTTTCTCGGATGCCACCGCCACGTCGCTTCGGCTTGCTTGGCTTGGCAGCGGCGTTGGGCTAAGCTGATCGGTGTTCTGGGGGCTAGCGTTTCGGCCGAGCGACGCGGTTTTGATCGCGATTTGTTGGGACTGATGCTGATGCCGTCCCGATGATCCCTCGCCGCCGACACCTTCCGGGCATGTCATGAGCATCCTTGCCGTCGTCTTGATCTCTGCGGTCATTTTGTCGATCGCCTATTGGACTTACGGCGGGGTGTTGGAGCGGCTGCTGA
>JBEIRZ010000325.1:0-5248 GCA_040375695.1 Planctomycetaceae bacterium
CTTCGTGTTAAACCCCACGCGCCAATTTCTTGATTTCCCCTTTCCGTGAATTTCCGTGTCCTTCCGTGGCCAACGACGCGCGCCACCCCCCAAAAAACCTTCGTCCCTTCGCGTCTTCGTGTTAAACCCCACGCGCCAATTTCTTGATTTCCCCTTTCCGTGAATTTCCGTGTCCTTCCGTGGCCAACGACGCGCGCCACCCCCAAAAAACCTTCGTCCCTTCGCGTCTTCGTGTTAAACCCCACGCGCCACAATCGCGATCGATCGGCAAATTGCGGGATTACGGAAAGCTGCGGAAGGGCAGGGGGGAGTTCGAACTTGCGGCCAGGGGCATGCTTTTGATAACGCCACCGGGGTGAATCACCCAACGGAACCCCGCCGACCTCTCGAGCGTGCCGACCCTCTTCGGTTCGTCATGACGCTCGCGGTCTGGATCGGGATCGGGATCATCGCGATCCCTTCGCTCGGTTGCCGCGGCATCGGCAGGTATGGCGAAAGCCGCCAGAGCATCGCCGCGCGGCGGCTCAGCCGACAGGGGCACGAGGCGATGCATGCCGGCCAGTGGGAGATCGCCGAAGGGCTCTTCACCAACGCGCTGGACCTCGCGAAAAACGACGATCGGGCCCACTGGGGCTTGGCCGAATCGCTGTGGCACCGCGGCGAACGCCAAGCGGCGCTGCGACACATGGAAGCCGCGGTGAGACTCAGCGCCGCCGACCCGAAACTGATCAGCCGCCTCGGGAAGATGTATCTGGAATTGGGGAGGTTGGAAGAGGCGAAGCGGCAGAGCGAATTGGCGTTGGAAGCCGATCGCGAACTCCCTGAAAGCTGGGCCCTGCAAGGGGATTGCTTGCTTCAAGCCGGCGATCACGAAGGGGCGCTGGCCGCCTACCACCAAGCCCTAGCGCTGCAACCGGAATTCCCCGAAGTGCAATTGCAAGTCGCCGAACTCTATGGCATCCAAGGGCGGTACGACCGCTTGCTCGCGACGCTCGATCGGCTCCAAGACAACCTCGTCGACGGCGGATGCCCCTGCCGCGCCCACCTCCTTCGCGGCTACGCCCTCCAGCGTCTCGATCGGTTCGAAGAGGCCAAGGTTTGCTACGAAGCGGGCATCCGGACCGCACCCGATAACGCCGAACCCCACCTCTACCTCGCCGCCCTGTTGCTCGAACAGGGCCACCGCGAAGCGGCCCAAGCGCCGCTGCGGGCCGCGATCGAATTGGCCCCGTCTTCCCCCGAAGCGATCGAACTGGCCCACCAAATCCGTGACCTGACGACGCCCGTGATGGAAGTCGATCAGATCGCCGAAGCCCCCCAGCAAATTCCCGCTAACGAAAAGACCGCCAGGGCCCCCGGTTCGCTGGAATTACCTCGCTAAACAACGCCCATCCCTCGTCGGCGACGTCACCCAACGACCAGCGCGGGCGAAATGCTAGCCAAGGGAAATCGAAAGTCCTGTCACCTTTCGGCTTGACGCGTCGAGCCCGATCGAAACAATAGCCGCACACAGTCGCGAGGAACGCGACGGATCTATCCACGATGGCAAGGAGGCTTACGATGCGGTCTGCACCGGATCAGTCACCGGAATTTCAACCGGACTTCCCCCCGCGTTTGCAAATGCTTGGCCACGAATCGACGGGCCACTCAGCAACTGGCCCCGCACCCACAGGCCCCGCACCCACAGGCCCCGAAGCGACGCACCCACCCGCGTCCCAAGACGGGCCCTCCTTCGGGCCGACCGCCGAAACGGTCTCGCTCCGCAAGCTCCTTCCCCATGCCAAATTCTTCCAGTGCGACGACATCACCGTCTCGCGCCTGGTCCTCAACATTGCCGAGGCCGGCCCCGGCGATTTGGTCGTCTTCCGGACAGGGGTCGATGACCCCGTCGCGATCGCGGCCCAAGCCCTCGCCCGCGGCGTCGCCGGGATCCTCACCGAACAATTGCTCCCCTGCCCACTCCCGCAAGCCGTCGTCGACGAAACGGTCGACGCGGAATGCTTGATCGCCGATCGCATCGAAGGGCACCCCTCGGATTCGCTCCTCACGATCGCCGTGATCGGCGACGCTGGCAAAACATCGACCGCGCTGATGATCGCCGGGCTGCTCAAACGGATCGGCATTCGCACCGCATACGAAACCGACCTGGGGGATAGCGACGGGATCGTTCAAAACGTCGCGGCAACCCATGCCACCAGGTCGGACCTGATCGCCAAAATCGCCGCCGCCCGCGACGCGAGCTGCGGCGCGATCGTCGTCGAACTCCCAGAAGGGGCCGCGAACCATGGCCATGGGGTCCGGTGGGATCTCGTCGTTATCACGGGCGCCGAAGCGGGACCAACCACCTCCATGGAACGTCCTGACTTCGGCCCCGACCCGTTAGCCTTTGTCCTCGAACGGGCCAAACGGGATGCCGTCGTCATCGCCCCCGCCGACCACCCGAAACTCTCCCGCCGCATCGCCCAGAGCGGCCTGCGGCAAGTGACCTATGGGACCCGTCGGCCCGCCGAACTCTCGGCCAAAGTCTTCGACGAACAACCGGGCGAAACGACGCTGATGGTCTCGTTCGGTGACGAAACGGCGATGATGCGAACCCAACACTGCGGCGAGGCCAACGCCCTCAACGCGCTCGCCGCCATCGCCGTCGGACTGCTCCTCGAAACGCCGCTGACCGATGCGGTCGAAGCCGTCGCCAAAACGCCGACCATCCCCGGGCGGATGCAAAGGCTCCCCGGCCGGGACTCGGCCGCCGTCGTGATCGATGCCGGTGGCTCACCCGAACGCGTCGCCGGAACCCTCCGGACGCTCAGGCGACAACGGACCAACGGCGGAAAGCTCTGGTGCATCTTCACCCTCGGCAAGTGCGGCGCGCAACCGAACTCGGTGGTACTCGATTCCGATCGCTTCGCCCGGACCGGCAGGTACCTGGAACGCTTCGCCGATCGCATCGTCCTCACCTCGTCCGATGATGCCAAGCCGACCTTCCTCGCCTCCGCCCACGCCGTCCTCGATGGCTTCAAAGAGGCCGCCCTCGCCAGGTTGGTGGCCGACCCGGGCCGCGCGATCGATTGGGCCATCCGCCACGCCGCGCCCCACGACACGATCCTGATCATCACCGCCGTCTCCTCTCGGGTCCCCAGCGACCGTCGCCAATCGACCCAAGAACTCGTCCGCAGGATCGACCTCGCCCGAAGCACCACCCCCCACAGCCACGACAACGGGCCGCAAATCCTGAAAATGACGCGCAAGGCCTGAGCCCCACCGGCCTGTCATCAGTCGACCGGCCCGCTTCCCAGTGCCGGCTCTTCCCTAAGAAGGCCGGCCGACCGGGGACCCTCGTCCGCATCGCTTTGTTCTGGATCTTCTTCGTGCTCGTGCTCAGCATCGTTTCACTGAGCACGAGCACGACTAATCTTTGAATGCCAGCACCCGCAGCGGCCTCAACCACAGTGCCCACGATCCCCACACCCTTTTTTTGCCCTTTCGTCGACCGCGCGAAAGGTGGTAGTGCTGAACTTGAGAAGTTTTATCAGGATTCTGCCGGAAATATTTGCCGATCGACGAGGGGTGATGATGGCCCGACAAAACGCCAAACTGGTCTGCGGCCTCTGCTGCTACGCGGCAATCGCCCTGTCTGGCTGCCATCGCTCGACGGCACCGCCGATGAGCCCCTTCGGGACCGCTCCTGCGGTCAACCCCGCCGCGCCTCCCCCCGCACTGATCCCGCTAGGACCGACCGCGGATGCCACGCGCGTCCCCCCACCGCCAACGGGCAGCACCCAAGTTTCCAGCGGCTTCCCCGCACCCCCGGCATCCGCCACCGCGGCGGCGACCCAAAACCCCTCGACGCTCTACCCCTCCGGTGTCCCCTCCCAAACCTTCGCCCCTTCCGCCGGCGGCTACCCCTCCACCCTCACCCCCAACCCACCCTCGACAACGCTCCCTGCCACCCCCACCGCGAACCCGGCCAACGTGAATACCGCCATCCCGGCTTCCGGCCCCACCGTACCCCCGATATCCCCAATCAGCACGCGGCCTACCAACGGCTCGTTGCCGGCGACCGACCTGACTTCCAGCTACAACCCGATGGCCCCCGCCACCGGGGTCCCGAACAATTACCCCGCACAGCAGGCCGGCTGGAACAACCCCAACCCGACGTTCTACCCGATCCCGCCCAATTCCCAGCCCGCACCCTACCAAGCGGGCCCCTACCAAGTGGGCCCCGTTCAGCCCGCCGGTGCGATCGCGGCCCCAAATTCCCAGTGGCCCCAATCGCCACCGACCACGCCCTCCGGCTTTCAACCCGTCCCAACGACCGCACCTTCCCTCTTCCCGCCACAATCGTCGATCGTCCCGCCCGTTCAGCCGACCGGTATCGCCCCCGCCCAAACGGCGACCAACCCAACCTCGCCCCCCACCGTCACCCTACCCCCAACGGTGATCCCTTCGTTGCCACCCCCCGGCACCACCGCGACACTCCCGACCTTACCGCCAACCGCCACCGCCCCATCCCAACCGACCGTATCGGCCTCCAACCAAAACTCCCTCCTGTGGCGGAACCCCGCCACCGTTCGCTAACGACACCGTCCGCTAACGACACCGTCCGCTAAAGCCGCCGCCAAAGTCACCCCTATCCGCTTCGACCGCATCCCGAAGCGACTCCCACCGCGACCCCCAGTTCTTCGCGACCGGCCCCCCTCCTAACCACTCCGATCGATCCGTCTTTACCGGTCGATCCGATCAACCGCTTCAAATCCCCCAAATTGGTGCCTGATTCGGGGTGATAATTCGTTGCCGAGTCGCGTCGTACGAATTATTTTGGGAAAAACTGCCGATTATCAGGTTTGCCCGGCTTACCCATCGCTCCCAGCGTGTCTTCTCCCGCCTAGGAATTTTCGGAATGTCCCGATCGTTGATCTTCTCGATGCTCCTGACCGCAGGTACCGCGGGGAGTATGGCCTATTTGGCTGCCCAAGACGCGCCGCAGGCCGACCCGTTTGCCGAGCCCGCGGCTCCAGCGACCCCGGCCGACCCGTTCGCCGAACCGGCCGCACCCGCGACCCCGGCTCCCGCGGAACCGCCGGTAACACCCCCAGCTGATCCGTTCGCCGAACCGGCCGCACCCGCGACCCCGGCTCCCGCGGAACCGCCGGTAACACCCCCAGCCGATCCATTTGCCGAACCGGCCCCTCCCGCCACCCCGGCAGCTCCCGCTGACCCGTTCGCCGAACCCGCAACTCCCGCGACC
>JBEIRZ010000017.1:0-31263 GCA_040375695.1 Planctomycetaceae bacterium
CCTGCGTATGAAATGCACGATTCGATACAGTATGTCGATTTCTCAACTCGTGAGATGCGGCAGTCTTTAACGCCAGCGAAAGTCCTCAAGGTACTGGCAGATGGCAATCAGCGTTTTCGAAACCAGCATCCCTTGCCCAGAGATATCGTTCGGCAAATCAGTGCGACCGCAGCGGGCCATTATCCGATGGCGGTCTTGTTGAGTTGCATGGATGCGAGGACCCCGACCGAATTGATTTTCGATCAAGGATTGGGCGACATCATGAACATCTGCCTGGCAGGTAATGTCATGGTCGGGCCAAGGGTTTTGGCGAGTGTCGAGTATGGGTGTGTCAATGCGGGTGCCAAGTTAGTCATGATCATGGCACATACGGGCTCCACGGTGCTTCGGTCGATCGTTGATCATGCTTGCGGAATCCATGAGGGTCGCACAGGCGAACACTTTCAGTTCCTCGTCGATTCGGTGAATAAGTCGATCAGCCTTCAGGAGCGGCAAGACTATTTACGCTACTCCCAAGAGGAACGGGCTAGCTTTTGTGACGAGGTTGCGCGTCGCCACGTCATCAATTCGATCGAATCGATTAGGGCAGGGAGTCACACAATGGCCGAGTTGATCGATCGGGGTGAAGTTGGAATGATCGCATCAATGTACAACACGTTAACGGGCAATATCGAATTTATGAATGATTCAGCTGTCGGATTTGATCCGACAGAAGCCAGTACAACCGAAGATAGCTCGACGAGAGACGCGATCAGCTTAAAAGTTTAGCCCCTAACGTTTGCTCGCATGCCGTTAGGATGGATCGGATCATCGAATCGGCCTCACCACTGGTTAGTGTTGAGTCATTTTTTTGCAAGGCAACAGTGAGGAGTACACGTTTACGGCCGGGGCCGTCGCGAGTAGGGTCTCGATAAGTTTCGCGGTACCTTACCGCTACCAATTCACGTCCGACAGATCCTCTCACGGTTTGCTCCAATTCGGCCCAAAGGACCCTTTCCTGGACGATCAGGTTGAGGTCCCGATGGATTGATGGAAAGGGACTAATCGATTTTTGGATCGGGACAAGTGAAGCGTGCTTTAGTAGGACAGGGATTGATAGCTCAGCGGCCGCGATTGTGTCCGGGAGTTTTAGCTCTTTCGTAAGTTTGGGGTCGATTACTGCCAAGTATCCGACAACGTCATCTTTTTCCCAGATTTCTACTACCTGATTGACTTCGAAGCCGGAGACGCGGGATTCGGTAGAAGGGATCGAGTATTTGAGTGGCCATGGGAGGCCTAGTCGGGAGGCAATTGCGTCGATCGCTCCCTTCAAGGCAAAGAAATCACCGCCTGCTACCATGCCCAGAGTGTATTGTTCCTTGGGTAGGTCAGTGATTTGCTCCTCCGGCAAGTAGATATGCGCAATTTCAAACAAGTCTGCGATGGCCCCGGAGGACGCCCAGTTGATCCCTCGGCAGTGGAGCAAACTAGGGATTAAGCTCCGGCGGAGCCGACGGGCCCCTTCGAGCATCGGTATTTGTGTAAGAAGTGCTGGTCGATCCGTCCATGGGCTGGCCATTTTATCCAGTTTGTCGGTAACGACACTGGGCGTCATTGCTTCGGTGAACCCTGCGGCAACGAGGATATTTCGCGTCTTCTCCATTGCCACATCAAATGGACGTTTCGCGCTCGGCACGACGTGGATCGGTTTGTCCTCGGGGATTCTGTCATATCCGTGGATCCGCGCGAGCTCCTCGATCAGATCGATTTCTCGGTTAAGATCGTGCCTCCAAGTGGGCGGCGTCCACAGCATGTTCCCATCTCTCGAATCCCTTTCTTCGCAACCAATCGCGGTAAGAATTCGACGAGCTTCGGCGTGCTCGATATCGATCCCAAGTATGCGGCGGATTTGGCGGGTCCGGAGCGTAATGGGGGCGTTACGTGATTCGCTGGCCGGCGGGTAAGTCGTCTCGTCTACAAGTTCTCCCCCGGCAATGCCGATGATAATTTCGCATACCCGACGACTAGCCCAATCAATTTGCGAGATATCGACTCGTCGTTCGAATCGAAATGAGGACGGGCTGAATAACTTTAATTTCCGTGCGGTTCGGCGAATCGACAGGGGGGTGAAAGCCGCTGCCTCAATAAGCAGGTTGCGAGTTTGTAGGCCAACCTCGGTATCCAGGCCACCCATCACCCCAGCGATAGCGACGGGTTTTACGGCATCTGCGATCACGCACATCGAAGGGTCGAGTGAATACTGGCGATGGTCGATCGCCCTCAATGTTTCGCCCTGCTTTGCGGGCCGCACTACGATGGTTTGTTCGGACAGTAGGTCGAGGTCGAATGCGTGAAGTGGCTGGCCGCATTCAAACATCACGTAGTTGGTAGCATCAACAACATTGTTAACCGACGACACGCCGATGGTCTTGAGCGAAGATACGAGCCATTCGGGGCTCGGTCCTACCTTGGCTCCCTGAATCATCCTGGCGGAGTAGTGTGGGCAAGCTTCTTGAAATTCGTTTCGAACCGAGAGGTTGTCCGGTCTAGGATCGCCCGAAGGAGGTTTGGTGTCTACGAGAGGCTTTCGTAGGCCCAAGTCAAAGAGGACGGCGATTTCTCGAGCTATGCCCAGGTGGCAAAGGCAGTCGCCCCGGTTACTAGTTACCTCTAAATCGATTGCAAAGTCATCACCCACCGGAGTGGTAGACTCGTGGTTAAGCCCAGACAAGGCCAATCTGTTCTCGACGTCGGCCAGCGGCATTGGCAAATCGACATACCGCGATAACCATTTCCAGGAAACGAGCATGATGGGCTGTTGTCGTAAGTAGGTGGTGCCTGAAGCACGGCTAGAACTGACTTAGGAACCTGATGTCACCGCTGAAAAGGTCCCGGATATCGGTGATACCATGGCGCCGCATGCAAAGTCGTTCAACGCCTAGGCCGAAGGCGAAGCCGGTATATTCTTCAGGGTTGTAGCCGACGGCGGATAGTACGGCCGGATCGACCATACCCGCTCCGCCAAATTCGATCCATTGGCCATTCCAAAGAAAGTCGACCTCAACACTCGGCTCTGTAAACGGGAAGAACGATGGGCGGAACCTTATCTCAACGTCACCCCCTAAGTAATTGTTTGCGAAAATCCTTAGCACCGTCTTCAAATTCGCCATGGTGACGTCTTTGTCGACAAGCAAGCCTTCCATCTGATGGAACATCGGGAAGTGCGTTGCGTCCGGAGCATCCGGTCGATAGACGCGTCCTAGGGAGATCACGCGAATCGGCGGTTTGGCCTGTTCCATAACCCTAATCTGGACGGTGCTGGTCTGGCTACGAAGCAATCGGGTGCCTTCGACTGTCGCAGTCCTTTCTGCGGTCGCGAGATAGAAGTTATCCAACGGATCCCTTGCAGGATGATCTTCCGGGATGTTAAGCGCGACAAAGTTGTGCCATGGATCCTCCACCTCGGGGCCTTCCGCACTGGAGAAGCCCATCCGGCCCATGATCTCCTTCAAATGTTCGATCGTTTGGGTTACCGGATGCAGGTGCCCTAACTTCAGCGGCATCCCGGGCAGCGTCGGGTCGTACGTTGAGGAGGGCTCGTCTTTCGGGTTGGAATCAAGCAATGACTTTGCGGAAGTGAATAATTCCTGGATCGTCTGCTTGACTTCGTTGAGTCTCTTGCCGGCAGCAGGTTTGTCTTCTGCCCCAACTATCGCAAGGAGTTTCTGAACCTCCTTCAGTAGTCCATTTTTAGCCCCCAAAAACCTGATGCGGACGGTCTCTAACTGCTCAGAGTCCAGTACGGACCTGAGGTCCTTCGAAGCTTCCGCTTCGAGCTCATCGAGTTGCTTCAGAAATTTTGATAGCGACATTGACCCGGACCAATACCATCAGTTAGGCGGCCTATAACAAACGTCCCCCACGAAAGGCTAACCCCGAGGGGGCCCGCCGGGGGGATATGGTTGCGTGCCACACCGGGATTTCTGGTCAGACTAGGCGACCGGTTGAACTTTGGGCTGGGCGGCGAGTGCCAGTTTCACCTGATCTACAATCGCCGAAAAACCTTGGGAATCGCGGATTGCCAATTCGGAAAGGGTCTTTCTATCGAGTTCCAGATTGCTCAATTTCAGGCCATGTATAAATTCCGAGTATCGCAGGCCGTGCTGATGTACCGCCGCGTTGATGCGGATAATCCAGAGTTTGCGAAACTCACGCTTCTTTGACCGTCGGTCGCGGAAGGCGAACGCACCGGAACGAAGGAGCGATTCTTTGACAGTTCGGAGGTTCTTGCTTCGCGCGCCGCGATAGCCCTTCGCAGCCTTGAAGAGGCGCTTTTTGGATTGCCGCCGGGCATGTCCGATTGTTGTCCGCATCGGTAAGAAAACTCCAACCGAAAACGCGCAAAAGGTCGCATTCAGGCCCTCGGATAGGCTCCGGAAATAACCGGACGAGTTTGCGTCAGCGACGCGTCTCTAGCCGAGAGTTCGTGCCCACACGACTTGCACTAGGGAAGGGATAAACGTAACTAACTACTGTACCCGTTGAGGGCTGCCTTGATCGACGATTCCATGCACGTATGAACAGCGGTCGTGCCTCGGAGATTCCTGCGGCGCTTTTTGCTTAGGCCGGTCGCTAAGTGACTGGTCCCGGCGTGGCGATGCATCGCTTTTCCGGTCGCGGATAGACGAAAACGCTTCTTCGTCGACTTATGCGTTTTCATCTTCGGTCTGGACTTCTGTTTTCTGGCCATCGGAAGACATCTGCTTCGCTGGAAACGACAATAACCCTACAAAACAACGAGTCTCGGATCATATCGCCCAAACATCGGCGACGGAAGGGCATCGGCAAGACTTTTTTCGCTCCGATTGACCTCGATGCGAGATGGGTCGGTAAAATCCCGTCCATCCATGCCTTCTGAAAGGCAGTATCTATTTGAGCACTTTTCAAGGGGCGGTGAGATGCCAACGAAAACTTTCATCGATCGCAGCATGGCTAAATTTGTAAGTCCATGGCGATTGGTATCCTTTGCGATGTTTGTCATGATCTCTTCTGCAGTATTCGGCCAGCAATCCGATTCGCCTCAGGGGGTACGAGAGCCAGATATGGACGAAAGTTCACCGATGTTGAAAGCCTGGGACGGTCCCTATGGGGGGGTGCCCCCTTGGGATGAGGTCGAAGTCACCCGCTTCGAGGCGGCATTCGAAGTCGCGTTGGTCCGAGCGACTGCTGATGTCCAGGAGATAGCAAACCAGGAGGCGAAGCCGACGATCGAGAATACCATTTTGGCTCTTGATTCTGCCGGGGCTGCGCTCGAAAGGCTTGACACGCTGTTCTCGGTACATACGGGCAACCTCAACCTGGGACCGATCCCAACGATCGAGCGTTCCGTCTCGCCGAAGCTATCCGAATTTGCGGATAGTATCGTCCAGAACCCAAAGCTTTTTTCGCGGATAGAAGCGATCTACAAAGATCCTGCTTTACAGTCAGAAACTGCGGTTCGTCGTCGGTTGGTCGAAGATCGCTATCAAAGCTTCATTCGACAGGGCGCCAATTTGTCCGACGGGGATAAGGCTAAGTTGACAGAGATTAACTCGCGGCTTGCGACGCTATTCACGGACTTCAATCAGAACGTACTCGAAGACGAGAAGCGTTATGTCACGTGGATTGATGATCCTTCTGATTTGGCGGGTTTACCAGAAAGTACGATTGCGGCGATGGCATCGGCTGCCAAAGAGCGTCAAGACTCTGCGGGGAAGTGGGCGGTAACCAACACCCGATCTTCGATCGACCCCTTTCTCACCTACTCTGACAATCGCCTTCTCCGCGAACAGGTTTGGCGGAATTTTTACACCCGGTGCGACCATGGTGATAAGTTTGATAACAAGCCTTTGGTTACGGAAATTTTGTCATTGCGTATGCGGCGCGCTAAACTGCTTGGCTATCCGACGCATGCCGCCTGGAGGATGCAGCGCACGATGGCGGCGAGCCCAGAAAATGCGATGGCATTGATGATGAGGGTATGGCCAAAGGCGGTCGCCCGCGTTCGTGAGGAGGTCGCAGACATGCAGCGGATTGCCGACATGCAAGCAGTCGAAAAAAGACGACCTAAAATCAAGATCGAACCATGGGACTACCGTTACTACGCCGAAATGGTTCGCAAGGAGAAATACGACCTCGACTTCAACGAAGTTGAGCCTTATTTGCAACTCGACAAATTGGTCGATGGGATGATCTGGGTTGCTAGCGAATTGTTCGATTTGCGGTTCGTGCCTTCATCCGATTTCCCCGTCTTTCATCCTGATGTTCGCACTTGGAAGGTAATCAACCCAAAGCAAGAGGTTATCGGCCTGTTTTATCTTGACCCCTATGCCCGCGAGGGAAAGCGGAGCGGGGCATGGATGACAGAATATCGGCCGCAACATCGTCAGCCCAAGGTTTCGATTCCGATCGTTTCGAACAATTCGAATTTCGTAAAATCGGCCGACGGTCAACCTGTTCTGATCTCGTGGGATGACGCCACGACCTTGTTTCACGAGTTCGGCCATGCGCTTCACGGCTTGTTGTCCAACGTCGACTACAAGGCCCAGGCTGGCACCCGCGTTGCCAGGGATTTCGTTGAGTTCCCCTCTCAGGTTTTTGAGCATTGGCTTTCCACGGAACCTGTACTCAAAAAATTTGCCGTCCATTATCAAACCGGCCAGTCGCTTCCCGAAGACTTAGTAAAGCGCATCCTCAAAGCCAAGCAGTTCAATCAAGGATTCGCTACCGTAGAGTATTTGTCGAGCGCGATCATGGACATGAGATTGCACAC
Source organism: Planctomycetaceae bacterium (assembly GCA_040375695.1). Classification (GTDB taxonomy): domain Bacteria; phylum Planctomycetota; class Planctomycetia; order Pirellulales; family Pirellulaceae; genus UBA6163. The sequence continues at coordinate 6,791 of JBEIRZ010000017.1, forward strand.
CGAAACCGCAGATCGCATCGATCCTGCAGAATATGAACAACGTGTATTGTCTGAACTTGGGATGCCGAGCGAGTTGCCGATGAGGCACCGTCTGCCGCATTTCCTGCATCTTTTTAGTAGCGACAGTTACAGCGCTGGATATTACAGCTACCTCTGGTCGGACGCGTTGACCGCTGATGCAGCCGAAGCTTTCGAAGAAGCTCCGGGGGGATATTACGACCAGCAGTTGGCGGACCGCTTGTTAACGACAGTTTTATCCGTTGGAGATACGATCGACCCTGCCGATAGTTATCGCCGATTCCGCGGGCGTGACGTTGATACGAATGCCCTGCTACGCAAAAAAGGTTTTCCTGTCGACTGAAAACTTTCCGAAGGCTGTCCTCTTGCCAAACGAAGCTGCCCGGTTTCATCAACCGGGCAGCTTCTCTCTGCTTTGCTTAGAGATCGAGGCCTCCGAATGCCCGATCGATATCTTCGATCGGGGCCGAATCGGTTTTTTCGTCCTGATCCTTTGCCAGCAGCCCGATCAGATCAGCCAGGCCATCATCTACGTCGTCAATCCAAAGCTCGTCGGGAGAATCGTTTGTGGGTACGTCTTCGACAAGATTCTGGTCGGTGAAGTCAAGTTGAACGACCCGATTCAATCCTTGCCGACTGGCTTGGATCGGTGGTGTCGCATTGATCGTGCCTACCCCTGCTATCGCTAAGTCAGATTCGCCCTCACCTGTCGCATTCTGTCGAGCGATGTGGTTGATCACCAACAAGGCGTCGAGAGGTTCGACCATTCGATTGCCGTCGACGTCGTAATACCGCCGTGGCAACTCGTTGATCAAGTTCTCGATCGGAATTCCAGGCTGGCCGCTGCGGGCCAAACGGTTCAGTATCAACAGGGCGTCAATTGGAGATGTTTGGCCGCTGGCGTCAACGTCGGTCGCATTGCTCGGATTTTGAAGCTCGCTCGCGACGACCTGAACCCTGACATCTGCGATATTGCTCGGCCTGCCACGATTGTCCCGAATCGTATATCTGAAAGTGTCGATTCCTACGAAGTCCGATTGAGGTACGTAGCGAACAATACCACCACCCAAGACAATCGTCGTGCCGCGCGCGGCTGGCGATACGATCACGATGGAATTCAGGTCGAGTGAGCCATCGGGGTCCGAATCGTTCGCTGCTACGTTGATATCCACTGCCCTGTCGCGGTAAGTGATCGCTTGATCCGCGACCGCGATCGGCGCTTGATTGGTATCAATCGTAATTGTCGCCGACTCGCTACGTGCGCCGAGATCGTCTGCGACCGTATATCGCAACGTATCGGTGCCCCGGAAGCCTTCAAACGGCGTGTAGAGAAGCGTCCCATCGTTGCGTACCTCAATGGTTCCGAATGCCGGCAGCAGACTGATCTGAACCGTACGCACATCGATCGTGCCGTCAACATCGAAGTCGTTAAGTAACGGCCTGATAACGATCGCTCCGACAGGGTTTAGTGTCGCAAAATCATCGACAACTGTCGGGGCATCGTTAATGCCAGCGACCGTAATCGAAATCGTCGCGACGTTACTGAGGGCTCCCTTCGAATCGACGATTTGATACGTGAACGTATCGACGATTTGTTGGCCAGGGCGGAGGGCCTGCAAGGCTTGTGCTTGCCTTGGATCATATTCAATATTGCCGGAGGCCAGAACGCGTATCGTGGCACCCGACTGTGAGGCTGTCGAGACATTGGTGACTCGAAGCGACTCGTTCGGATTGGTAGCCAAGTCGGGGTCGGTTGCCAAGGCGATCAGGCTTTGGGCGGTGATAGGAACCACGTGATCTTCATCACCTGCTAGGCTGACGTTGCTAGCGATTGGCGGATCGTTGACTTCACCGATCGTCAGGGTCACCAGCTTGGGCTGACTTGGCATACCTTCACTGTCGATTGCGACGATCGAGATCACAGTGCGTCCAACGGCACTTGTAGCCGGTGTGAATCGTAAGAATCCTGTATCGGTGACGGTCGGAAGGGCGCTAAACAAGGTTTGATCTGCGCTCGGGGTCGTAACCTCGAATCGGACAGTCTGGCCTGCCGCAACCTCGTCGGGCGGTCCGGGCAGAATGTTTGTGGCGAATGGGGTTGCAGAGGTGAACGGCCCCGAATCCTCTGCCACCTGAACTTGCGTGGCGATCAGGTTGAACGATGGAGGATCATTAACCGGGGTCACGGTGACGGAGAAAGTCCTAAGACCACTTCGGTTGATCTCCAACGGCGGGTTATGTGCACCGCTGTCGAGGGCATAAATGGTGAAACCTGCCACGCCGTTCGCATCGGGGGCTGTGACAAACGTCAAGCGTCCGTCTGGGGAAACGGCCGGGGGAATCGAGAACAAACCGGCAGGGTTGGTCGCCATCGGGGTGATGACAAAACTAACGGTTTGTCCGGGGATTCCTGGGATCAGGCCGAGTTCGTCGAATGCGCCGGGAGGCCCTGCGGCGATGTCCGTCGCAAACCCCGGGATGATCGTTTGGCCAACAGTAGGTGTAGTGACCGCGTCCTCCAAAACGGTGACCGACATTGCCCCTGAGAACTGAGGGGCGTCGTTAAGTGGGCGAACAACTAGCGATACGATCGTGAATGATTCCTTAGGGTCAGCATAAACGGAACCATCGAGGTTGGCAGAGACGCCATCGTCGATCACGCCGTAGATGAACGAGTCAGTGCCGTTGTAATTCTGCCGAGGCATGTACCTGAGACCAATCAACTCGCCCGACTGGGGATCGAAGACCTTGGTTAATGTTCCGCCCTGTGCCGTTGAAGCAGGGATCGGGTTAGCCATGACTAGCTTTTGGTTTCCACCGGGGGTTATGTCAGCTGCTTCATTCGCTGGCCCGACGCCGAAAACGTCCAAAAGTCCTGGGTTCCCGGTCGTCCCTCTCAAGGGGATGAATATCCCTTCAAAAGTGAGCGTCCCTCCGGGATTCAAGATCGTTCCGTCTTCATTGAGCGAAAAGACGATCGGATTCGTCGTATTAAGGATCGGGTTGTCGTTTTGTGGACGAATGTTGATCGTGATTGTCTGAGGCGCGGAAATCGCCAAGTCGCCTCGATTTATGTCATTGGCGCCCGTGTCGACCGCGCGGACTTCGAAGACGGCCGTACCATATGCGTCTTTAGCGGGTGTAAATGTCAGTCTGCCACTGGGGCTGATCGCAGGAGCCGAAGCGAACAATGCGGAACTGCTCGGATTCGTCGGCGTTACCAGGAAGCTGACTTTCTGGCCCGAAACCGGATCGACCTCGTCAATCGCGGTCGCCAGAGGGCCTGCGAAGATGTCAGTAGCGAAGCCGTTTGTCCCAAAAGTGCCACTGTCTTCGAGGACCGCTATCTGTTGGGTGACTAGGTTGAACAGAGGCGCGTCGTTGACTGGTCGCAGCAAGAATTCGGCCCGTCCGTTTACCGTAAGGCGATTTTGTTGCAGCCCTCCCAGTCCTAAGTTCCAGGTCTGCCCTGGGGCATTGAAGTCTTCGACGACGTAGTTGAACGAATCGACCGCACCTAGAAGGAGGTTGTAGTCTTTCGGTGCGGTATAAGAGAACGTAATCGGGTAACCGCTAGGATCAAACGCGGTAGCCTGTATAGACCCTCCTCGCGCCGTTGTTTGGTCAAAACTGAGGATACGCAAGTTCTGTAAACCGCCGAGGGTCGAATCGGCTTCGTTGCTGGGTCCCACAACAAAGGCGTCCAAAAGGCCAAGTCGGCTGTACCCTGGGCCGCCCAAATTCGCTCGCGCGTCGAGCGAATAAGGTTGGGTAAAGCCGCCCGACTGCGTGTTGTCCTCTTTAAGTGTGAAAGTTATGACCCCGGCAGGATTGACGCTCCAAGCTTCGTCCACATTCAAGCTCGCGGAGGTGCCGGCGATAGCCGGATTGGGCCGCGGGGCGTCATTTACAGGCCTTACGTGGATCGTAACCGTTCCACGTGTTGATTGCGGTACGAAATTCGGGTTCGACGGAAGCGAATCGATGGCCTCGTAGACGTAAATCGCAGTGCCGACGGCATCGGGTGAAGGGAAGATTCGAATATCAGCAGTAGCAGGCCAATTCCCAGGTCCGCCATTGACCGTAATGACTGGGTCCTGCCTCATCAAACCGGTCGGCACAACGGATTCACCAGGGATGATCACAAAGGAAACAAATTGTGTCGCCAATTCATCGAAGGCTGTGCTCGGCGCAGGCCTAACGGCGGTCGCAAAAGTGTTGATCCTCGTTGCCCCTGAGTCGTCGCGTTCCAAAATCTCAACTGTGGGTTGGGCGACGAATTCCGGAGGGTCATTAGTCTGCGTAACGACGATCGTAACCGTCGCGGGCAGAGACCGCTCTTCTCGCAGTGGCGGTGTCCCTTGGGGTGGGAAGATGGTTGAATCTGTCGAGCTTCCGCCGTAATTGATAAAGCCACTACCCGGTAAAGTCGTTCTTGCGTTGTCCTGGATTACAAAGCCGAATGGGTCGATCACATCGACAGAGTTTTCGTTGTAGTCGACCTCTGGTTCATAGGTCCCATTAGTAAACGCCCCGTTGGCAAAATTGAACGTAAGTTTGCCACCTGTCACCGTAGTGCGGGTGACCTGTCCCGTTCCACCGGCCAAGCCAGGTTCGTCGATCGTCACGTCGACAGGGGTAGCACCTGGAACCAGAAAACGAACAACCCTCAGGCTTTGCTCGGTCTCGTTGTAGGGTGTGATCAGGCCTGGTTGAAATAGGCCTGCTATGCTCGAAGTCTCGGAACTTCCGCCAGAGATCAATCGGTTGGCATCAAACGGCAAAACCACAACCTGTCCATCAGACTCGATCGCCTCGGTTATTCGCATCGTGCGATCGAATGTAACCGGGTTGTCGTTGGTCGGGTTGATCGCGATCGTCAACCGCTTGGTTGTGGATCGCGGGTCGGTCGCGTCATTATCCGTCGCCGTGACGTCGTACACAGCAAAGCCGAACGCGTCGGCACTCGGGAACACCTCAAGGGTGCCACTCCCTGGCCAATTGCTTGGTCCCCCACTGACCAAGATCCTCGGCAGCGCGGTCATCAATCCTACCGGAACGTTGACCTCACGGAACGTAAAGATGACTTGCTGACGCAATAACTCATCTCGGGCTGTCAGTTGGCTAGGTGCGACGCCACTGACGAATGCCGTTTGCGTTACCGTGGTACCCGAGTTCTCGTTGAAAGAGAATTCGTTGGCCATCGTGAAGATAGGTGGATCATTCTTTTCCGTGACCGTGATGGTGACGGTGGCTGGGTCGGATCTCAATTCGGCAAGCGGCGGACTTCCCTGTGGCGGGAAGAGCGTTGTGTCGAACGAATTGCCGCCGAAGTTGATAAAGCCGCTACCCGGGAGCGTCGATTTCGCGTCGTCTTGGATCACGAAACTAAATGGATCGGTGGCTGCGAAAGGAGTCCTTTCGTTGTAGTCGGTTGCGGGGACATAACTACCTGAGGTGAAGGCGCCACCGACGAAGGTGAAGCTAAGCATCCCGCCGGTTGCGGTCGTCCTAGTAACCGTGCCGTTTCCGCCGACTAACCCCGGCTCATTAACGGCTACATCGACATCTGTAGCGCCGGGAATAATGAACCTGACCACGCGAAGGCTCTGCTCGAATTCGTTGTAGGGCGATGCCAACACGCTGGGGAATAGACCTGCTACGCTCGGTGTTTCAGAACCGGCACCGGCGATTAATCGTGATGCATTAAAGTCGATGCGTACGGAGTCACCATCGCTTTCGACCCCCTCTCGGACGCTCAAGCTACGGTCATATGTGACTGGCTTGTCATTGATCGGGTTGATAGTGATGGTGAGTCGCTTGGTGGTCGAGCGAGGGTTAATCGGATCGTCATCAGTCGCGGTCACGTCGTAAACGGCAAAGCCGAACGCATCTGCGGCTGGGAAAACGGTAAGGTTTCCCGCCGCCGACCAGTTTCCTGCCGTCCCTGCGGTAACTAAAGTCGGCAAGGCGGTCATCAAACCGGCTGGGACGCTCACCTCAGTGAAACTGAATGTGACACCCTGCCGTGCCAATTCATCCAATGCCGTCATTTCGCTAGGCGCTATGCTTGTCGCGAAAGCCGAGCCGACGACCGCTTGGCCGTTATTCTCGCTAAACGAGAACCCTGCAGGGATCGTAAAGATCGGCGGATCGTTTCGTTGTAGAACCGTTAGCGTCACGACTGCCGGGTCGGACCTGAGTTCGGTCAGCGGCGGGTTGCCCTGCGGTGGGAAGATCGTCGAATCGGAAGAAGTGCCTCCGTAATTCACGAAACCGCTACCCGGCAATGTGGTCTTCGCATCATCCTGAATGACAAAGCTAAACGGATCGGTCGCTTGGAAAGGAGTCCGCTCGTTATAGTCGGTTGCGGGTATATAGGAGCCGTTTGTGAAAGCGCCGTTCACGAAATTGAAAGTGAGCGTCCCGCCCGAGACCGTTCTACGAGTTACCGAACCTGTACCTGCTACCAAGCCGGCCTCGTCGACCGTGACATCAACATTCGCAGCCCCCGGAACGATAAATCGGACGACCCGCAGCGTTTGTTCGGTTTCGTTGTAGGGCGAAATCAATCCGGACGGGAAAAGCCCGGCAACGCTCGGGACTTCCCCGGCATTCCCTTCGATCAGCCGTCGCGCGTCGAAATCGATCCGAGCCGTTGTTGTGTCAGATTCGACCGCTTCAAGGACGCTCATGCTTCGCCCGTAAGTCACCGGCTTGTCATTGAGCGGATTGATTGTGATGGTCAGTCGCTGTGTCGTCGAGCGCGGATTGGTTGGGTGATTGTCAGTTGCGGTCACGTCGTAAACCGCAAAACCGAAGGCATCCGCTGCCGGATATGCCGTAATCAGGCCCGTTCCCGGCCAACTTCCGGGGCCGCCATTGATCACGATTGTCGGTAGCGACTTCAGCAGGCCTGCCGGGACATTCACTTCGGCGAACGTGAACGACATGTCCTGCAGCCTAAGTTCGTCCAGGGCGGTAAGTGGGCCGGGGGCGACGGTTGTCGCGAAGCTCGCAGTGGATACTGGCGCCCCGTCATTCTCATTAAAGATGAATCCTTGGGCCGGGAGCGTGAATATCGGTGCATCGTTGGTTGGCTTAACCGTTAACCTTAACGTGGCTTGGCTTACCGACCGAACAGCCGGCAACGAAATGATGGCACCTGTTTGCGGGTCCGTGGTTTGGCCGTTGTCTTCAATCGTGAACCGTAACAATTCCACAGGATTGAACGGGGCGACTTCGTTGTAATCGTCACGTGTGAAGAAGCGAATGTTGGTCGCTGCTCCGTTAGTGAAATCGAATTCAAACCGTCCGCCCGCATCGGTGGCCAGCGTAAGCGTCCCGCTGCCGGTGCCGGGGCCGGCGTAATTGGCAAGTTGATTTACATCGACAGAACCCCTTCCGGTCGAGAACCCAACCACTCGCAGCGACTGTTCGGCTTCGTTGAAAGGGGCGACCAAAAGGGGTGTCAAGCTCCCAGGTGCAGCGGGGAGTTCGCCCGTCGAGCCCGTCAGCAATTGCTGGGCAGTCAACGAAAATTGATCGAACCCAGCGTTTCCGCTTTCGACGTAGGTCAGTTGACGATCGAACGCTACGGGCGGGTCGTTTACGGGTTGTACGGCAACGGTGACGGTAGAGACCGCGGTCAATGGCGCTACTACGCGATTGCCATTGGTCGACTCGTCGATACCGCTATCTTGGAGTACGTAGGTGAAGACAATATTGCCGTAGTAATCTTTAGGTGCCGTGAAAACGACATCTCCCGCGCTATTAACCACTACGCTTCCGCCTCCAGAGGCGGGCGCGGTGAGCATGTTAACCGAAGCGATTCGCATCGTGCCGTCGTTGCTACCCGCGTTTTCATCGGTCGACAACGGGTTGCCCTGTCGATCGTTGAGGATCAGAAACGCCGCAGGAATGACCAGTTGTTGATCTTCGGTTGGCACCGGAACAGGCTGTCCCAGGCCAACGAAGTACTGGCTCCATGTGGTTGTAAAATCGATCGGGGTTGTAGTACCCGAAGGATTTCCAACGCCCTGCCCTATCGACCCGACGCTCACGATATCCTGCGACGGGATCGGGAAATCATTTTGCGGTGTGACTGTGATTATCGTGATCGCCGTATGTTGCCGCGATGGGGCAAAGAATTGGTCATTGCTGATCAATCCGAATGTCGTGTCGTTAACCGTTGTCGGATCGATTAGTAGTCCATCGTCTTCGATCGTGAAGCGGATAAAATCAAATGCCCCGCCTGGCTGACCGGTTACAGATGTAGGAATCAGCGGAACGTTGTCACGATTGAGGTAGTCATCTGAGGTGTAGGTCAGGCTTATCAATGAACCGTAAGAATCTTTGAAAGGTACGCCGGAAGCCGTGCTTGTGACGAATCTTGCGGTCAAGGTGCCTCGAACCGTCCTGACCGTTACCGTCCCATCCGCCGCGGCATTCGCTATCGAGATCACATCGCCACCCGTTGAGACGCTGCCATCGAGATTGACCTTTGGCAGGATCACTTCCTTAACGCGTATGCTCTGCGCTCGCTCATCCCACGGTCCGGCCGGTGCCGACGACGTCGGGTACTGAGGATTGTTGTGGGGCTTAGCATTCTGCAACAAGTCGCTAGCAGTGATTGTGAGGGGTTTACGACCTCTCCCGCTGGGCGAATTGGGTTGGCTCTCCAGTGCGGTGAAAGCTTGAGGGCTCGCGAGGGGAGCGTCGTTCACGGGGCGAACATCGATCGTCACCGTCGCGACCGTTGGCCTCGTAACGTTGATATTTGCGTCGATCGCGCTCTGTTGGCTTGCCAAGTAGTACGTGAATGTGTCGATACCGGCAAAGTCGATCTTCGGCACGTACGTGAAATGGCCAGTCCTGCGGTCGAGAACGAAACTGGAAGCCTGAGTCGGCCCAGTAACAAGGATCGCATCGATCGGCATGAAGTTATCGGTGTCGACGTAATCGTTGCCTTTGATGGATGCAAAGCCGTTAGCTAAGGTATCAAGAGATGAATCTTCATTGAATCGATAGACACGGTCTCCCGGAACGGATGGATCGTTCTTAGCAACGGGTAAATCGACATTTACGATTTGAACGCGATGATCTTCGACCTCGCCCCCAACCGCTAAACCGCCAGGTTGTAGTCCGCCTTCAGGTGAAAGTCTAAAACGTGACCATGTCACTTTATCTGTCGTTCCGCTCGGAGTGAAAATCGAAACAATATTTTCACCGTTGACCACAGAGATGCTGTCGAGGACCTTCTCGGTCGTTTCGAAAACACCGTTGCCATTGAAATCCACCCAGGCATCCAGGCGTGCAGATGATGTGACACCCGAAACGATGATCCCGACTTTGGCGCCGGCAGGGTCGAGCGGATTCAGAAAACCGAGGGCGGCATCGTTGTTGGTTGTGGAAATCGGGTACGAAAGTGGTGACGTAACCGACCTCATAAAAACGATGTGATCTTTCGAATTATGCGTTAATGTCCCGACACCGATACCGTCTTCGTCGTCAAGGTTTTCCAGTTGAAGTGTTGGTATCGCTGTCGCGCTGGTACGTGCGACCGAAAACCCATCGCCATCAGTCCCCAGTCGCTGCGAGATCGCGGTTACGAGTTTGTTAGCGATGGAAGTCGCGTCATCAGCAATACTGAAACGGACGGCATAATTACCCGCCTTCGGCGCTACCCCTGCCGTCACGAGTTCGAACGTCTCGGAATCACCGCCGATATCAACGTAGATGGAATCTCCCGAAACCGGCAGGGCCGAAATGCCAATCGTGAGCCTAGAGGTTCCAGAGTTCGAAACTTGGAAACCAGTTCCCTGAATGACGTTTGCAGCGATCGATATGGGTTGATCATCACTAGGCGAACGGACGTTATCCTCCGCATCGACATAACTGCCGAATCGGAGTCTCGCGCCATCGATCAGCGCGTGTCTTGCCCCATCTGAGGCCAATGCGGTCGAATAGCTGTCAGGTGCGTCACCGAAATCGAGTCCGACTTCCGGTAAAATGATAACGAATCTTGTTGAACCGTCAGGCTGGTTATTTCGAAGGAAATTCCCGGCGCGATCCTTGATCACTTTATTGTCGAGGGTGATCTCATAGACGCCACCTGGTTGCCAAAGGGTTGAGAGTGGTGTCAATCGCATTTCGCCCGTCGAAGGGTTGAATCCCAGGACGTAGTCGCTCCCCTCTAAAAGCTGGATGTTGTTTCGACGAACCTTGACCGCATTGCGCGAAACGGTGAGAGGGTCGATTCCGGTACCTTCGAAGGGGGAATTCGGACCTCGGCCGTCGCCAAGAAGGATCGAGAAAGATGCGACGATCGGGTCACTCAGTGACACGACCGTGTCATTCGGATCTTTGTCGAGGCCCGATATGTCGTTATCGATCGGATCCAGTAGAACCGCGAAGGGAGCGTCAAAGTCAGCCCGATCGACCGCGCCTCGATCTTTGAAAATCGAAGAACCACCCCCACCCGGGGATTGTCCGGAGTCAACCCTCAGTTGGCCATAGACATCCCGATCGGGAGCAAAGATCGGCGACGGAGGAATGTCAAGCTCTTGTTTGAAATTGACATAATTAAAACGGTCTTGAAGGGTGTTGAGCGAACTGTCGACCGCCGCGGAGCCTGAGACCAAGTAGTAGTTTCGATTCGCTTCATCGACGAAAAGCGGTGTAGTGGTGGTGCCGATGAGTGCATCGGTGCCGACCGGGCCGTTGCTCGTGTTTCCTTGGTAATAATTCGATCGGATCACCGAACTACCTGTGTTCCCGCTGATCCCAACGGAAAACCGCGTGAAGATATTGTTCATCACGGTCGGGCTGGCGTTACCGATTATTTCAAGGCCCGTTCCGATTCCAGAACCGGTCCCAACAAGCGTGTTGTTCACGATCCGCGCAAAGGGAACCGGGCGTTGCGGGTCGGTCTGTGTCTCGCCCGCATATCGGATCGCCGAAGATCTGGCGATGATGTTGTTTTGGATCACAACACCGGGGATCAGTCTTTCTTGGTTGATCTGGGAGAAATTGATCGTTGATCCGGGGTGTGGAACGCTACCGCCTGCCTCTTCTGCCCCGGGGGTCACGTTAATACCGACCTGTGCAGAATTGGTAATCGTGTTCGCTTCGACGACGAACATCCCTTGGGGACGCGGGCGATTGCGATCCGCTTCGAAGCCGGTCGCTCCATTCCCTTGCAGGAACATGACCTCATCGATCCACGCCCGGTTGGAACCGGCGCTGAGACCTTGGTCTTGTGCAAAGAGGTAGACCCAAGTCAGTTCAGAATTTTCGCTAGGGAACGGGAACTGGACAGAGACCGAGCGGCGATCGCCAGAAGCGAGAATGTTCGGCGGTTCGGTGACGTCACCTTCATCGGTTGGCGGGGGCGCTACGAGTAATTGAGGTTGGCCATCGATCAAGAACAGGAGGCCGTGCGTATCAAGTAGGCTGCTCACGCTGTACTTGAACCGAATGATACCGCGACCGCTTCCGGTCGCACCTAGGCTAGCGGGCGTTTCACGATAGACCGCCGCGATCCGTTGCGTCGGATTTCCCGGCAATGCATTGCTGACTAGCGGAGGCAGCGCGCCATACGTATCGGGTGATGCCAGTGACCGAACACCTGCAATCGGGTCAATGTTAGGACTGACATCAACGTTCCACTCTTCAAAAGAGTCGACGAGGAGGCCGTCGAAAATCGCTCCGGTGGGGATCACCGTACCGGGTGATAAAACGGAAATCAGTTCCCTAAGCTCAGAAACGGCTGGCAGGGAAGTATCAAATGGCTCGCCCGTCTCGTAACCATTTCTTCCGGTAATTTGCAGCTCATTGATTTGACGATCGTTGGTATCGAATGTCGCGCCATAAGCGATTCCGTTCAGTTGGGAATCCCAAGTTGCCAAGTCATCAACGCGCCGGATTTCGACCTGGTAACGTCCCGTCAAAGCATCAGGGTTACGATTCGGATCGAGATTGCGACTTTTCGCACCCGCCGCGGCAAGGTCGATCGAGTTGATCCCTGAAGAGAAATTGCCGGTGACCATTTCGCCACGCTCGGCATAGCCGACGATGATGTCGTCGATGTAGAACCCTTCAAAGGCATTGTTGGTGCTTCTGACCGAGCGTGGCGTGCTGCCGGTTGTAAATTCGCCGAAATTCGCATCTGTGAAACCGAGAGTCGTATCTCGCATCGCACCGGCAGTGCTGAAGTCGATCCGTAATCTCAGACTCGGCGAATTGGCATAGGTCGATAGGTCAACCCTCGCTTGCCGCCATTGCCCGGTATTGTCAACCAATTCCTGAACGATTTGGTGTGACTGTGCTCTGGGGGTCGAACTGTTGAGGCCCGCATCCGACAGGTGCGAAAGGAATCCCGCAAGTTCTGCCCGCTGGCTGGTGACGGTTGGGTTAGGGCCACTTAAAAGCGAACTATTAGTTGCGACGAGTGACCAAGTTGCACCGTTGTCAGCCGATATGAAGACTCGAGCGCTGTCGCGGAACGGATCGTTTACATCGCCGGTAACGTTTGAACCCGGGTGATTTTCAGTGTCGAGGAAGTAGTTGAAATAAAGCGTTGGCCGATCCTGGGAGGTCGAGCCCGCAAGCGAGAAGTTGCTCGAAACCAGTGAACCGACCGCACCACCTGGCATGTTGTAGGTGTTACGAATGTTGGGGTTGCTACTCAAGTCAGCATGTTGGACCGTCGTGAGGACTCCCAATTGGGAATTCTGGTTGCTCTCGTAGGTGAGGTAGCTGGCAGACCCGCTGGTTGGGGTCTGCACCCACTGCTCGAACCCGAAATGGAAACTGGCTCCGCCCGAGGCTTGGGTCGAATCACGATTTGGACCCGAGCCTGGGTCCAAGATCGAAAGGGATACTGCGCTAGGAGTTCGGCTGTCATCGGGGGCGGCGTTGATCCCGTGGCCGACGTCGCTCGAACGCTTCATCGTCGGGTGCCAGAGGTTGAAATCGAGTGGCGAGAATGCCAGTCCCACAGCACCCGAACCCAGGCCAGTGACCGATATCGAGGTCGCATTGTTAGCGAAGATCGGTTGCAATTGCCCGGATGTGTTGAAAGCTCGCAAATTGCCATTGCTGTCGGTCGCGAAAAGGATATTCCGGTAGGCCCCGTTTTGGACATTTTGCGGCCCTAGCGCTAGCCCTTGGAAATTGGCACCCGCCACTACGCTACGAACCGTTGACTGACCAGTGCTCGGATTGATCTCGAGGAACTCCCCTGCGGTGGTGACGCCGAATAAGTTTCCCGTTGAAAGAAAATTGCCGTATGAAATGCCTGTGACTCGACCGGCCAAGACTCCAGCCGCACCTTGGGAACCGCCGGTGAGCGGATGCGACCCAACACCCAAGCTAATGTTAATTGCTGCAGTGCCGTTGGCTCCGGTTCCGTTTGGACTACCACCGACAATGACTGCCGTCACCAGCTGTTTGGCTGAGGGGTGATTGTTGATCGCATCGACGATCGCCCCCGCGCTGGGGCCAGCGGTGGGCGGAGGGCCGCCTGTACCACCGATGTTGAGGCTGATAGTCGTCCCGACGACATTGAGAACTGCTGCATTTGTATTATTGTCTCGCTGAATGTTGAGGGAGATGTTGTTTCCCGCAAGCCCCGGAAGCTTTGATTCGATCCGGATGGTAGTTGCGTTTACGGGATTCGCGTTGTCACTGACGGTTAAGGTTGTCGAGGCGTAAGAAACCCCAGTAGGTTGAATGTTCCCTAAAACGCCATAATAAGTTCCTCCATCGATTCCATAAGCGGCACTGCCATTAGCCCGACCTCGATAGAGTTTCGAATTCGATGGCTGGCCGGTAATCGCGGTTTCGCGTACGACCAAATAGGTGTCATAAGTTGGGACGGGGTTGGCACCTCCCGAATCACCTGTCCTGCGGAACGTAAGGGCGTCTACTTCATCCGAAGTTGTGAATTGTTCCGCTCTTAGTGTGGAACTGCCGACGTTCTGGTTAAGGTCTGCGACGTTAGGCGTTGGGCTTTCGCCATTGATGTTGTCGTTGCCGACCAGCGTAGTCGTACCCGTAGTCGGATCGATCTCGACCAACGCACCTACCGAATTGGTCACGCCGTTCAGTCGCTGATACCCGAACATCCGGCCGTCGGATCGTATGACAATGTCCTGAACATCGTTTACACCTGAAACGATCCCTGATGCTTCCGGAGAGACTTGAGTTAGGTAGCGTTCGCCCGCGTGGGGATTTACGGTGAAAAGCCTGTCGTTCGAACCGAGGCTAGTATCGGTCTCTGCCTGATCCGTCGCGACATACAACACGACGTCCTTCAAAGTGAAGGGGGTAACGTGGGCGTCGATCGCCGTTTTGCTTGAGATGTCGAAAATGCCATTCGTCTCAGGGGCGATCGGAGAACCGTTGCTCGAATACCCTTGAAAGCCGATGTGGTCTTCAACAACACGTTGAACACTGTTAGCCGGTTCTAAGCGGACGTTTTGGCGGTTCGCCCCATCTGGTGGGAGTGTCGAGCCGTAGTAACCAAGCAGTTCACCTGGTGCTCGCTGGTTGCTCATGACCGCCAAGAAGTAATAATCATCTGGCCCGGTGGTTGGGGTCAGGTGGATCGGGCCGATGTATGCGTCCTTTCTGCCTGCTGAACCGCGGCTGAGATCATTCATCTTACCGCTGCCGTCGAGCTGCAAATCGTCCTGGATATTCGATTCCCTACCGACCCAGATGAGTTTGCCGGTCGAGTTATAGACGGCGATTGTCGTGTCGGCACGATTCAGCCCATCGGCATAGTCGATATCAAAAACGACGGCCACTGTTCCCGCCGAGTCGTTGACCCCACCAATCACTTGAATCCCGGTGTGTTGGACATCGAACCGGTACCAATCGACATCCAGTGCCGTATCGAGCGTCCCTTGAAGCCCGATAGCGGCCATGTCCGTTTGCAACAAATTGACGAGCGGCTGAGAGCCGCCGATCGTATCGCCGACACCGAGTTGACCAGGCAATTCACCCGCCTCACCGATCAAGGGCGAGCGACGCGGAAGCCCCTGGACGTCGATTGCCGTCTGGGCAAATCGGATATCCGCATAGCGGACGGTTGACCCTGGGAACACATCGACTTGCTGTAACCTGACTTGCAGTTGGTAGGCACCCGAACTCTTTCCATCAAGGTCCGTGATGGAAGCCGTCTGAGGATTGCTCCGGACGCGAATGAAGTAAGTTCCGACGTTGCCGGTGGTCCCCGGAAGGGTGTATTGAAGCCCGGCGTCACGGAAGTTCTGCGTAAAGAAATCGCCTCCCAAAATCGGATTTTGGGTCAAGGATTGCGAATTCAAGTTACCGGGGAAGTTGTTATCGCTCGATCGGACTGAACGTGCCAGCACCGTACCGTTCGCATTGACGAGTTCAATGATCGAATCAAGTGTCGGATCGGTCCGATCGATATCGATCCAAATCGGGGTCCCAGCGGTGCCTCGGAAGCTATAGACGTCGATGTCTCCAGGGTCGTCAGGGCTGATGAAACCTTGGACCTCAAAACCCAGACGTCTGTTTTCATCACCGCTTTTCAAGTTCGGTGCCAATTCTCCGAGGTATTGGGCTGTCCCGGGGGTTCGATTGATATCCTTCCCTGCTGTCAATGGGCTTTCACTCTCGCGAACGATGGCAACATTCGTATCGTTGCTCCATTGATCAAACAACAGTCCACGCCATCCACCAACGACCCCGGTGCTGTTGGTCGTATTGTCGGTGTTTGTCATCACCGTCCCGTTAGGCGCGAATCCTGCACCAACGCTGTCGTCGGCGAGGTGTGTCAGGATGACCGGGAACCCGGGTTGGCCAAGGATTTGGACGGTGCCACCAATTCGGTCAACGATGTCTAGGGGAGTCCCGGTTGCGGTGATACCGGCGTTAGCACCGCTAAACTTGACCACCAAGCTCTCGGAATTGCTGCTCTGGAGGCGAAGGCCCCCGTAGGTGTGGAAGTTGTCAACGGTGATTGTGCTTTGGACGACATGCACGATGTCGGTATCATCCCAGATGCCTTCGGTCGTCAATTCCTCGCCACGTACGACAAGGCCATTGGTCGAGTTCCCAGAGAGTTTGTTGAGGCGAAATAGCGGGCCGTGGTTGTCAGCGAAGCGTGAATAGACTTCGGCCGATCCTGTCGCTCGCCCGTAATCCGGATTGGTTTGGTAATTCAACGAGTTTGCGTTCGCGTTTGCGACCGCACCGGCGTTCGACACGATCGTGTTACCAACGATCACAGGTTGACTGCCGCGAATGTAGATCGTTGATGCGGCGTTGGCACCTCGACCGTTCCTGACCCCGGAAGCTAATCCTGATGCGTTATCGCGTATCAGGCTGTCGGTTACGCGGAGGTCGGCTTCGTGGACTTCCAGGACATTGAAATTCGTCGAACCACCTTCGATCGGGGAATTACCACCGCCGAAGGTAAGGATGGCGTTATCGATGCTGCCGGATGACAAATGACCGAAATAGAGACCTGACCAATCGCCCGCAGATCCGGTCGAACGACCATTCGCGTTTGAGTCGAAAGTTCCGCTACCGCCAAAGCGATCATCCGAGAAGGAGGTAAAGATCACCGGACTGTTTGGGGTCCCTTCGGCAATTACCGATGAAGCGCCCCGTTCCGCTTCGATGCGAGCGTTCTTGAGTTTCATCACGACGCCCGGGTCGATCACCAAGCGACCTGCCGGCCGAGCCTCAAGGGCCCCACCCACAGCAATGGGACCACCCGGATTCCCATTGATCAACAGATTTTCCGTAAGAATGTGAGTGATGTCGGTGTCATCAAGGCGACCGAAGAGCGATAGCTTTTCGGTCGTCGAACCGGCTTCCGTAACGATTCGGATGAACAATCCGTTGATGGTATTTTGCTGAAGGAAGTTGCCTACGATTTCCGGACCGATCCTGCCAAGGGAATCATCGAAGCTGTCAGGATTCGCGGAGATCGCGGCATCGGCGTTTTCAAAGATTCGGTTGAAACGGACCGCCGGTCGGGCATCGTCGATGTGTATGGGTGTAAATACCGATTCCGCTGAATCGACGAAGACTTTGCCGCCGCCATGGCGAACATCGAGGTGGGTGACACTGTTGAGGAAAATTCCCTCGCTTTCAAGATCCGAGTCTCCACGGAAGACGATCCCGCCGAAGTCGCCTGGCCGCGCTGCCGGTCCTACCCCATCCGAGTTGCCGCCTGCAGTATCATCGTGATATGACCTAAGCCACACGGGCGTAAATGGTGTCCCCAAAACCTGGATCGCAGCACTTTCCCGGCTGATGTCGACTGACGAAGTGCCAGCATCCAAATTTGCCTTGCGAAGCTTGATCAAAACCCCGGCATCGATCATCACGGTCACACCTTGGGGGACCAGGAACTCCGCGCCGTCGCGGAGAGGATTGCCTGATGTGTCCGTTCCCAAAAGGTAGGGTCGATTGTTGGTCAGGGTATTTACGTTTCCGTCGGTCCCTCCATTGCCCGCCACGCGGATGATGTTCGGGGCGTTCAAGAGTGCCGCAGATCCGGACAGATCGAGTCGTTCGATCCCCGTGAGATTGACGACACGACCGTTAGCGGTTGCAGCGCCAGGGATGCTGATATTGATTCGAGTAGCGATCGCTGAGGCGATCTGTTGGGGTGTTGTTAGGCCTGTTAGATTGATATCGGTCGCGCTGAAAAAGAAGGTGCGATCGATCAATCCGTCATTCACGATGAAGGAATCGTCGCTCTGAATGGATGACAAGGCGTTGTTAGGAACTACGATTCTCGCCCCCGCTTCGGAGATCGCTTTGCTTAGGCGATCGAAAGGGTTGGCTACTGTTCCCGTTCCGCCGGTTCCGCCTAAAAGTGGGTCGTTTTCTCGATCGACGAAAATGGTCGTCGAAGCGTCGCCTGCTTGGAACCAGAAGGAGTGAACCCCGCCGGGTGTGCCGTCACCATCACCGTCCATTTGGGTGCCGTTCGCATCCAAGAGTGTCGACTCGCGATCGGCTTCAAAAGAAAGCTTTAAGTCGTAATCCCCGTCCGTCGTTCCGCCATAACCGGAGTCGGGCACATTCGGGTCATATTTGTCGTTTCCGACACTCGTGACACCGACGAAATAGACACCAGGTTCAAGCTGCAGTTCGATGAACGAATCGGTGCCGAAGTATCGCTCATTTCTGGCTATTAATTCCCGACTACCATCGGGCATCTCTCGATAGAGTTGCAAAACGGTTGACAACAAGCTCGTGTTATCGAGTCTTTGGGCGATCGTTTCGGCCTTAAAGCTTCCGGGCTGATCCACCTGGAATCGATACATGTCGATGTCGGTGCTATTGGGCGGAACGATTCGCTGGAGGTGAACGACGTCGTGGTCAGTCAACAGCACATCACTCCCCGAGCCCGGTCCCATCAAGGCCGGTAGTTCATAAGCATGGCCGAGTCCTACGGCGTGGGAGATTTCATGGAACATCACCCCGGTGAAGCCGTCGCCGAAAAATCGCAATGCATCTTGGAATTGCGACGCGTTGACGATCGCCCCTGCCGGACCGCCCAAGCCGGCTACTCCGGCGCCCGGTGGCATGCTCGGGTCGAATGCTCGAAGGTCGGTTTTCCCGATCGCAAGCCCATCTGCCGCCGATTCGATGAATTGGTATCCGCTTTTGCTCGCGATAATGTCGAACAACGTCCGGACAATTCGCTTTTCCTCTTCTGTAATCTGGTTGAGGAAGACTTCGCCGGGTGATGTGGAGTTTGGGAACGATGGCGGGAAGTGATACCGAACCTGTGTGATTGCGCTCGGGGGCAATGACTCTGTTCCCGCCGATCCGATGTGAACCTCGCGTTGGATCTGCCGATGGCCGGGCTCATCTGTCCCTCCTGGCCATTGGGGAAGTGCTACGCCTTGTGGCGAGATCGAAGAGGAGAGCGTTAGGCCTGCTGCACCCAGGCGGCCTAAATCATTCGCTGATCCGAATGTCGAGTTCGCATCACTAACGACGAGCGAGTTACCGATAACGGAGGCATTAAGGGCGTAGGATCCGGTCGAAGCGTTGGCGCTGGCGAGGCGAATGTAGTATGTGCCCGTTGTTGTGATCGAGTGGCTGATTAACGAAGGGGTATTTGCCGTTTGTAAGGCGACGCCGTTCGATCCGAGCAGCGCATATGCTATCTGAAGGGCCGGGTCATGCGTCTCGACTTCGATGTTGATTGTCGAACCGGCTGCCAACTCCACTCGGTACAAGTCGACATCGGAAGCGTCAGTGCTGATACCTGCCGAATCCCCGAGAAAGCCGTTGTAATCAAACGGATTTTCGTCAAACAGCGTACCGACCCGAAGGGCTGATGCTAAATCCCCGTCGAGACCTCCCGATGCCCCGATGTCGAGCCGGTAGCTGCCTTCTGGGATATCGGTGGCGAACGTGAGCAACACCCGATTGAGTGAAGGGTCATAAGACGCTGTGACAGGCAAGAGCGTCTTATCATCCTGATCGCTTAAGGTGGCGGACGTATCTACTAGTCGGAAATACTTAGGATCCGTCGCGTCGTTGACGTTTAGTTGCTGGTTATCGAAATAGACGACGATCTGGTTCGATGCTTGTTTAAGTTTCCCGTTGGTCTCGCGACTTACAGGCTGAGGGACGATAGCAACTACCTGAGCCCCGCGATCGAGCCTGAAGTTGATAACGTAATCAACCCCGCCCCCGAAGGCCGAACCGTCATTACTCTCAAGCCGTGGTGATCCTGACCCCACGATTCTGATCTGATAGAAATCGTCAGGAAATGCGAACCGCGAATCTGTCGCATTGTGAGACGCGCTGCTGGCAGGTCGCATCACGATCTGCTGACGCTCGGAGATCAGTGTCGTCCCGGGGTTCACTAACCCGACGAAACCGAGAGCGACATCGATTTCGTTACCGTTGGTAAACGAGCCGTCTCCACCACTACGGGTGAGTCGAACGGTATTAGAATTGATGGTCGATTCCCGAAGGTTCGCCCCGCCATTGAAGAAGAGATTGAACTCGCGTGGGGCTACATTCAGGACCTCGTTATCCTGCAACAGTCCACCGCTGTCCGGTCGGATCGCTAGGATTTCCGCCGCGAGTAGTTCTCGACGTTCTAATCGCTCGTGGTGAAGGGGCCGCGATTGAGGACGCTTTGCCTTCGAAGTCGGGGCCAAGTGGCGACGATTTGGACGGCGATTGATCATGAGTGCCAAGCCTGAAAGGATGGGCTGAAAAAGTACAAATAAGAAACAGACAGACCGTCGAGCGGTAATCGGTGATTTTCAATACGGGAGGCCGTCCGACCGTTAGCTCGGACAAATTCAATTACTCCCGACTCAAGTTTAATTCGTTGTTCTGGTTCAGGTTGACCGCCGGACAATCTCAATCGCCCGATTCCGGGCGAAAATGGCCAGGATGTGCAAATGATTACGATTCATTTATCCCAATTCGATCGATTGCGTCCTGTAAAGCGGCATCAAAAACGCTTTTCGTGCTTTTGTCGGAGTCCTCATCCAGAGCGTTGAGCGAATCGATAGCGAGCAACGAAATCAAATCTTCGATTTGACTCGATCCGAGTTCGCCGGCAACTTCTGCCGGATTGGGCGATTCTCGCTCATCGTCAGACTTCGCAGGAGTGAAAACGATTTTCGGCAATGTGATTGATGACGCGGCGTAGATCGTACTCGTCGAACCGAAGACTTCCCACGCCAACTCACCCTCGCCGCCGACTCGGGCCGAATTACGTCGTCCGATCTCGTTGATTACCTCCAACGCGTCTGACGGATTGATCAATCCGTCGCCATTGACGTCATAGAAATCGGGAGGCGGGGTGGTCAGTTCCGATACCGACAATCCCGCAACGCCTCGGATCGAAAGCAAATTAAGGATTCTTAATGCGTCGAGCGGGGTGATGAACCCGTCCGCTGTCACGTCCCAGCGGTAACCTGGGATCGGGTTTTGGTATTGCGAACCGGTGATCGTCAAAGTGACGGTAGTTACGTTGCCCAGACGTCCCGTCGGATCGATGGGTCGGTAGGTGAACGAATCGGTTTGACCTTGGGCACCCGAGCGATTCAGGTAAACAAAAGTCCCATCGCGGAAAATATCAAGCTGACCCCGGGGCGTTGTAACCCGAATACCATTTCCACCGTCGATCGAAACGGGGTTCGTCCCTGAAACACTCGCAAGGTCGACCCGCAATTTGCTCGTAGTCCCGGGGAAGAAGTCGTTGTCCGGGTCCGTGTCGTTTGCCAAAACGCCTTGAGCCGGATTGAGGACCTGTAGGCGACTACCGATTGGCACAGAATACGTGTCGGGGTTACCTTGAGGTCCATCTGGCTGAGAAGAGATGGTAAGCGTGAAGGAATCCGTGACCGACGCTGTCCCGTCGCTCGCCGATACCTCCATCAGGATAGAGCCAGACGCATTTGCAACGGGGACAATCGTCATTTGATTCCCGTTGAAGGTCACGGATTGGACCAATCCCGATGCCGCGATCTGTGCCGGGGTTGGGTTGAAGATATTTCCGATCCGTGAAACCCGATAAGTCAGCGGGTTGCCATCCGGATCGAAGAAAATCTTGGTCAAATCTTGAGTAATCGGTTGGTCTTCTAATCCGTTGAGCGGATTGAGCGTTCCGATCAGGATCGGGGCATCCGCGGTGTTGAGAACCTTCACCGGGATTTCTATGGTCGTGGATGGTCCCCCTCCAATATTCGTAGCGGTGACCGTTAACTTCGCGTCGCCAGGCTTGTACGGTGGCAATCGAAGTTTGAGAGTCGACAGCCCGGTAGCAGGATCGACCGTCACCGTCGGTTCGACGATTCCGGGTTGGTTGCTGATCACCGTATAGAACGACACATCTCCTTCCGGGTCGCTAAACCACGTGTTTAGGGTGTACTCAAAGACCTGTTCCTGTTGCTTGCTCTCGGTGAATTGAAGCGAGTTATTCCCGGGTTGACCATTGATTCCGATGAAGGTTGGCGGCGAATTGTTGCCATTGACCGTAAGGAATACCGTCCCAGTGGCTTGCTGTGAAATAAAAGGGTTGTAATTGTGGACAGGGGGCGCGACATCGAACACCGTGTAGGTGAACTGATCAGGCCCCGAAAACCCAGTGGCCGGGGTGTAGACAATCATTCCGTTACTGATCCGGACATTTCCCCCGCGTAATGTTGCTTTGGGGAACTCGCTGGTCAGCAGCGCCAAAGTTTGCCCCTCCGCTACCTCATCGGGTGGCCCAGGGAGGTCATTCGTCAGGATCCCGCCCGCGGCGGTGATCGGTATAGCAAAGGGACCAATTCCGCTGAAGGCAAACGAATTGTTTTGCACGATCGGCGGGTCATTGATTGGCGAGAGGGTGATAAAGACGGTCCCTCGAGTCCCCGCGGTCTCGGGGAGTTGGCCTGGTCCGGGTTGATCCTCAACGATGTATTCGAACCGATCAGGGTCGACGCCGTGATAGTTGAGCGGCGGCGTGTAAAGAATGCCACCATTAAGAATTTGGACAGATCCGCCCAAGACTGTTTGGAATCCAAGGCCATCAATACCAGCCGACTTGATGATTAAAGGCTGGTTCGACTCGTTCGGTGGCCCAGGGGCAAAGAATGAGGTCAGTTCCGATGCTGTGAAATTAATCACCTGGTCTTCACCGCTTTGCCTGCGGATGACCGGCGGATTGTTAACCGGATCAATGACGATCGGTGGGTCGTTCACCGGATCGATGGTGATCGTAACGGTGACCTGTTTCGGGCTAACAAGTTGCGTTTCGGGCGCGGCCGGACGCAGGTCCGTCACGCGAGCAGTGAAAATCGTGCTGCCGAAGTAGTCCCGTGTCGGAGTGAAGTCGAAGGAACCGTCTGCCCTAAGCAATAGAGTGCCAGCTACCAGTCCCTGGGCGTCATACAGGGTCCGAGTTCCCACGTCGCCGGCGAAAACGCCGATCGCATTACCGTCAGGGTCGGTGATCCTGGTCAGAATGCCATCATCGTTTGTCGTGTTCGGCGTTAAAGTGCCATCGACGTCGCGTGCCTGCAACACATTGTCTTCGTCGATTCGATAAGTCCGCTGGCTATTCGTGTTGTCAACAATCGGTGGAAGTCCAGGCATGCTCATCAACCGATAGTCTTCAACCTCTCCGCTCAATGCGAGGCCCTTCGGGCTTAATCCGCCCTCCGTACTGATCCGAAACCTAGCGTAGGTCGGCGTGGGAAGCGACGGCCGTATCGCGGTTGTGGGGACATTGATTGTGAAGCCGCGGGTAACCGATCCGCTCGCGAGGTCGGCGGTGAACACCGCTCCCGGAGTTGTTCCCGAAATGATCTGTTCATTCGGGTCATCCCAGTCCCCATCAAAATTGAAGTCAATCCAAGCTTCGAGTACCCCAGGTCCATTGACCGTCACACTAATTTCTAGGGGCATGCCGGCGTTAAGAATGCCACCCGGATTAACAGTACTGGTGAACAAAATGCCGTCTTCATCATCCGTCACAATCCTTGCCCGATCGCCGACAACAATCACATCTGCAGGGCGGAGTGGGCTCTCAAGAACCGCGAGTCGGAACGCCTCGGCGATCGATGCCTTGGAGGTCAAGTCGGAAGGGGTGACCGCGAAATGATTTTCATTAAACAAGCCGTCCACATCAAATTCGAACGTCGCCGTATCCACCCCTGTTGAGATCGTGACCGTGTCGCCATCAAACAGGGACGCAGATCCGACGAGGGCAAATTCGACTTCTGCATACCCGCCCTTTACGGAGGCGTCGAACAACGAACCGGTCGAACCTAGGACGAAAATCGTTGTGTCATCACCATCGGCGAGTGTGGTCGGTAAGCCATCAACGTCAATGTCGATCAGATGACCCAGTCGGACACCGTTGGGGTCAACTACGTGGCGGGCACCGTCATTACCCAATAGGCTTGGGTATCGTCCCGCAACACCGTTGAGCGGATCGGGTGAGTCTCCGAAGTCCAGTCCTACCGTTGGCAACAAGAGGGTGAATTGTGTTGTATTGTCTTCGCGATTCGGCTTAAGCGTATTGCCCGCTAAGTCCTTAACGGACTGGAGGAAGTAGCTAGGGAACGGGCCATCGACTAGCAACGCGTTTTCGATGAAGAACGACCCGCCACCACGGTTAATGGCTTTAAGTGAGGTCAGGCCATCTGCAGAGGAGCGGTTGATCGCTTCGATGAGAGCCCTTTTCATTTCTTCCGGGCCGTAGGCGCCGTTGAACTGAACGGGGATGGCCCCACCAGGCGTACCGGACAGCTTCACCCGGGGTGCCGCAGAAACGTTGATGACAGTCTGCGCGTTGTCGGCAAGTTTGACCCTTCCGCCGCTCTGCGAAGAGGCTTGTAGATCCATGCTCCCCTTGTTGTTATTGATGGCTGCAGCCAGAACGCTAGCGACGTCGTCAATCGTACCGTTTGGCTGGAAGACAACGGGAA
>JBEIRZ010000333.1:0-5084 GCA_040375695.1 Planctomycetaceae bacterium
AAGGCCTTCTTTCATAACGTCCCCGAACAAGGGGTCGGTTCCTACGGCCGGCCGATCCGTGTTAACGCGCCGCCCTACCTAAAACTGCCGGCCCCGGCGGCCGAGGCCAAGATCGCGGAACTAAGCGCGAAACAACAATCGCTCGCCTCGGCGATCAAACAGCGGGCCGACGACGCCTCCGCATCGCTCGATAGCTGGGCCGCCCAGATCGCGTCGACCCCCGCGTCGTGGCAACCCGCCCTTTTCGATTCGATCGACGGCAACCCGCCAGGGGCCACGATCACACCTTCGGGGTTGGGCATCGATTTAGCCACCGAACCGGCCGGTAAGCGGACGCTGAAGATCGGCGTGGTCCTGCCGAGCGGCCCGATCACCGCGATCCGCCTCGCACTGGAAACATCAGCCCCCGAAGCGGCGATCGAGCTGAGCCGGGTGGCGATCACACAAGCGACACCGATGCCGACGCCGATCCCCGTTCGCCCGATCGCCGCAGACGATTCATTGCCCGGATCGGAAACGGCCAAGCTGCTCGATACGAACGCCGCGACGCAGGTGACGCTTAAACCCGTCGCGGCGACCAAGGGGACCATCGACCTGCTCCTCGAATCGCCACGCGGCGCGGATGCCGAGCGAAAATGCCAGATCGGACTCGACCTCGAATCGATCTCTGCCAACGTCACGTTCCGCCTATTCGCGACTTCGACCGCCGCCGATCGGCTCGTGCCTACATCGATCGCGACCGTCGCCAAGAAGCCGCTCGCGACACGTTCGGCCGCCGAGACGAAACAGTTGCTCGATCATCGGCTCGCACAGGACAGCGAACACGCCCGACTGACGGCCGAATCGGACGCGGTCAAAAAAGGGATCGAAGCAACCGAAGCGGAAATCCCCACGACGCTGGTGATGGAAGAGCTGCCCAAGCCCCGCGAGACCTTCGTCCTGATGCGAGGCGTGTATGACAAGCCGGGTGACGCGGTGACCGCGGCGACCCCGGGGTCGCTGCCGCCGATGGACCCATCGCTCCCTCGCAACCGTTTGGGCCTAGCCCGATGGCTCGTGAGCGCGGATAACCCGCTTACCGCGCGGGTTACGGTGAACCGGATCTGGGAACAATTTTTCGGCGTCGGGCTCGTCGCGACGACCGAGGATTTCGGTTCCCAAGGGAGCCTGCCCAGCCACCCCGAGCTGCTCGATTGGTTGGCCGTCGATTTCCGCGAAGGGGGTTGGGACATCAAACGTTTGATCCGCCAGATCGTCGGCAGCGCGACCTACCGTCAAAGCTCGATCGCGTCGTCCGAGCTGCTGCGTAACGACCCGCAAAATCGGCTGCTCGCCCGCGGCCCACGGTTCCGCCTCCCCGCCGAATCGATCCGCGACCAAGCGATGTTTGTAAGCGGCTTGCTCGTCGATTCGATCGGCGGCCCTGCGGTCAAACCGTATCACCCACCCGGACTTTATGAACAGGTCACCGCCGGTTCCGGGACGAACGTCTATGTCGTCGGGCAGGGGGATGAGCTCTTCCGCAGGAGCCTTTACACCTATTGGAAACGGTCGGTGCCACACCCCGCGATGTTGCTCTTTGACGCGCCGTTCCGTGAGAGCTGCACGCTCCGCAGACCACGTTCCAACACGCCGCTGCAGGCGCTCAACCTGATGAACGACCCGACCTTCGTCGAAGCCGCCGAATTCCTCGCGGCGCGGATGATTCGCGAAGGGGGCGGTTCGATCCAAGGGCGGTTGGCACACGGCTTTCGGCTCGTCTTGGCCCGTGATCCTTCGCCCGCAGAATGGAAAGTTTTGAGGCGATCGTTCGACCGGGCCCGCGCCGACTTCGCCGCCGATCCTGAAGGGGCGAAACAGCTCTTAGCGGTCGGTTCGCACCCGGCAACTCAAACGCTCGACCCGGTCAACACGCCCGATCAGATCAACACACCCGGTCAGATCAACACACCCGACCCGATCGAGCATGCCGCATACGCCACCGTCGCGGCGACACTGCTTAACCTTGACGAGACGATCACCAAGGAATGATGAGGAACCAACCAATGAAACCGATCGCGACCAGCGGGATCACGGGGATGCATTCGATGGACGGTTCGTTCGACATGGACGCCGCGATCATCGCGGCACGGCAGATCGCCCGTCGCCAATTCCTCGCCCGCAGCGGCGTGGGGATCGGGGCCGCGGCACTGGCGTCGCTCCTTGACCCCGATCGATCGATGGCCGCAAGTCCGGGCGGGGCTGCTCATCCGATCGGCGCGATCGGGGGGACGCATTTCGCGCCCAAGGCGAAACGGGTGATTTGGTTGACACAGGCCGGTGCCCCGTCACAGCTCGATCTGTTCGACCACAAGCCGAAGCTCGCCGAGCAATTCGATAAGGACTTGCCCGAATCGGTTCGCGGCAAGCAGCGATTGACGGGGATGACGGCGGGTCAGGCCCGGTTTCCGATCGCCCCATCGGTCTTCAAGTTCAACCAGCACGGCCAATCGGGGATGTGGCTGAGCGAATTGCTGCCGCACACGGCGAAGTTCGCCGACGACATCTGCTTGGTGCGGACGATGCACACCGAAGCGATCAATCATGACCCGGCGATGACGCTGTTGCAGACCGGGCACCAGATCGGCGGGCGGCCTTCGTTCGGCGCGTGGGTCTCGTACGGGCTCGGCTCGGAGAATGCTGACCTCCCCGCCTTCGTCGCCTTGATCTCGCGTCCCAGCGGCCCGACGAACGCGCAGCCGCTCCACGAACGGATGTGGGGCTCGGGCTTTTTACCATCAAAGTACCAAGGGGTGCGGCTCAGCTCTGGCCCTGACCCGGTCCTTTACCTCTCGAACCCGCCGGGGATGAACGAGAAACGTCGCCGCGCGATGCTGGATGACCTCGGGGAACTGAACCGGATCCGCTTCGACCAAGCGCACGACCCGGAAATCGAATCGAGGATCGATCAGTATGAAATGGCTTTCCGGATGCAAGCCGCCGTCCCCGAGCTAGCCGACCTGTCCGGTGAGCCCGCGGCGGTTTTTGAAAAGTATGGGCCGGAATCGAAAAAGCCCGGCTCCTTCGCCGCGAATTGTCTCCTCGCCCGACGGTTGGCCGAACGGGGCGTGCGTTTCATCCAGCTCTATCACCGCGGTTGGGACCAGCACAACAACCTCCCGTCCGGGATCAAGCACCAATGTCACGACACCGACCAACCCTCGGCCGCGCTGCTGGCCGAGCTCAAGGAACGGGACATGCTGAAAGAGAC
Organism: Planctomycetaceae bacterium; assembly: GCA_040375695.1. Taxonomy (GTDB): domain Bacteria; phylum Planctomycetota; class Planctomycetia; order Pirellulales; family Pirellulaceae; genus UBA6163. The sequence goes on from JBEIRZ010000333.1 coordinate 3,251, forward strand.
GCTGATCATTTGGGGCGGCGAATTCGGCAGGACCGTTTACTCGCAAGGGAATCTGACCAAGGACGATTACGGCCGCGACCACCACCCGAGGTGTTACAGCATTTGGTTGGCCGGTGCAGGCATCCGAGGGGGTCATGTTCACGGCGAGACGGATGAATTTAGTTACAACGTCGTTAAAGACCCGGTCCATGTGCATGACCTGAACGCCACCGCCCTCCATTTGCTCGGAATCGATCACACCCGCTTGACCTACCGCTTCCAAGGCAGAGACTATCGGCTGACGGATATCCATGGCGAACTGGTGAAGGGGATGATCTCCTAAGCGGTCCGGCTCGTCGCGGGGCTCCACTCGCGTCGACTTCCTTTCAACAACGATCCGCCTCGCACCGATTCACCATGAACACGCCTGCTCCCCAGTGGTACATCCAGCACCAGGGCAAGACCCATGGGCCGTTCACATCGGCGAAGTTGAAAGAATTGGTCGATACCGCGAAGGTCACCCCGGCGACGCTGATCCGCAAAGGGGAGTCGGGCCAGTGGCTCGAGGCGGGCAAGATCCAAGGCTTGATGCAACCCGGGGCGACGCCCAGCCCGGCCGCGGCCAAACCGACAGGTGCTGTGGCCAAGCCGGCAGGGACAGTGGCCAGGCCGGCAGGTGCCGGGGCAAAACCCGCCCCCGCGAAAGCTGCGGCACCGATCAACCCGTACGCGATCCAGGCGAACCCGCACGACGAAGCCTTCTGGGGTGACCTTGAAAAGTCCCAAGCCCCCAAAATGGTCGGCGCCCCGGCCCCAGCGGCAGCCGCACCAAGTACCAGCGGCTCGAAGGCGCCAACCAACTTCGCCGGCTTCTGGCTTCGTGTCGTCGCCGTGCTGATCGACAGCGTCGTGCTGATGGTCATCTCCGGCGTGATCGCGTTCTGCGCCGGTTTCGGATTGGGAATGGCGGGGTACGCGGAAAACGAACAACTGCTCCAAATCGTCGGCGGCGCGATCGGGCTGATCACCCAGTGGGCCTACTTCGTCTTCATGGAAAGTTCAAAGAAGATGGCGACCGTCGGCAAGTCGCTGCTGGGGTTGATCGTCACCGACCTGGACGGGCGCAAGATCGGCTTCGGCAAGGCCAACGGAAGATTCTTCGGCAAGTTCCTTTCCGGGTTCACCCTCGGGATCGGGCTGATCATGGCCGGTTTCACGCAAAAGAAACAAACGCTGCACGACATGATCACCGGCACGCTCGTGTCGATCAAATGACATGCCGGAAAGCGGTGAGTTCGGTCGACGGACCAGACGCGATGGCGTCAACCGATCGGTGACTTCGACCGATCGATGAAATTACCCGATCGGTTAATTGCTCTTGGCCGGCCGGAACTGGTGGACCCACGAAAGGAAGGGGGAAACATAGCGGGTTTGGATCCAGACCTTCCCCTGGCCCGAAAACCTGCAGACAAGCCCTTCGCCGCTGAAGAATAACCGTTTGAAGCCGCCGCCGCGCAAGCCCGGCAAGACGCCGACGTTGTATTGCAACGTGTCCTCGAAGGCGACGATGAATCCGGTGTCAACGAGATAATCGCCGACGACATCGACCTCCAGGATCGCACCGTACGAATTGAAGAAGACATCCCCCGTGCCGCTCGCCTTGAGCAACACCAACCCTTCGCCGCTGAAAAAACCTTTCGCCCCCTGCCACGAACCGGTCACCTCGACCCCCTCGCTGTTGGCCATGTAAGCCCCACGCTGCAGGAAGAGCGACCCGCCGGTAAATCGGTAATGCTGGGTATCTCCCAAATGCCAGGGTGCGAAGAGGACCTCGCCCGGCCCGCCTTCCGCGGTG
>JBEIRZ010000024.1:0-28111 GCA_040375695.1 Planctomycetaceae bacterium
ATCATCGCCAACGGTTTTCGGGCGGCCAACGGTGTTTGTTTGAACCCCGACGGGACGTTCTTCGTTACCGATCAAGAGGGGCACTGGAACCCCAAGAACCGGATCAATTTGGTGACGACGAATCCTGGGGGTGAGCCGCGTTTTTACGGCAACATGTTCGGATATACGTCGGTCACCGACAGTTCCGATGAGGCGATGGAAAAGCCGCTCTGCTGGATCACGAACGAATTCGACCGCTCGCCGGGAGAGTTGTTGTGGGTCACCAGCGAACGTTGGGGGTTCCTGGAGGGTGAATTGCTGGAACTTTCGTATGGGATGGGGCGAGCGTATCTGGTGCTGCGGGAGCAGGTCGGCGAATCGTATCAGGGGGGGATGGTCGCCCTTCCGATCCCGGATTTTCCGACCGGGGTGATGCGAGGTCGTTTTCGTCCTAAGGACGGGCAGCTTTACCTGTGCGGGATGTTCGCCTGGGCGGGGAACGCACAATTGCCTGGGGGGCTTTATCGCATTCGCAGGACCGAAGCACCGCTCAACATTCCCGTTGGACTACGAAGCTCGAAGTCGGGCCTGGCGATGACGTTTTCGCGGCCATTGTCCCCGCAAAGCATCGATGCCTCGAACGTGGCGATCAACGTCTGGTCGCTCAAGCGGAGTGCGAACTACGGTTCGAAACATTTGGATGAGCAGCGATTGGAAGTGAAAAAGGCTTCGTTGGATGCCGATGGGCGGACGGTGCGGTTGGAGATTCCGATGATCGGGCCGACATGGTGCATGGAAATCGAATACAACTTTGCTGACGCCAGCGGACAACCCGTGGTTGGGAAGATCGACAACACGATCCACGCCCTTGGCGAACGAGCAACAGACCCACCGGAGCAAGCACCCTGAACATCAAACGCATCTTTGCCCATCGTGTCGAATTGCCGCTCGGCGAGGGGTCGTACAAGTGGTCGGGCGGAAAATCGGTTTCGGTTTTTGACAGCACGATCGTGGGGGTCGAGACCGATACGGGGTTGATCGGTTACGGCGAAGTCTGCCCGCTCGGGCCGTTCTATCTTCCGGCGTACGCCGCTGGGGTCAGGGCCGGTCTCAAGGAATTGGGCCCGCACCTGATCGGGATGGACCCGCGTGGCCTAGCGAAGTTGAATCACCGGATGGACGCGGCTTTGAAGGGGCACCCGTATGTCAAATCGGGGATCGACATGGCGTGTTGGGACATCCTCGGCAAAGCGACCGGGCTTCCGGTCTGTGAACTGCTCGGCGGTAGGTTCGGCGAAAGCATTTGTCTGTATCGCGCGATCTCGCAGACCCCACCCGACGTGATGGCGGCGAATGTCGCCGGATATCACGCGGAGGGTTACACCCGGTTTCAACTGAAAGTGGGTGGTGACCCGGACGAGGACATTGAGCGGATTCGGCAGGCGAGGGCGATCCTTCCGGCGAACAACCGATTGGTCGCCGACGCGAACACCGGATGGACGCAGCACGAGGCGGTCCGGGTCGCGAGGGCGATCAGGGACTTGGACGTTTACATCGAGCAGCCCTGTTTGACCTATGAGGAGTGCTTGGCGGTGCGACGGGGCACCGACCATCCCTTTGTGCTCGACGAAAACATCGATGGGCTCGACGTGTTGCTTCGCGCAAAAGCGGATCTTGCGATGGACGTTGTCAACCTCAAGATCAGCAAGCTTGGGGGGCTGACGAAGACTCGCCAAGTGCGTGACTTGTGCGTGAGCACGGGAATCGCGATGACGCTGGAGGACAGTTGGGGAGGCGACATCACGACCGCGGCGATCGCCCATTTGGCACACAGCACGCCCGAAGAGTTCCGGTTTTCGAGCACCGACTTCAACAGTTATGTCACGGTGAGCAACGCGACGGGGGCCCCGCGTCGTGAGGACGGACGGATGCGGGCGTCGACCGAACCCGGACTGGGGATCGAGCCTCGATTCGATGTCCTTGGCCCGCGCGTCGTTGAAATCAGTTGAATCGCAATGAGCCTGCTGCGGCAGTACGCATCGATGGCAGCAGACCCCTTCGCTAAAGAGGTCATCGAATTACGTTGTGGCGATTGTTTGTGGCGCGCAGGTGGCGTTTTTACCTTTGACAGGCCGTCATGACGGATCGCCGGATGGGGGGGCGATGAACCGATGACGGTATTTTGGCAATCGTAAAATCTCGTAGCTGTTAGCTGATTTGACAATTAAATTGGTGTCGAGATGTGTCCGCATGGGATGCCTGGAGTCGCCGACTGATGACAACGATGTTGAGCTTGCCGATGTTTCGCCTCCTGATCTTCGCAGTCGCGGTCGGGTTGTTTATCGACTCGACCGATGCGGCTGATGGGGAAACCGCACTCGGCCAACCCGCTTCGCGTTTTTTCGCGGAGCATTGTCGCAAATGCCATTCGGGGCCAGAGCCACAAGGGGACTTTGTTAGCGATTCGTTGACGCTCGATTTCACGGGACAGCCGATGCGGAAGCGTTGGGAGGATGTCCTTGATCAGATCCGGGTCGGGCGGATGCCGCCGGAAGGGGAACCGCGACCGGCCCCCGCCGAGGCGGCCGCGATGGTGAAGTGGATCGAAGACCAGATCGGGGGTGCCGAGGCCGCCCGCCGGGCGATCGTCGGCCGATCCCCGCTGCGGCGGCTCAACCAGATCGAATATCAAAACACGGTCCGGGACCTCTTTCAGGTCGAAGTCGACTTGACCGGCGTGCTGCCGGCGGATTCGAACGGCGGGGGTTTCGATACCGATGCGGAATCGCTTCACCTTTCGTCTTACTTGCTGGAATCGTACCTCAACGCGGCGAACATCGTGCTGGACGAAGCGATCGCCAGCGGGCCGCGTCCGCCATTGGTCGAAAAACGGATCGAGATCAAGGATGACCCGGGGACGAAACGGCACGGCGTCTATAGGCAACTTGATGACGGGGTCGCGATCTTCGCCTCGGACCTCGCATCGAACATCCAGCTCGTCTTTTGGAATTTTTTGACGCGGCATCGCGGGAACTACCAATTCCGCATTTCGGCCAGTGCTTATCAGAGCGACAAGCCGCTGATTTTTCACATCAACGGCGGGACGGACAATTTGGGTGATCCCCCGTATTTGATCGATTATTTCGAGGCGTTACCGGGAAAGCCGACGGTCTTCGAATTCACGCGATCGATGGAAGCGGGGCGTAACATTCGGCTGTTGGTCGATGCGCCGGTGCGGCCTCGAGACCTCCCTGCGCTCGGCGGTGCGGAGAAGTACGAAGGGCCGGGGTTGGCGGTCCAGTGGATCGAGATGAGGGGGCCGTTGATCGAGTCGTGGCCACCACCGAGCCATCGTTTGATCTTCGGCGATTTGCCTCTGGAGCCATCGGCTGACAACCCGAGTCGGCGCGAGGTTGTGTCGAAGGAGCCTCGGGCCGACGCGGAGCGGATCTTACGCGGTTTTGCGCGGCGGGCCTTTCGGCGTCCGGTGAGCGACGAAGAGTTGCGTCCGACCTTGGCCCGAGTCGGATCGAAACTCGATGACGGTTATTCGTTCGAACGGGCCGTCCGTGTGGGGCTACGAGAAATCCTGCTTTCGCCCAGCTTCCTTTTCCTGCGTGAATCCGGGGTGAAGGAGGACGAAACGCCAACGGTCAACGCGTCGGCGGTCCCGCGGCCTTTGCTACTTGATGATCACGCACTTGCTAGTCGTCTTTCGTATTTTCTCTGGAGTTCGATGCCGGACGCGGGGCTCTTCCGGTTGGCCGAGGAGGGGCGACTGGGTCAGCCGGAGGTGTTGCGGGGCGAAGTCGAGCGGATGCTCAAGGACCCGAAAGCGGCCGAGTTCACTGAAAATTTCGCTGGCCAGTGGTTAGGGCTCCGCGAGATCGACAGCACGTTGCCTGACCGGCAGCTCTATCCCGAATATGACGATTTGCTCCGGCAGGCGATGATCCCCGAGGTGAACCGTTTCTTTGAGGATGTCTTGCGCAACGACTTGAGCGTGACGCATTTCGTCCGGTCCGATTTCGGGATCATCAACCAGCGATTGGCCAAGCATTATGGGATACCTGGCGTCGAGGGTCTCGAATTTCGTCGCGTCGCGTTTCCGCCGGATTCGCATCGTGGGGGGCTGTTGACGATGGCGGCGGTATTGAAGGTGACGGCGAATGGGACGACGACATCGCCGATCACTCGAGGCGCATGGGTGCTCGATCGGATCCTGGGGACGCCCCCGCCGCGGCCGCCGGCCAACATCAGCGCGGTCGAGCCCGACATCCGTGGGGCGACGACGATTCGCGACCAATTGGCCAAGCACCGCAAGGAACCGACGTGCGCCAGTTGCCATTTGTTGATGGACCCGCCCGGGTTCGCGTTGGAAAATTTCGACGTGGTCGGGGGTTGGAGGGAGCGTTATCGGAGCATCGGTGATGGCGAACCGGTGACGGTCGACGGGAGGCGGATGCGGTACAAGCATGGGCCGGCAGTCGATTCGGCCGATCGGCTTTTTGATGGGAGGGCCTTTGGGAACATTGACGAATTCAAGGCGTTGCTCGCTTCCGACGCTGACCAGCTTTCCCGGGCGCTAGCGAGTAAACTGGTGGCGTATGCGACCGGCACCGCGACGACGCTTGCCGATCGGCAGGGGATCGAATCGATCGTCGAATCGGTTCGCGATGAGAATTACGGATTCAGGTCGCTCGTGCATGAAGTGGTGCAGAGCGAGCTGTTCAGGAACCAGTGATAGTTACCGAGACGATAGGGAGACCAGCATGCCGCTCCGTCGACGAAAGTTTCTCTGCTCCGCGGGGGTATCGTTAGCGTTACCTTGGTTCGACGCCGCGAGGCCAGCCCGGGCGCTGGGTGCGTCGACCCCGGCGCCGCCCCGCCGGCTCGTTTGCATTTGCGCCCCCTTGGGTTTTTATCCCGGCAGTTTCATACCGGAGGAACAAGGGACCGGTTACAAACCGTCACCTTACCTCGAATTGCTCGGTCCACATCGCCAAGACTTCACTGTGATTTCGGGGTTAGCGGGGATCAGCGGCGGGCACCAGGCGATCGACGGATTCCTGACCGGGGTCCCGGGGGCGGGGCAGCCGGGGATCCGTAACGGGGTCTCCGTCGACCCGTTCGCGGCGGAGCAGATCGGGCAACAGACGCGATTCCCCAGTTTGGCCTTGTCGGGCGAAGGGTTGGGGCTGTCGTGGACGCGGACCGGGGCTCGGATTCCGGCACACCAATCGCCATCGCGACTTTTCGCCGAAATGTTCCTCGATGGAAAGGAAGACGAGGTCGAGAGCCAATTGCGAGGGCTCGCCGAAGGACGCAGCATCCTGGATGACGTTCGTGACCAAGCAAAAACATTGCAAGGCGAACTGGGGACCGCGGACCGTGAGACGCTCGACGAGTACATGACGAGCGTCCGCGAATTGGAACGGCGATTGGTCGTCGCGGAGAAATGGGTTCGCACGCCAAAACCGAAGGTCGAAGCGGAGCCCCCCACGGACATCACCAACCGAGCCGACCTGATCGGACGCACGCGGTTGCTGTTCGACCTCGCCCACCTCGCGATCCAAACCGATTCGACCCGCCTGATCACGATCATGCTGGCGGGGGCGACGAGCGCGCCGCCGATCCCGGGGGTCTCCTTGGGTCACCACGACCTGTCGCACCATGGGAAGGACCCGGGCAAATTGACACAGCTCAAACTGGTCGAAGAAGAGTGCATCAAGGTGCTGGGGGAATTGCTCGGGAAGTTATCGCAGTCGCGAGAAGGTGATCAGCGGCTGCTGGATCGCACGATGGTCTACCTCGGCAGCAACCTCGGTGACGCCAGCAGCCACTCGACGATGAACCTGCCAATTTTGATGGCCGGCGGCGGATTCCGACATGGCCAGCATTTGGCGTTCGATCCGCAAAGCCCGCCGTCGCTGTGCAACCTGTACGTCAGCATGCTGCAGCGATTGGGGATCGAAGTCGATCGATTCAGCACCGGGACTTCGACCTTGACTGGGCTGGAATTCTCCTAAAAAAAGGGGAGGGAGAACGGTTTGGTCCGATTGGCGTTAGCCTTTGTTCCGACCGCTACCTATAATTTTATGAAACGGTTGATCGCGGCGCGACGGGGCTAGCCCACAGAACTTGACCCGTTGAGGTGAAGCGATACGCCATTGCCGATGTTAAACGTTGAAAACCGAACGCTGAAACTTTAATGTTGTCTCGAATCCCCCACATCCTGTTGCTGTTCGCGGTCGCGTACGGCCAGATTTTTGGGGGGATTTCGTGCTGCTGTTTGCCCAAGGTCGCCATCGCGGCTTGGACGAAAGCGTTCACCGAATCGATCGCCGCGTCGCGGCACTGCGCGCCGATGATCGAAGGGACCGAGGAGGCTGTTCCCCGCTGTCCACGTTGTTCGAACAAGGCCCCGGCGAGACAAATCGTCGCCGGTGAGCAGAGAACGGTCACCGCGGACGGGTTAGGTTCCCGGTTGGCGTGTCAGGCCGACGATTGTCGATGCCCAAAGCTCGACATCGGCTTGGGTCTACAAAAAGATCAGGTCACTAAAGGGACCGCGATTGATCGCGTCGAGTTCCCTGCCGATGACCTGTTGGTGTTCACCCAGTCACGATCGGTCTCGGCGGACCGGTCGGATATCCCGATCCGCTTTGGCGGACATTCTTGGCAATCCGTCGCTTGTCTTTGGAAAAATTGATCCGAGCGATGCACCCTTTTGATTGAGGTTGTCAGTCGCTCTCGCTTCGAGCCCGATCGATCTGCCAATGGGCAAGTCTTCGGGATTGTTCGCGGCCCATGAGCCGAATCGGCCGACGCCGTTTGAGCTGAGCGATCCGCGACCTCATCTGTTGTCAACGCACCATCGACGGGATTGGGAATCACACGAGGGATCACCCCAAGTTTTCGCGATCGGCTTTGATCGTACGCGATCGAATTGAACAAGCGATTTGAAGAGAACGCTTCGCGATGCGAACGCGTCACCAACACAGAAGATATCGATTCATACTTAAGGATTCGAAAGATGAAGATCAGGAATCAGAGATGGAAATGGCTCGTCCCGGTCGTGGCGGTTGCGGTGACCGTCATCGGATGCCAACCTTCGAGCAAGGAGGAGGGAAAGGAGGGACTGCCGGAGACGGTAGGGGCATCGGGTCCGGCTGAAGAGCCAAACGACGGTGAGGTGATAACCGCGGCGGCCATCGCCGAAGCGGGGCATGGTCACAAGTCTGGGGCGCATGGCGGGATCATCGTGCCGCTGGGACGCGACAGTTATCACGTCGAAGCGGTCATCGACTCGGCGGGGGTCGTCAGGCTTTACACGCTCGGGCAGGACGAGAGCCGGGTGATCGACGTCGAACGCCAAACCTTGAAAGGATTCATCAAAGGGGCGGGGGATGTCGATTCCGAAGCGATCGAGTTCGAACCGTCGCCCCAGGACGGCGATACAGAAGGAAAAACGTCGCTGTTCTTAGGGCAATTGCCGCAGAAGTACATCGGCCGCGAGATCGACGTCACGATCCCCAACATTCGCGTCGCGGGGGAACGCTTTCGGTTAGGGTTCGTGTCTGGCGAATCGGCCCATGAGGAATCGGCGATGCCCGCCAAGGTGGTGACGGAGGAAGAGCGCGAGCTCTACTTGACCGCGGGTGGCCGATACACCGCGGCCGACATCGAAGCGAACGGGGGTGTCACGCCTTCGCAAAAATTCAAAGGGATCAAATCAACCCATGACATGAAACCGAAAGCTGGGGATCGCATTTGCCCGATCACCGAAACGAAGGCGAACCCGCTCTTCAGTTGGGTCATTGACGGCAAGTCTTACCAATTTTGTTGCCCGCCGTGCATCTATGAATTTTTGAAAGCGGCCAAGGCGTCTGACGCGCCGCTGGCACCGCCGGAAAGTTATGTGAAGCCGTGAGCGACGAAAAGGGAGCATGAACATGGATTATCGACAGGTCCCAGCGATAACGCTGGCGGTCTTGGTGATCTTGCTCGGGGATCCGATGGGCGATGCCGTGATCGCGCATGAGGGTCACCAGCCGTTGCCATCGAAAGGGGTATTGGTCAATACCCGCAGCGGCAAGATCACATTGACGGCACAGGCGCGTGAAGCGATCGGGCTAAGATCGGAAGAGGTCGTCGTCGGGACGGTCCGGTCCGAATTGTCCCTGTATGCCGAGACTGTTCCCGCATGGGAGGCGAGGGCTTTCGGTTCGGCAAGGATTTCGGGGCGGATCACGAAGCTCTTGGCAAATCCGGGAGACGGCGTCGCGGCCGGGCAGGTGATCGCGGAATTGAGTAGCCGAGAGCTAGAAGCGGTGACGCTTGAGTACCTGCAAGCGGAAAAGGATTTAGCGCTAAACGCCAAGCTGCTCGAAATCACGCGACCGACGGCGCTGGCGGGTGCCGTCCCGATGCAACGGCTATTGGATTTAGAGACCTCGCACGCGCAAGCCGAAAACCGTCTCGAAATCGCGCGGATCAGGGCTCGTACTTTGGGTATTAACCTCGACCCATCCTCGAAGGTCGAACCGGGTGAGGCCCGTTATCTGATCCGTTCGCCGATCGCGGGACGGGTCGTTCATTCGGACCTATCGGAAGGGAAGTATGTCGAGGCGTTTGAGCACCTGTTCGAAATCATCAACACGGATCATGTTTGGGTCAGGCTTCAGGTGCTCGAAAAAGATTTCTACCGGGTCGCGGTCGGCCAAGGGGTCCGGCTCGAATTGCCAAACCTTAACTCCGCGATCGAGGGATCGATCGATCGTCTCGATGTGGGCTTGGATCCCCAGACGCAAACCGGTTGGGCATGGATGTCAGTCGCACATCCCGACATCGTCCCCGGGGTAGTCGGGCGGGCCAAGGTTCGGATCTCGAGCGGTGATGAGAAGATCACCGTCCCGCGAGGGGCGATCCACAGCGACGGGCTGCAGCCGTACGTGTTGGTGGAAGAGGCGTCGACCCGGGAATCGGCGGAATACCGCAAGCGGTACGTTAAACTTGGCGATCGGGTTTCCGAGAAGCGCAATGCATCCGGTCCGATGGTCGAAATCGTTGACGGGGAGGTCTACCCTGGCGACCGAGTTGTTGTTGCAGGGGGGCATGGTCTGTCGAGCCTACTCTTTTTGGAAGTGCTGAAGCTCTCGGCAGCGGACCGGCGGCGGATGGGGCTCGCGACCACGATCGCGGCGCGGCGGCCGATCGCGGAGACGGTGGAATTGCCGGCGACGGTGATCTTGCCCCCCAAAAACCGGAGCGTGCTGTCATCGCAGCTCGACGGGACGATCCACCGAAACCTGCTCAGCCCCGGCCGAGAGGTCGTGGCGGGGGAAGTGCTGATCGAGATCGCATCACCGGAATTTCACACGATGCAGCTTGATCTGTTAACGACGGTGCTGGAGGCCGACCTATCGCGACGCCGTGCGGAACGGCTCGAAGCGCTGCGTGGTGATGCCGTGTCGTTGCGTGTGGCGATCGAAACGCGAGCGCGTGCGGAGCAGTTGGAAATCCGCGTGGAAAGCCTGAAGCGGAAATTATCGACGCTCGGACTGACAGCGGATGCGATCGCGTCGATCGTGAGCGACCGAAAGGTGCTGGAGTACCTGCCGATCCGCAGTGCGATTGGCGGCCGGGTCGCCACCTCAACGGCCAGCATCGGCGAGACGGTCGCCGCCAATCAGCCGCTGGGCGAGATTCAGAACGTCGAAGAGGTTTGGATCGAAGGGAGGTTGCCGTCGGCATTTGGCAACGCGTTATCGCCAGGGGATGAGGGTGTGGCGACGGTGATCGCGAATCCCGAAATTAGGGTACCGGTGTCGGTGTCGCGGGTCGGTCCGGTGGTCGATGACACGACACGGACGAGGCGAGTATGGCTGGAGCCCAAGCCCGCTGCGGGTCGTCCGCGGCTGTGGCCAGGAACGCTTACTACAGTTGTAGTCACAACGTCGATGGGGGTCGAGGCACTTGCGGTACCGAGTTCGGCGGTGCTGCGGGACGGGATCCGGTTGACGGCATTCGTTTTGAAGGCGGGGGGTAGGGTGGAGCGGCGTCGATTGGAGATCGGTCGTTCGGACGGGGAGTTCACGGAGGTGCTTGCCGGGTTGGTCGCTGGCGAAGAGGTCGTTTCGAGCGGTGGCAGGGAACTGCAAACCGCATACGCATCACTGAGGTAAACCTTCATGCTCGATCGAATCATCCGTCTGTCGCTAGAAAACCGGGCGATCGTCGCGATCGCGGCGCTGTTGGTCGTGGTGTCCGGAGTGTCGCTTGTCCGCACGATGCCGATTGACGTCTTTCCCGACTTGAACCGGCCGACGGTCACGATCATGACGGAAGCGCCGGGGCTGGCGCCGGAAGAGGTCGAGGTTTTGGTGACGCGGCCGATCGAGTTGTTGCTCAACGGGGCGACGGGGGTCAAGCGGGTCCGGTCCTCTTCGGCGATCGGGTTTTCGATCATCTGGGTCGAATTCGACTGGGGGACTGACGTCTTTATCGATCGTCAGATCGTGACGGAGAAACTGCAGCTCGCGCGAACGAGATTGCCAGAGGGGATTGAGCCGGTGCTCGCACCGATCTCGTCGATCATGGGGGAGATCCTGTTGCTCGCCATTCGCAGCGACCGGGAGCCGGCGTCGGCCGCCGAGGCGGAGGCGAAAGCGATCGAATTGCGGACGCTCGGTGAGTTCATGCTGCGGAACAGGCTGCTCGCGATCGAAGGGGTTTCCCAGGTATCGGTGATGGGAGGGACGCTGAAACAGTATCAGGTGTTGACGTCGCCCGCCAAGCTCGCGGCCCGTCGCGTGACGCTTGCCCAATTGACCGAAGCGACCGCGAAGGCGAACGTTTTGGCGGGGGGTGGGGTCATGAATCGCGGCGACAAGGAGTCGCTGCTTCGGATCCAAGGGCAGTCGCTGTCGCTGGAAGAGATCGCCGCGACGCCGATCGTCTGGCGGGATCAGGTCCCGATTCGGATTGGCGATGTGGCCGAAGTGAAATTCGGCGGGCCGATCAAGCGAGGTGACGCTTCGGTCGTCGTGAAGGTCGACCCCGATGTCGATCTCGCCGTGCAACGCCCCGAAGAGTACCAGCGGTCCAAAAGTGATTCGGTCATCAGGGAGGGTGAAGGTGCAGGACCCCGTGCAGGGACGGGCGCGCCGGCGGATCGATCGCGGCGAGGGGGTGCGGCGGTGATGTTGACGGTGCAAAAACAGCCTGACGCCGACACGGTGGCGCTCGATCGCAGGATCGACCGGGTGCTGGAGTCGCTTCGGAGCGAATTGCCCAGTGACGTGACGATCGAATCGGACGTATTTCGTCAGAGCCACTTCATCGAAGCGGCGGTGGCGAACGTGGGGGAAGCGGTTCGCGACGGGGCGATTTGGGTGGTCGTGGTCTTGTTCCTGTTGATGGGGAATTTTCGGACCAGCATCAGTTCGTTGACGTCGATGCCGCTTTCGATCTTGTTAACCCTGATCGTCTTTTATTTTTCAGGGATCACGATCAACACGATGACGCTGGGCGGGATCGCGGTGGCGATCGGCGATTTGGTGGATGATTCGATCGTCGACATTGAGAACATCTATCGGCGGCTCCGCGAAAACAGGGCGTTGCCGCCGGGAGAACAAAAGGGTGCGATCGAGGTGATCTATTCGGCTTCGCGAGAGGTCCGCAATTCGATCGTCTACGCGACACTGATCGTGGTTTTGGTCGTGTTCCCGCTATTCATGATGTCGGGGATCGAGGGGCGTTTGTTCGCCCCGCTGGGGATCGCGTACATCGTTTCGCTCATCTCATCGCTCGTCGTCTCGTTGACCTTCACCCCGGTGTTGGCCAGCTTTTTGTTGCCGCGGGCCCCGTTTTTGGCCGACCCGCGTGAGCCGCGATTGTTGCGATGGATGAAAGGGATCGACCGCAGGATCGTGCTGTGGACGTTGGATCGGCCCAAGCGGGTTTTGGCAGCGGTGGGTTTGATGGTCGTGCTCAGTTGTTCGATCTTGCCCTGGATGGGAGGTGAGTTCCTTCCGCAGTTCAACGAGGGGACCGCGACGGTCAATTTGAGGCTAGAGCCTGGGACATCGCTGGCAGAGAGTCAGCGGGTTGCCGGTCGTGTCGAAGCCGAACTGTTGGAAATCCCGGAGGTGTTATCGGTCGCGAGGCGGACCGGCCGGGCGGAATTGGACGAGCATGCCGAAGGGGTCAACAACACCGAATTCGAAGTGCGGTTCGCGAGGCACAAGGTCGAGAAGGAAGGGTGGCGATATGCGGTGCTGCGGGCGATCCCGGTGGCGCACCTGTGGGGGTTCGAATACCGCGGGCGGTCACCGGCCGATTTGGTGGCGGACGTGAGGGATCGGATTTCGAGCATCCCGGGGGCGGCGGTCAACATCGGGCAACCGATCTCGCATCGGCTCGATCACCTGCTGTCGGGGATTCGCGCCGAGATCGCCATCAAGGTCTTTGGTCCGGAGCTGACGGAGCTGCGGACGGCGGCGTACGACATCCAATCGCGGATCCAATCGATCCCGGGGGTGGTCGATTTGCAGATCGAACCGCAGATCGAAATCTCGCAATTGCAGATGCGGGTCAAACGCGAGGAGGCGTCGCGGTACGGGCTCGCCCCCGGTGACGTGGCGGAAGTCTTGGAGACGGCGTTCAAAGGGAGACAAGTATCGCAGGTGATCGAAGAGGACAAGTACTTTGGGGTCGTCGTTTGGTATGACGAGGAATCGCGGCTTGACCCGGAGGTGATCGAAGAGACGATTTTGGAAACGCCGTCGGGGGCGAAGGTCGCACTCTCTCAAGTCGCCGAGATCCTCGACACGACGGGCCCCAACGTGTTGAATCGGGAGAACGCGCAGCGGCGGGTCGCGGTTTTTTGCAACGTCGAGGGGCGAGACTTGGCAGGGGTGGTGCGTGACATCAAGGAGGCGCTGCGACCGATCGAAGGGTCGCTGCGGCAACTTCCGGGGACGTATTACCTCGAATACGACGGGCAATTCGAAGCGCGGCAAGAGGCGACGGTGAGGCTTTGGGGGATGTCGGCGCTAAGCCTGGTCGGGGTCTATCTGTTGCTCGTTAAAGCGGTGGGGTCACAGCGGTCGGCGCTGCAAGTGATCGCCAACGTGCCGCTGGCGGCGTTGGGATCGATCATCGCGCTGCTGATCGTTAACCGGCCCGAGCTGGCGTTGTTTGCCGATCAGCCGTGGTACCTTTGGCCACGGGTTTGGGTCGAGCAGACGCACCTGACGCTGGCACATTGGGTCGGCTTCATCACGCTGATCGGGATCGTCAGCCGCAACGGGATCATGATGATTTCACACTACCACCACCTGATGGCAGTAGAAGGGATGCCGTTTGGGAAGGAGATGATCGTGCGGGGGAGCCTGGAGCGGTTGGCCCCGGTGATGATGACGGCGATGACGAGTTTCGTCGGGCTGATCCCGCTGCTGTTCGGGGCAGGGGAGCCGGGGAAGGAGTTGCTCTATCCGTTATCGGTCGTTTTGTTCGGCGGGATGATCGCATCAACGGCGCTCGACCAGGTCGTCACTCCGGCGCTGTTTTATTTATTCGGTTCGCCGCGGGAAGGACAAACCGCAACGGGTGCGGTTGGGAGAGAAGGGGCGGGGCCTTAAGGGAGGGCCACGGGGATCCCGTCGTTACGGCCTGCCATGGCGCGGTAGATCGACATATCGACGTTCGTCGCGATGGTGTGGGTCGAGCCGTCCATCAGGAGGAAGAGGCAACCACCGGTGTGGGGTCCCCAAAAACCTCCGGGGCTACCGGTCGGGGCGTTGGGGCCACCGGTGCGGACGTGAACGGTCGCCATCGTGATCGCGGGGCGGGCCGTCTGTCCGACCTTTTGTCCGCGCAATTGTGCGATACGAGGCGAGAAGACGGTTTGGGCGGTGGGGATGACGCCTGCCCATCCGTTGGGGGCAAACATGCTTGAACGTTCCCCGATCCCGATCGTGTGGGATAAGCCGTCGGTGATTTCGGCGTGACGAACCCCAACGTTGCGATGGAAGATGCCGTTGAAGGGTTGCTGTTCGTACATCGCGCTGTACCGCGGGGCGTTGGCCGGGTCACCGCCGCCGAGGCAACCGACGTAGCTGGTATGGGCCAAGTCATTGATCCCGATCGAATTGGGCCAAATGGTCACCGCTTCGTTCCAGGCGTCGGACGGGCATTGGAATTCTTTGACGCGAGTGCTGCGGGCCGGCTGATTGGCGGGGCTGGTGATCGGGAGTTGGAAATTGATCGAGTCGTAAAGATTCGATTGTTCGATCTGCGGGAGGATCATCGCGAAGAAGCTCCAACCGGGACCGACTTCGGGGACCGGGTCATTGCCCCCACCTGGCCAGGGGCCGGTGACGCGAGAGACGAAGCCTGGGGGGAAGACGCGGTGGGCCGCTTCGTAGCTGTGAAAGGCCAAGCCGATCTGTTTGAGATGGTTGCTGCACTGCATGCGGCGAGCGGCTTCGCGGGCCGATTGGACGGCGGGCAAGAGCAGACCGACCATGACCCCGATGATCGCGATGACAACGAGGAGTTCGACGAGGGTGAAGCCGCGTCGAGCGACAGGGGATTGGGGTTCGACGGAAAGGGAAGGAAGGGTGTGCATGGCGAGAGCCTCCGGCAGCCAAATCGATGACGTGGTTCGATCTTGAAACCTTGGCTGGCTAGGGCAACGCTTCGGTCAAGCGTCCCAATCGCTGGCTAGACTTATTGTTAATGAGAATCAGTCTCAACACAACCCCCTGACCCACGATATTTTGGGGTTTTGCGGAGAAAAGCCCCGAATGGGTCGGCCAGAAATGGGGAGGCGACGTATTTTTTTCCCGTTCGGCGATGAAACGAGGCCGCCGGGGGCGGGTTGGAAATGGGGGGAGAACGCGAGAGCGGGGGACCCTTGGGCAACAAGGCGTCCCCGCGTGGCGAGCAATCGAGCGGGTCTTGCTGTTAGGCGAGCCGCGCGACGATTTTGCTTTCGAGTTTGACGATATCGGCAGAAAAGAGTCGGATCCCTTCGGCGAGTTTTTCGGTCGCCATCGCGTCGTCGTTGAGCAGCCTGCGGAACGACTTTTCGTCGCACGGGATGCGAGAGATCGGGTCGGCTGTGGCGGCGTCGGGGTTGAGATTGCGAGTCACGGTGGTCGAAGCGTTTTGGAGTTCGGCGAGCAGCGTCGGGCTGATCGTCAGCAGGTCACAGCCGGCGAGTTCGAGGATCTGCCCGACGTTGCGGAAGCTGGCCCCCATCACCTCGGTCCGATAGCCGAATTTTTTGTAGTAGGCATAGATGGTGCGGACGGAGCGGACGCCGGGGTCATCGGGGCCAGAATATTCCTGTCCGGTGCTTTTCTTAAACCAGTCATAGATGCGTCCGACGAAGGGCGAGATCAGCGTCGCGCCGGCCTCGGCGCAGGCGACGGCTTGTGGGAGCGAGAACATCAGCGTCAGGTTGCAAGCGATCCCTTCTTGCTGGAGAACCTTTGCGGCTTGGGCACCTTCCCAGGTCGAGGCGATTTTGATCAGGACGCGCTGGCGGGGGATGCCGGCGGCCTGATACATCGAGATCAGATGCCGCGCCTTATCGACCGTCCCTGCGACGTCGAACGAAAGCCTGGCGTCGACTTCGGTGGAGACCCGTCCGGGGACGATCTTGAGGATCTCGCAGCCGAAGAGGATCAGGAGCCGATCGATGATCTGGCGGGCGCGTTCTTCCGGCGAGCCGGAGGAGCCACGTCCTTCGGCGATCGCCTTGTCGAGCAACGGTTGGTAGGCGGGCATATCGACCGCCTTTTCGATCAGGGTGGGGTTGGTCGTCGCGTCTTGGGGTGTGAACTGTCTCATCGAAGCGAAATCGCCGGTATCGGCGACGACGGTCGTGAAGCGTTTGAGTTGCTGGAGCGAATTTTCGGAAGTGTTAGCGGCCATCGGGAATCGGAGCCTGTGGGAGAGGTGAAAGCAGATCGATCGGGGTCAAATAAATTTTTAAATAAACGCTTCGAAGGGGTTGGTTCGCTTTGGCGGGATGACCATCGGTGCCATGCGGGTCCAAGAATAACCGTCGTGAAAACGTTCAGAGGAGGTGTTTCGCTTTGATGCGAAGGTATTCGTTGATCATCGGGGCGGTCATTTCTTCGGGGAAGGCATCGACGATCAGCACGCCGCGGTGTCGCAAGTTGGTGATCGTCTCGTGACGCCACAGGAGGATATCGGCGGCCGCGGCGGCGGAATACAAGTTCATCGGCCCGCCATCGGGGGAATCGGCGGCATCGAACATCTGGCGATCGCGGATCAGCACCCCCAGCGGCAAATGTCGGCCGGTCAATTTCGAGAGGTGACCGACGACACGATCGGCGTTGACCGAATCGATCAGGTTGGTCGCCAACACCACCAGCGAGCGTCGCTTGCACTGATTCGTAAGGTGCAGGAAGGCGTCGTCGTACCTCGATTCGACCATCCGTGGAAATTGGTCGAAGCCGGCCTGCAGCAACCGATTCATCTGGCTCGCCCCGCCCCTTGGCGGGATGTAATTGTGGACCGTGTTGCTGAAGCAGAGCAGCCCGACCTCGTCCCCTTTGGCCAAGGCGACGTAGGACATCATCAGCGTCGCGTTGAGGGCATGATCGAGAAGGGTATAACCTTCGCGGCGGTTGGTCATCATCCGCCCGCAATCGAGCATGAAGACGATCCGTTGGCTCTGGTCCGATTGGAACTCGCGGACCGTCAACTTGGCGCGGCGGGCGGTGCTTCGCCAATCGATGTGGCGATAACTGTCATCGCGGGTGTAATCCCGCAACCGCTCGAAATCGCTGTCCTGACCGATACGGCGTGAGCGGCGGACCCCGATCAGGCTGAGCCGATTGGTCCTTGCGAGCAGGGCATAATTGCCGAGTTGTTTCATGTCGGGGTAGACGTTCAACCGGTCGCTGTGGTTGACGCGGATTTGTCGGACCCACAACCCTAGGGGGCTGACCAACCGAAGGTCGGTGCGCTGCAGCGCGAAGGCGCCGCGTCGGCCCGGGAGCAATTGGCGGGTGAATGTCGCGATCCCCAGCGGCGGCAAGTCGAGTGCGGCGTGATCGGGGCGGCTGGTGAAATCGTCGGGGACGTCATCGCGAACGAGGCCTCGGAGCCTCATGCCGGTCCGGTTGATGACGGTCAATTCCGATCGCAGCGGTACGCCCAGCGACGCGGTACGCGGCACCGATCGGTCAACTTCGATTTTGGACGTGGCGATCGCCATCAGCATCACCAGGTCGGTGACGATCGCCGCAACCGCCAAGGCGTCGATGACCAAGACCGCTGGGAGCCATGCGGGGGAGAAGACCCCGATGATGCTGAAAATGAGCGAAGCGGCGAGCGGCCACATCCAACGCCACGTCGGGAAGGTTCGCCATCGCCAAGCCGCAAGGCACAGCGGCGCCGTGAGCAACAGCAGGAGGAGCCACGGCCATTGCGAGGCGAAGCGGAACGATTCGAGCAGCGCTGTCAACGTTTGACCTGGGTCGCCAGTCGCCAGATCTGGCTTTCAAACTGGTCGACCAGCGCGTCGAACTCGGGGAGTTCGACGACGTTGTTCCCCTGTTCGTGTTTACGGAAGAGGAAGAGGTAGGTTTCGTTCTGCGGGCGGTGCCGGTGGAAAAAGAATTCGTCTTTCCTGGTGATGAGCCGGGACAATTCCTGGTAGGGCTCGGAGCTGACGGCCTCGTCCGATAAGCCCTGACCACCGCCGACCAGTTGCTGAGCCAGTTGCGTCGCGATCGCGCGGTACCCGGCGTCGCTGGGGAGGAGCCCGTCGGCTTGGAACTGGTCGCAGGTAACCCCTAACGCGGGGATTTCGAGCTTCGCCGCGACCTTGTCGACGATTTCGCCACAAGCCTTGATCCGTTCGGCATAACCGGGGGTTCGGACCCCAGGGTAGGCGAAGGGTCGCATCAAAATAACCCGCCTCCCTTTCTCTCGGTTCGATTCGACCAGCCGCGTCAGACCGGATTCGAAACGATCGACATCGGCCTGTCCGTTGCTCGCTTCGGCAAACCCGTAAGCGAAGAGGACAACGGTCGGGTTCGCCAAATCGAGGTCGTTATGCAGTCGCTTGAAGCCGTTTTCGGGGTTCGGGTCAAAGACCTTGCGGGCGAAACAATGAACATCATCGCCGGACCAACCGAGATTGCGAAGCTTCAATTGCCAATCGGGTTGGCGGACCTGCAATTCGGCTTCCAACCAGGGTGTCGGTTGCATCCTTTCGACGAAGGTCCCGCCGACCAACGCCAATCGATCTCCTTTCTGAAGCAGCGGTTGCTCTGCCCAGGCACGGCCGGCGACAAAGACGAATAAAAAAGCGATGATCGGCGCTAGGACGGCACGTGAAGTCATGACAGGATTATTCCTCGGCGGGTTCTCGGCAACACGTTTAACATACACCAAATCGCGGGGAAAATCATTGGTCCGTCTTGCCGCACAACCCGGTCCGCGGCTCGCCCCAAGGGCGAACCGGACCGCGACAGGCGGCCGGAGCGTGATCGTTCGCGGCCGGGGCCTTTGTGCGGTATAATTTGGCTTCCGGGCGATAAGCCCGCGTGATCCCACCTTGATGACCGTCCGATGGCGTCTGCGGCGGAACCAGCCGGGGCGGCGTCCCCTCCTTGATGGCGGATTTTTGCCGATGCGAGCGAATCACCGACGTGCGGTCCGAAGCGAAACCACTGCCGGCCGTTTGGCGTTTGCCCTGCGATGGGCGGCCTGCGGGTCGTTGGCCTTGGTGAGCTTCGGCGAAACGATCTTGGGTGAGGGGACCGTTCAGCGGGCCAGCGGCGCCGAAGCGTCGCCGGCGTTGACTTTCGAAAGGGAGGTCCGCCCGATCCTGAAGACGCACTGCTTCATGTGTCACGGCGAAGAGGAAGAGAAATCGGGGGAACTCGATATGCGACTGGTCAGGCTGATGCAGGCCGGAGGCGAATCGGGCGCCGCGATCGTGGCCGGCAAGCCGGAGGAGTCGTTGCTTTGGAAGCGAGTCGAAGCGGAGGAGATGCCCCCGGGCCCCAAAAAGCTTTCGGCGAAAGAGCGAGAGCTGATCGCGAATTGGATCCGTGACGGGGCGAAGACGGCAAGGGACGAGCCGCTCGATCCGGCGGATGCGAGGTTCACCGAAGAGGAGCTCGGGCATTGGGCATTTCGCCCCGTGACCCGGCCTTCGCTGCCCGCGTTTGTCGATGCGGGGTCGCTCGGCCCGATCGATCGCCTGGTGCTGGCCACCTTACGGAAAGAGGGTCTTGATTTCGCACCCCAGGCCGATCCGAGGACTTGGCTGCGTCGGGTCCGTTTCGGATTGACCGGCCTTCCGCCAAGCCCGCAGGAGCTCGCGGAGTTTCTGGCGGATCCGTCCCCCAGCGCGCGACAAAAGGTCGTCGATCGGTTGTTGCAATCGCCGCAGTACGGGGTGCGGTGGGCCCGCCATTGGCTTGACGTCGCGGGGTATGCCGAGAGCGAAGGGCAAGCAGAAAAAGACCAACCCCGTCCGCATGCGTGGCGTTATCGCGATTACGTCGTCAAAGCGTTCAATGACGATCTGCCGTATGACAAATTCCTGATCGAGCAATTGGCAGGAGACTTGTTGATCGAAGGTGAGCCTGATCCGAACAACGATCGCCATGCCGAACTCTTGGCGGCGACCGGTTTTTTAAGGCAGGTGAAGGACATCACCCAAACCGATGACACGCTTGCCAACCGCAACCAGACGGTGGCCGACACGGTGCAGGTCTTCTCTTCGGCGGTTCTCGGTTTGACGGTCGCCTGCGCCCAATGTCACGACCACCGTTACGACCCGATCACGATCGAGGATTATTATCGACTGCGCGCGGTCCTCGACCCGGTGATGCCGATCCGACAATGGAAAAAGCCTTCCGAGCGATTGATCGACATGACGAACGAGTCGACCCGCCAAGCCCGCGCGGCGATCGAAGCCGAAGCGGTCGCGCTGCAGGAAGAGATCAACGCGCGGCGCCGAGAGCACTGCCAAAAGATCCAAGACCGCGAAATCATGGCCGCCCCGGAAGAGCTTCGGGAAACGCTCCGCAAGGCCGTCACGACATCGGAAAAAGACCAGACCCCGGAACAGAAAGCGTTGCTCGAAAAGCACCCCAAGGTCCGGACCATCGATTGGATCGTTGGCCAATTGGTCGAATACGACAACGCCGCCCACCGCGGTTTTCAAGAGGAAGAAAAGAAGGTCGCCGCGATTCGAGATCGCAAGCCGATCGATCGGCTGGTGATGGCGGTCCGCGAGACGAACCCGAAACCGGAAAGCCACGTCTTTTTCCGAGGTGATCCCGAATCGCCGCAGGCCCGCGTCGAGCCGGGCGAATTGGCCGTGCTGCTGTTGGGCCGGGGCGTCGATGCAGGCGCCATCGCCGGCGAAGCTGCGGCGAACCGACAGACATCCGTGGCCGTGACCGATCCGAGCGCGACGACCGGCACGACGGACGCCAGCGACATTTGCGATCCGGCCGAAAACGAGGAAGCGTCGAACGCGAGCGGCCTGACCGCCATCGCCCCGATCACCGACCGGCTCAGCTACGCGAGTCACCTGACCGATGGCGAACACCCATTGGTGGCCAGGGTGATCGTCAATCGCGTTTGGATGCACCACTTTGGAGAAGGGCTGGTCCGGACCCCTGGCGACTTCGGGCTCAACGGGTCGCGACCTTCGCACCCGGAATTGCTCGATTGGTTGGCCGACGATTTTGTCCGTAGCGGCTGGAGCATCAAGCGGCTGCATCGCCAGATCGTGCTGTCACAGGTTTATGGCCAAGCTTCAGGGATCACGCAAACTTCAGGGCTAGCCATGGCGTCAGGATCTGGTCCGACCGATGCCGGCAGCGCGTCGCCCGATCCCGCCGATGGGGAGACGCGTCAGCGGTGGATGAAATCCCGCGAGCTCGATCCGGACAACCGCTGGCTGGGCCGAATGAAGCTTAGGCGGCTGGACGCCGAGGCGATCCGGGATGCGGTCCTCGCGATCAGCGGCCAGCTCGACGACCAAATGGGCGGGCCGAGCGTGCCGGTCAGCGAGGACGATGAGGGGAAAGCGGTGATCGGTAACCGGCTGCTGCGTGATGGCCTTTTCGCCGGGATCAACGGGGCGGGCTCGGAGGCGTTTCGCCGCAGCCTTTACCTGAGCGCTCACCGATCGCTCCGGCTGAACGTCCTGCAGACATTCGACCTCCCGGAATTGTCGCCCAATTGCCAACAGCGAGGTTCGTCGACCGTCACGCCGCAGGCGCTGTTGCTCATGAACGACGGGTGGGTGGTCGAGTTGGCGGAGAGGATTTCGCAGCGAGTTTGGGACGAAGGTGGTGACGCGAAGGGGCGTATGAAACTCGCCTTCGAATTGACCTTTGGCCACGAGCCCACCGAAAAGGAGATCACGGTAAGCCAAGCGTTTTGGGACGGTCAAACCGAACTGTTCCGAGGCGACACGGAGGCGGCTTGGCAAGAGAAGATGAAGCAGGATCCGGAGGCGGCAACTCGGCGCGGGCTCGCCAGCCTTTGCCAGATGTTGGTCGCATCGAACCGGTTCCTTTATTTGGAGTGAAACGCGATGGCCCGGGTGAGCCCTAGACCATGAGCCCTAGAGCATGAGCCCTAGAGCAAGGGACCGCCCTCCCAAGCGACGCGGCCGCGTGCATGATGCCCGCAAGCGAAAGGTTTGCGGGCAAAACCGAAAGGGAATTGACCGCGGCGAAATGAAAACGACGAAAACGATCCGCTAACCAAGAACGACACGCCTTCCACGGGTAATCACGTGAACCGCCGAGACCCTTCGATCCCGCTTCATCTCCCATCGGGGCTATGTTCGCGCCGGCACCTGATGCAATCCTCGGTCTTCGGGCTGGGGGCGGTCGCCGCGGGGCTGCTCTTGAAAGAGGATCGGTTGTTTGGGGCAGAATCCGGGGGAGCGGCACCGGTCAAGCCTCCGCTCGAACCACCGGTCTATGATTTGATGCCGAAGCAACCGCCACTACCGGCCCGTGCCAAGGCGATGATCTCGATGTTCATGATGGGGGGGCCGAGCCAGATCGATCTGTTCGACCCCAAACCGGAGCTCATGAAACGCGATGGCCAGCAGTTTGATGGGGACATCAAATTCGACAATGCGGCGCAAGCGAGCCGTCAAATCATGGCGCCGCAGTGGCCCTTCAAGCCGCGTGGCGAGTGCGGGATGGAGATCTCGGACCTGCTCCCGCACCTCGCCGAGATCGCCGATGAGATCACCCTGATCCGGTCGATGCATTCCGCGGTGAACAATCACTTTCCGGGCTTCTTCGCGATGAACACGGGGGGCATCGTCGGCGGGCGTGCGACGCTCGGAAGCTGGCTCACGTATGCGCTCGGGAGCGAATCGCAAAACCTCCCTGCCTACGTGGCGCTAACCCACCCCTCGGGGCTGCCGATCTGCGGGGGCGACAGTTGGTCCAACGGCGGGTTGCCGTCGATCTACCAAGGGACAGTCGTGCGGCCGACGGAGCCGCGGATGTTCAACCTCAACCCCCCGGCACACTTGCGAGGCAAGGCGCAAGCCGAACAGCTTCGGTTCCTCGAAAAACTCAACCGCGAACATGCCGAACTGTTCCCCGGCGAAAACGACTTGGCGGCGAGGATGGCGAGCTACGAATTGGCGGCGCGGATGCAATTATCGGCGGCCGAGGCGTTTGACATTTCGGGGGAGACGGCAGAGACGCTCGAACTGTACGGGATCAACGAAGACGTCACCCGCGATTACGGGACACGGTGCTTGATCGCGAGGCGGCTCGTCGAACGCGGGGTCCGCTTCGTCCAGATCTTCAACAACGGCCAGAGCTGGGACCACCATTCGTCGATCGCTACCGAGTTGCCGAACCGTTGCCGCGAGATCGATCGCCCCGCCGCGGCGCTCGTCAAGGATTTGAAGCGGCTGGGGCTGCTCGATACGACGCTCGTCCATTGGGGTGGCGAAATGGGTCGGTTGCCGACGATCCAGGTCCCCGTCGGCGACACCGAGATGAAGCGGGTCGGCCGCGACCACAACACGTATGGTTTCAGCATGTGGGTTGCCGGCGCTGGCTTGAGGTCCGGTCATGTCCACGGCGTGACCGACGAATTTTCGCACTACGCCGTCGAGAACAAGGTGACCCACCACGATTGGCTCGCGACGGTGCTGAGCCGATTCGGGCTCGATCACCGCGAGCTGAAATTCCGGCTCGGGGCGAGGACCTTGACGCTGGTCGAAAACGCCGAGGCCCGCGTCGTCAGCGAAATCATCGGCTGATCCGGCGGGGCGACACGATCAAGGCGATTTCGCGACCGAATCGACCCTGAACTGGCAGGGCGGCAGATGTTATGCTAGATCGTGCGACGACGATGCCAAAAAGCGGCTTGACCCGCGATCGCCGGAGCCCTGTTCGTCCTATCCCTCCCGTCCCATCCGTTTTGGTTTGTGGATCGACGAGTCGTACCGCATTCACGGTTTGTTAGCACCCGCCAAACGCCTCATTCGCTCTCTGGAGCCCTTATGCGATTTTCGACCTACCGATCCGCCTTCTGCCGTGCTTTGATTTGGGCCGTCATGGCGGCCAC
Source organism: Planctomycetaceae bacterium (assembly GCA_040375695.1). GTDB lineage: Bacteria > Planctomycetota > Planctomycetia > Pirellulales > Pirellulaceae > UBA6163. The sequence goes on from JBEIRZ010000024.1 coordinate 23,614, forward strand.
CTCCTTATCACTTGGGTCGCTGGTCGGGCCCGCTTCGGCGCAAGGTGCCGAACCGAAACCGATCCGGGCGCTGTTGATCATTGGCGGGTGTTGCCACGATTACCGGGCCCAGATGGAACTGCTGACGAAAGGGATTTCGGCCCGGGCCAATGTCGAGTGGAAGGTCGCCTATGACTCGGACACCGGCACAAGACACCTCAACCCATGGTACGAGAAAGAAGACTGGGCCAAGGGGTTTGACGTGATCGTTCATGACGAGTGCTGTTCCGACGTCAAAGACCTCGCGACGGTCGAAAAGATCCTCAAGCCGCACCGCGAGGGTTTGCCGGCGGTGCTGTTGCATTGTGGGATGCACAGTTATCGCAGCGAAGGTTACCCCAACGACACGCCCTGGTTCCGATTCACCGGGTTGGCGAGCACGGGGCATGGGCCGCAGGCGCCAATCGCCGTCACTTACCTGGAATCTGACAGCCCGATCATCGCCGGGTTCGAAGACTGGGTCACCGAAAACGAAGAGCTCTACAACAACTCGTCGGGGAAACTCTTCGAGACGGCCCGGCCGCTAGCCAGTGGCAAGCAGAGCTGGAAAGGGAAAGACGGCAAGGAGAACGAGGCGACCGCGGTTTGCGTTTGGACCAATCGATACAACGATAAGACAAACGTTTTCGCCACGACCTTGGGTCACAACAACGTCACCGTCGGAGACGATCGTTACCTTGACCTAGTTACCCGAGGGTTGCTTTGGTCGGTCGGGAAGCTCGACGAGGCCCATTTGAAACCGGCCGCCCGCGTCCTGATCACCGAATGATCGCTCCCTTCAACAGTTCAACAGTTCAACAAGATTCATTAACAAGACCATTTCACGAAGGAAAGCTCATGGCCCTGTCTCGCCGCACGATCATCCAATCCGCCGTCGCCGCCGGAAGCGTCGGCGCCTGCATACAAACCGGACCTCTCGGCGAAGCGTCCGACGCGACGCCGCTGAAAGGGCAGATCAATCATTCGGTCGTTTATTGGTGTTTCAACGTCGCCGGCGAGAAGTGGGACATCGACAAGACGTGCGCGGTGGCCAAGGACCTCGGCTGCAAGTCGGTCGAGATTTGCGACCCGGAATTATGGCCGACGCTCAAGAAGCACGGATTGTCGTGCGCGATCGCGCCCAACGGGATGCCGGGGGCGCCCTTCATGAAGGGGCTCAACAACCCCAGGTATCATGAAGAAGTCATCGCCAGCACCACCCGGATGATCGACCATTGCCACGATGCCGGTTTCCCGTCCGTGATCGCCTTCACCGGTTACAAATGGCGTGACGCGGACGACCCCAACAGCGGCGAGATTTCGCTCGAAGAGGGTGCGACCCATTGTGTCCAAGCCCTGAAGCAGCTCGCCCGATATGCCGAGAAACAGCAAGTCACGATCTGTGTCGAGCATCTGAATAGTCGCGACGACAGCCACCCGATGAAAGGGCACCCCGGGTACCAAGGGGATGACGTCGATTACGTCGCCGACATCGTCCGCAAGGTCGGGTCGCCGCGGATCAAAATGCTGTTCGACATCTACCACGTTCAGATCATGAACGGCGATGTCATCCGCAGGATCGAGCAGCACAAGGATGTGATCGGCCATATCCATACCGCGGGGAACCCCGGCCGTGGCGAACTGGATGACCGGCAAGAGATCAATTATCCGCCGATCATGCGGAAGCTCATCGAGGTCGGATATCAAGGTTACGTCGGGCACGAATTTATCCCGACCCGAGACCCGCTGGTCGGGCTCCGCGAAGCGATCCGTTGGTGCGACGTCTGACGCGAAACGGCCGATCACCACGAACCGCGGCGATACCTCGCTTCGGTCGCACGCACAACGTCCTTTCGGCGATCATTCGGAGTCGTCATTCATGACAGCGATCGGTCGGCATCGTCGCGGATTTCGGATGGTCGCATCAACGGTCGGGGTGATCCGGGTTTGCTTGCTGGCGTCCTTATTGATCGGGACCGCCGCAGCAGCAGCATCGGAATCGGTCGCAGGCCAGCGACCGAACATCGTCGTCATCCTCTGCGATGACCTCGGTTATGGCGATGTCAGGTGCCTCAATCCCGAGCGTGGCAAAATCCCCACCCCGCACATCGATCGGCTCGCGTCGCAAGGGATGGTCTTTACCGATGCCCATAGCGGTTCTTCGGTCTGCACCCCGACGCGTTACGGGTTGCTCACGGGGCGATATGCTTGGCGAACTCGGTTGCAACGCGGGGTGCTCGATGGGGGAAATGACGAGCCCCTGATCGCCGCAGACCGTTTGACCCTGGGGGAGATGTTACGCCGAAGCGGCTATGCCACCGCCTGCATCGGCAAATGGCACCTCGGTTTCACTTCGGATCGAGCGATCAAGCAAGGCGACAAACCGAAACGCGCGGGGAAGGGGAGAGGGGATAGTGAAGCGAGCGAAGAGCCCGAAGCGTCCGAGATGAACGCGCGGGGGTTGCCGCTGGGGGCCAAGATCTTCGGGGGGCCGACGACCCGGGGGTTCGATTATTTTTTAGGCTGTTCGAACGCCCGGACGATGTCGTCGCTGATCAAAAACGAGACGGTGATCGAATCGATCGCGCCGATCGCGATGCTGCCAAGGGTCGCGGCGACAGCGGTCGATTACATCCGAGCGCGCGGGACTGAGCCCGATCGCGACGAGCCGTTCTTTCTGTACCTACCGCTGACCTCACCCCACACGCCGATCGTCCCTGCGAAGGGGTGGCAGGGGAAGAGTGGGCTCGGGGCATATGCCGATTTCGTGATGCAAACCGATGCGGTCGTCGGCGAGGTCCTCGACGCGATCGATGCGGCGAGGATCGCCGATCGGACGCTGGTGCTGTTCACCTCGGACAACGGCTGTTCGCCCCAAGCGAAGGTCGACGAACTGGAGCGGCAGGGACATTACCCGAGCGGCACGCGACGCGGTTACAAGGCGGACATTTGGGAAGGGGGCCACCGCGTCCCGTTCATCGCCCGCTGGCCGGGTCAGGTCAAGGCATCGGGGCGATGTGACCAGACGATAACGTTGACCGACCTGATGGCGACGTGTGCCGAGATCGTCGGGGTCGCGCTGCCGGAATCGGCTGGTGAGGACAGCGTCAGCATCTTGCCGGCATTGCTGGGTGGGAGCGAACCGATGCATGAAGCGGTCGTGCACCACAGCATCCAAGGTCGGTTCGCGATCCGGCAAGGGGATTGGAAGCTCGTTTTTTGTTCGGGCAGTGGCGGTTGGGGACATCCGAGCGATTCCGACGCGACGGCGCAAGGGGCCCCGCCGGTACAACTGTATGATTTGGCGAACGATCCTGCGGAATCGAGCAATGTCGAAGCGAAACATCCGGATGTCGTCAGGCGGTTGACCGACTTGCTCCGGCGGTACATCACACAAGGTCGAAGCGCGCCGAACCGCGGGGGGCGGGCTTCAGGACAAAATGACGTGCCGGTCCGACTGCCGGAGGTCGTGACGCAAGGGGCGAGCGACTGAGCGGAACTTTTTGTTAACCACTGGGGAGTCATTGGGCGATGCGTGTCCTTGGTCAGAGCCTGCTTGTGATGTTGTTCGCAGCGACGGTCGCTCCGACGCACGGTGTATTGATGGGGCGATTGGTGGCGGGAGAGATCGCCGGGGCCAGCGTCACCCCACACGTGATCGATCGCGAATTGAAGTACCGCAGGCCGCATGAGGAAGTGCTCGCGGCCCGCGTGCAGTTGTTCGTCCGAGGGCCCGCGGGGGCCGCGACGTTCGACGGACGCTCGCCTGCAGATTTGCTGCAAGCGGGTGATTGGTCATGGCATGATCTGGGCACAAGCGTGCCGATCCCGGAAGGGGCGCTGGGGGTTTGGACGTTCAACGGCCGGACGAACCGATGGGGTTGTGGCCAATCGTTTCGACTCGCCGCCGACGGGATCGACGAGCGTACGGTCGCGATCGAAGCGCCGGTCGCTTGGGTCTCTTCCGTTACGTTCCTGTCGCGGGAAAAAACACAGACCGATCCTCGGCCCGACCAGGTGGTCGTCCATGTGGAAAACGCATCGAAGGAATCGCTAAGACTCCGCTCGATTCGCTTGCACCTGCCGCGAGAAGCGGAGAGCTGGCAAGTCCTGTGGCCGGGGGCAAAGCGGGAGCTCGACGTCGAAGTCCTCGGAGGGGAACAGGGCTTTTTTGAGATCGAAACGGAGAAGCTGTCGCTCGGTTATGCGGCGATCGAGATCGAGACCGATCAGAAACCGCTTTGGGCCCACCTCAGGGTCAAGCGAGAGTCGTTCGACATCAGCGGTGGGTGGATCTTTGATTCCGAAGGGAAGTGGCGCGAGGCCGATGTCCGCGACGAGTCGGGGGTGGCGATCGTGCGGAACGATTTCCTCGACCTGCTGTCGAGCATGCACATCAACACGGCCCATTACGAAGAGGCGAAAGGATACAGCGACCAGCCGCAAATCATGCAGCTTAACCCGCTGAAGCGATTCCACC
>JBEIRZ010000373.1:0-4447 GCA_040375695.1 Planctomycetaceae bacterium
AGGAGGCGGGACAAGCGGCTTCGGGGTTAGATATGACTTCGGCCTGGGTCGAGCTTTGTCACAGCTTGCTCGCTTCCAACGAATTTATCTTTCGGTTTTGATAAGACGACTTTGATAAGACGATTTTTGAGCAGAAGGGTTGACCGATGACGAATCGATGTCGCAGTTCACGGCGAGCGCTGTTACAGGGAGCGGCTTGCGGCTTTGGCGCCCTCGCGCTGGCCGATATTTTGCACGCGGCAAGCGATCCTGTGGCGGCGATCGCCGGGCATCACCCCGCGCGGGCCAAACGGGTGATCTTTCTGTTCATGGGTGGGGGGCCGTCACAGCATGACCTCTTCGACCCGAAGGAATTTATTCGCGAAAAGCACGGCCAGAAGATAGATTCGCCATTGCGACCCGAGGTGACGCAGGTCGGCACCGAAAAATACCTCGCGCTCGACGCGATGGCCCCCGTCAAGCCGCGGGGCCAATCGGGAACGATGGTTTCGGACCTGATGCCGCAATTGGCCGAGATCGCTGATGAGATCTGCCTGCTTCGCGGGATGAACGCCGATAACCCGCAACATGCCAGCGCGGTCAATCAATTCCATACCGGCGTCTTTACCGAAGTCCGACCGTCGATGGGGGCCTGGATCGGCTATGGGTTAGGGACCGAGAACCGCGACTTGCCGGGCTTTGTCAGCATCCACGCCCCCGGGGTCAGGACTTACGGATCGGGGTTCCTTCCGGCCCGGCACCAGGGGACGCCGCTCACCGTGCCGCTGGACGACAAGACGTTGCCGATCGAAAACCTGCGGAACGTCTCGGCCAGCGACACCGTCCAGCAGCGTCGTCTCGACCTGACGCGTCAGCTCAACCGCGAACTTGTCCAGCGTCTTCAAGGTGACGCCAACATGGAGGGGATGATCCAAAACATGGAGCTCGCCTTCCGCATGCAAACCAACACCCCGCAATTGGTCGACCTGTCGAAAGAGACGCCGGAAACTTTTGACCTGTACGGTATCGGAAGTGGCAAGGCTTCGGACAAGCATGGTCGCGCGTGCTTGCTGGCGCGCAAGCTCAGTGAATCCGGCGTGCGGTTTGTGCAAGTGACGATGGACGGTTGGGACCATCACGGCGATATCCGCGGGAACTTGCCAAAGCTTTGTGAACAGACCGATCGGCCGGTCGCGGGGCTGATCCGCGACCTGAAACGCCGCGGGTTGCTCGACGATACGCTCGTCCTGTGGAGCGGCGAGTTCGGCCGCACCCCCTGGAGCCAAGACCTCAGCGGCACCGCGCCGATCGATAAGCACGGCCGCGAACACCAGCCCGAAAGTTTCTGCGCGTGGATGGCCGGCGGCGGCATCAAGGCGGGGATGACTTGGGGCGAGACCGATCACATGGGGTACAACGTGACCAGCGGCAAGGTCCACATCCACGACCTGCACGCGACGATGCTCCATCTGCTCGGTATCGACCACACCCGTTTAACGTGGAACCATCTCGGTCGCGATTTCCGGCTGACCGACGTCCACGGCTCGGTGGTGAAGGAGATCCTGGCATGAACATGTTCCTTCGTATGAAACGCTCGATCGTCGGTTCGTTTTTGTTTCTCGGCGTCGCCCTGATCGCACCGATCGCCACGAACCCACAGGTCGCCCGCGCCGAAGTCGTGACGACAACGGTCGAAGTCGCGATGCGCGACGGGGTGAAGTTGGTCGCCGATGTCTATCGTGAAAGTTCGATCGGGCCCGTGCCGGTCGTGTTGATGCGTACCCCTTATGATCGGACGAAGCAAAAGGCGTTGGGCGAGCGGTGGGCCAAAGCGGGGTATGCCTTCGTCGTGCAGGATTGTCGCGGGTCGGGTGGCTCGGACGGGGTGATGGCACCTTACAACAACGAAGGGCAAGACGGGTATGACACGATCGAATGGGTCGTCGCGCAGCCCTGGTGCAACGGACGGGTCGGGATGACGGGCGGGTCGTACGTCGGTGCGGTCCAGTGGCAAGCCGCCGTCGAGCACCCTCCTGGTTTGATGGCGATCGCTCCGCAAGCGACCTGGACCAGTTTTTATGACAACCTTTACCTGGGCGGTGCGGTTCGGTTGGCGTTGATCTCTGGCTGGATCGCCGGGAACACGGCCAAGCCCGCTGGCGCCACCCCAGCCGATATGGACCAGGCACTGCTTAAGTTGCCTTTGTCGGATGTCGACGAGGCGATCGGATGGCCGATGCCTTGGCTCGACGCGTATCTTAATCACCCCCAACCGGACGGCTTTTGGACACGCCTTGACCTCGTCCCCAAATTGCCCGAACTGAAGCTCCCGGTGCTGCACGTCGTCGGATATTACGATTTCTTTTCACGCCAATCGGTCGATAGCTTTACCTTGATGCAGCGGGGGAAATCCGACAATGCGACGACGGGAAATCAACGATTGATCCTCGGGCCATGGGATCATGGCACGATCGGCAAGTCGAAGGTCGGCGAGATCGATTTCGGCCCCGAAGCGGAGCTCGATCCTTTCGAAGCGCAGCTCGATTGGTTCGAGCGGTACTTGAAAGCCGACCCCGCCGCGCGGGCCAAATCGTTTGCTCCCGTCCGGTATTTTTCGATGGGAGACAACCAGTGGCACGAGGCGATGGAGTGGCCGCCGAAGGATGCGTTCGGGGAGCCCTTTTATCTCCTTTCGCAAGGGAAGGCGAACACCCGCGGCGGTGACGGACGTTTGTCCCGCGAAGCCCCTTCGGATGACCAGCCGGCCGACAAGTTTCGGGCCGACCCTTCGGACCCGACGCCGGCTAGTCCGGTGTTGCCCAACCGACCGCTCAAGGCGGCCGTGTGGGGTCCGGTCGATCAGCGGCCGATCGAGGATCGCAACGACGTGCTCGTTTACACCAGCGAACCGATGACGGAGCCGCTCGTCTTTGCCGGGAACGCGAAGGCATCGCTTTTTGTCAGCACCGATACGCCGGATGCCGATTGGGCAGTGAAGCTGATCGACGTCCACCCCGATGGCTTCGCGCAGAACATCGCCCGCGGGATTTTGCGCGGCAGGTACCGCAAGTCGCTCGAACATCCCGAGCTGATGCGGCCGGGCGAGATCGAAGAGATCTTGATCGACTTGGGGCCTGTCGCGGCAACGATCCAACCGGGGCATCGGCTTCGGGTCGACATCAGCGGCGCCGACTTCCCGCTTTATGACCGCAACCCCAACACGGCCGAAGGGATCAAAGGGGACAAGACCGCGATCGCCACCGAACAGGTCCACCATCGTCCCGGAACGCTGTCGCGGATCGTCCTGCCGGTCCGAAAGTGACTTCCGCTTCAGCAAGCCTTATCGCATCAACCCGTTGGAGGGCAATTGCGGGTCTTCAAACTTGCGGGCTTGTTCGATCCCCGTAACCGGCAGGGATGCGCGATCGAGAACGCCGATTTGAACAAGGACCGAAGCTTGGTCCCAATAAATCCGTTCGCAGGCGATCTTGTCCCCATCGAATTGCACCACGACCACCATCGGGATTTCGACCTTCTTGTGGGTCGGGCGAATCCCCGGGAGCATCCAATCCATTTCGACATCATGGGTGAATGCGAATACGAACTCGTCAATGAGGCGGTCCTTGCCGACGGTACGGGCAAGAAGACGCAGCGACGTGTCGGCGGGCATCTTGGGGATGAAGTGCTTCCCGTAAAAGTCGATCATTTCGTCGCGGCCACGACCCCCGGTCATCACGGGGGCATGATTGACATAATTGTCAGGCGTCATCGTGTCGACGGTCGCCGCCGCATCTTTGGTCGCGAATTCGAGTTCGGTGTGCAATTCCCAAAGTCGAATCATTTCGGCTTCGCGCGAATCGGAGATCATGATCGCCCTTGAAAAATTTGGGTTGCCGAGGTGTTGGAGCTCAAGATTTCGACATGCAAGAAAAGGCGAAACCTTCCGCAGGACTTGTCATCGATCTTCGGTCAGAAGCGACAACCTTCGTCCGTGAATCGCTGCTCTGATCGCTGACCGTTCCGGCTGGCCGTCGGCACCAATCGGTAACGCATCAATTGCGAAACGTTCGACATTGGACCATGCCGACCAAGCGGGCTGCAACCCTAGGTAAAGCCGACCGTTCAACTCCAAGGGCCAGATCCTTTCGGCCCAAAGTCCTCGACCGATCCGGCAGAAATCAGGAGAGATTCGCGATGCGTATCGATACGCGGGCCTGGACGACAATGAGGACAGTGCGCGACAATCGGAATAAGGCAGCTCGATGGCGACAGTGCCAACAGAACGCAACGGAACGCAACGGAATAGGTCGGATAGCAGAGGCGACAGGGGTGCCGCGTTAAGGCCGCGATCGCGCTTCCGCTTCGATCGTGAATCCCGAATCCCGGGTACGACTCCTGCACCCGTCCGGTTATGACGAATTGTTTAAGGGTTCGGTAGTGGCGGACTGAGTCGTCTGCTAACCTGGGC
>JBEIRZ010000252.1:0-6667 GCA_040375695.1 Planctomycetaceae bacterium
CGTTGATGGCGGCACTCGATTTCCCTGACCTGGGGTTGCTCACCCCCAACCGCAGCGTCTCGGTTTCTCCCTTGCAAGCACTCGCCCTTTTCAACAACCGGTTTGTCCTCTTTCACAGCGACGCGATGGCGACCGATATCGCGCGGAAAACGCCCGAGCCCGATCGGCAAGTGATCGAGGTGATCCGGCGGTGTTACCAGCGCGACCCTTTGGATGACGAGCTGCGTCAATTCGGGGTCTATATCGAGCGTCATGGCTTGGCGGCCTTCTGCCGATTGGTGCTCAATTCGAGCGAATTCTTCTTTGTCCCCTGAGGCCTGTTTGTCAATCACGAATTCGTCCCCCCAGAGGCACGCGACGATGCGAACGAGCGAAGCGATCTCGACACGTCGGCAGCTGATCCTGCAAAGCGGCGGGGGTTTTGCCGCCCTGGCCTTGGGCCAATTGCTCGGGCGGGAATCGACGTCGCTTGGGGCCGATGGGACCGCATCGGGCGGCGTCAACTCGGTGCGACACCACCCGCCAAAGGTCAAGCGGATCATCCAGCTCTTCATGACGGGCGGTGCCAGCCCGATGGACACGTTCGATTACAAGCCAGAGCTCGAACGGCTGCACGGCCAGATGCTCGGGCCGAAGGAAAAGCCCGAGGGGTTCACCGCGCCCGCGGGTGCGATCATGAAAAGTCCCTTCGCGTTTGCCAAGCATGGCGAGTCAGGGCGATGGGTCAGCAGCGTCTTTCCGGAACAGGCGAAGTTGGTCGATGAGATGGCCTTCTTGATGGCGATGAAGACCAAGACCAACGTGCATGGCCCCGGGACCTACATGATGAACAGCGGCTTTTTGCTGCCAGGTTTTCCTTGCATGGGGGCGTGGATTTCGTACGCCCTGGGGAACCTGACGGATGACTTACCGACGTTTGTCGTCCTCCCCGATTCGCGCGGCCTTCCTTACAACCAGAAGGGATGTTTCAGCTCCGGGTTCTTGCCCCCCATGCACGAAGGGGTCGTGATCGACGCGACGGCCAAGGACGGGATCCCGGACCTCTTCCCCGAAGGTGCGTTCCCCTTCGCGACCAAAGGGGCCGATGGCGAAGGTTTGGAATTGCTCCGACAGATGAACCAGCGCTATGCCCAATCGCTTCCGGGTGACCCTCGGTTGGAATCGCGCATCGCGAGCTACGAACTCGCCGCGAAGATGCAATTGTCAGCACCTCAAGCCTTTGACCTTGCCCAAGAGTCGCAGGGGACGCACGCCGAATATGGGCTCGATCGCCCCGAAACGTCCGATTTCGGCCGACGTTGCCTATTGGCCCGCAGGCTGATCGAACGCGGCGTCCGCTTCGTTCAAGTTTGGAGCGGCCCGCAGGGTGCCGTGAACAATTGGGATAACCATGGGAACATCGAGAAGGAATTGCCGCCGATGGCCGTCAGCGTCGATCGCCCGATCGCCGCACTGCTCCGCGATCTTAAGTCACGCGGGCTCGATCAAGACACGCTCGTCATCTGGACGACCGAATTCGGCAGGACGCCCTTTGCCCAAGGGGGCGTCGGACGGGACCATAACGGCGGGTCGTTCGTGACGTGGCTTTGGGGGGCAGGGATCCGACCCGGGGTCGCCCACGGAAGCAGCGATGAGCTCGGTTATCAAGCGGTCGAAAACGTCACTTGGTGTTATGACCTCCATGCCACCGTGCTGCACCTGCTCGGCGTCGACCACACACGGCTGACCGTTCGACAAAATGGGATCGATCGACGTCTGACCGATGTCCATGGTCACATCATTCAAGAAATTATCAATTCTTGAACAATCGATTTTTGCACCAACTGACGATAGCAGGTACCGATCGATGGACGATTCGAAATTTCGCGGCCTGATCACGCTGCGGTCCGTGACCTTCCACCGATCGCGACTCTGCTTAGCGGCCGCGCTCGTGTTCGCATGCTTTGCGCCGCACCTCACCGCTTCGAAAATCGCTTCGGCCGAACAGCCGCGGGGGATCCTATCATCACGCTTCGCCAAGCCTGGTGACGTGGAAGGGTTGGTCGCACAGGTTACGCGTCCGATCCATCCGATCTTGATTCGCAACCCCCAAGGCCCGCTGCTCCGTTTGACGATCAAATTGCCGCAAGGAAAGTCACTTCGGGTCACTTCGATCACCTATGAGTTAAAAGAGACCGATGACCTGAACGACATCGACTCGGTCAGGCTCTTCGCGACGGGGGATCAAGAGCCGTTCAGCGACGCGATGGCGATCGGGGACGAGGTCGCACCGGCTGAAAAAGTTGTCGTCACGGTTAACCGTGATTTGACGGCGGGCCGAAACGTTTTTTGGTTGGCCTGTCGCTTGAAGGAAACGGCCAAAATCGGGACCACGGTACGTGCTAGCTGTGCCCTGGTGACAACGACTGCGGGTGAGTTTGTCCCTCAGGATGATCCTGCGAATGCCAATCAGCCGATCGGGATCGCGCTGCGACGGCATCAAGATGGCGGTGTCCACACCTATCGGATCCCGGCCTTAACGACATCCGCCAAAGGGACGTTGCTCGCCGTTTATGACATGCGACGCCGCGAAGGACGCGACTTGCAAGAAGACATCGACATCGGGCTGAGCCGCAGCATTGATGGCGGGCAGACTTGGGAAGAGCCGCGGGTCATCATGGACATGGGGACCTTTGGCGGGTTGCCGCAAGAGCTCAACGGCTGCAGCGATCCGGGGATCATCGTCGATCGACAAACCGGCGAAATCTTCTGTTTCGCCCTTTGGATGCATGGCAAACCGGGGAAACATCAGTGGGTCGATGACGGTTCGGAACCCGGCTTCGAAATCGGCAAGGCGGCCCAATTCATGATGGTCCGTTCGACCGATGACGGGTTGACCTGGACACCCCCAGAAAACCTTACAAAAACGTTGAAGCAAGAGTCGTGGTGGCTCTTCGCCCCATCGCCACAAGCGGGCATATCGCTCGCCGATGGCACGCTCGTGATGCCCGTGCAAGGACGCACCGGTCGCGAGCCGCTCGCCACGTTCGCCACCGTGATGGTCAGTCGCGATCACGGACGGAGCTGGCAAGTCGGTAAGCCCGGCTACAGCGGCGGGAACGAATGCCAGGCGGCGGAACTTTCTGACGGATCGATCATGCTGAATATCCGCAATGATCATGAGCGTTACCGTGCCGTCGTCGTCACCAAGGATCTCGGCCAGTCGTGGCACGACCATCCGACGAGCCGCACCGCGTTGATCGAGCCGAATTGCAACGGCAGCCTGTTGCGATTCGTCCGACGAAACAATCAAGGCGATCGATCGCTGCTGCTTTTCGCCAACCCCCATTCGCAACAAGGGCGGACGCACCACACCGTGCAAGTCAGCTTTGACGATGGTCGCACCTGGCCCGATTCCCACCACTGGCTGCTCGATGAAGGACGCGGGGCGGGCTACCCGAGCATGACGAGAATCGATGACGACCATGTCGGGATCGTTTACGAAGGGAGCCAATCGCATCTCGTCTTTCAACGTTTGGCGATCGCCGATTTGATCGATCCCATTCGCCGCCACGGGACGCGTGAGATCACCAACCGCGAAGTTTCAGACGAGGGGAAACGGTTGCTCGAGCAACGTCGCCAATCGCCGCCGTTCGGGGCTACGGCTTTTGACCTCGAAGGTTTACGGGCGGGGATGGGGGCGAGGCAACAGCCCAAGGTTGCTGGGGTTAAGTTCGCCAAAGTCGACATCGCGGGGATCGCCGGTGAATGGGTCGTTGCCCCCGAAGCTGACCCCGGTGTCCGATTGCTCTATCTTCACGGCGGCGGCTGGGTCTCGGGATCGGGGGGAAATTACCTGCCGCTGGCCGCGGAGATTTCAGCCGCCGCGAGGTGCGCTGTGCTGGTGATCGATTATCGTTTGGCCCCGGAACATCCCTTCCCGGCGGGGCTGGATGATTGCGTCGCCGCGCATCAGTGGATGATGGCCCACGGCCCGGGTGTTTCAAACGGCCCGGGTGTTTCAGACGGCCCGGGTGTTTCAGACGGCCCGGGTGTTTCAGACGGCCCGGGTGTTTCAGACGATTCAGAAGGGCCGAGCGACGCGAAGGCGACTTTTGTCGCCGGCGATTCGGCAGGAGGAAATCTGACGCTCGCCACGTTGCTCGCGCTCAAGGCCCGCAGGCTCCCCTACCCCGTCGGCGCGATTTCGATTTCCCCCGCGACCGATTTTACCCTCGCCAGCGATTCGCTGCGGTCGGTCGACGACCCGATCATTAGCGCCAAAACGATGCCCGAATTTCGCTCGCGATACCTCGGCCAAACCGATCCACGTGACCCGCTCGCGTCACCCGTCTTCGGCGATTATCAGGGGCTGCCCCCGATCTTGATCCAAACGGGTCAAGAAGAAATGCTGCGCGATGACAGCATCCGCGTTGCCATCAAGGCCCGCGGCGATGGCGTGCCGGTGGAGCTCGAAGTGTGGCCTGGGATGATGCACGTCTTTCAAATTCGTGGCTTGCCCGAGTCTCGCGATGCCGTTCGCAGGATCGGCGATTTCGTCACCCGGCAGCTCGGGCGTTGAATCGAACCTGACCGATCGATTCGGCCGCGACCCGTCGAATCAAACCGGTCAATTTGAATCAAGCCCGACCGAACAAGGTCGAGTGCATCGATCGCCACGATCGCCACTCGACGATGCGATGACTCTCGATCGTTACGATGCCGGCGTTTGTGGTGCCGCAGGATCGGCGAAGGGAAGGATCCGGATCTCGGCAAAGCCGCCGGCGTATTCGCCCTCTTTCAACGACCGGCCGTTGCCGTTGGGTGAATTCGATGACAAGAACGCGACCCGTTTCCCGTCGGGGTGAATCGAAAGGGTCCGGCCGTTGGTCAGCTTGTTGCTGGAAAAAAATGCCTTCTCTTCTTCGGGCTTCCAAAACCAGGTGTGACCCTTTCCCGGGAAAGCGGATGACGTGGCGATGACGAAGCCCTCCGGGTGAAAGCCGACGTCGTAGGTGAAGCCGTCCTCGGACCCCCCCATCGGCATCTCGCGAAGCAATTCGCCCGATTCCCAATCGAAGACGAGGACGCACGGGGTCCCTTTAGCAAACCCCCCTTGAGGCTCTTTCTGGCCGCCGCAAGCCAATCGTTTGCCCGATGCGTCAAAGGCAAGGATCCGCGCCCCGCCGCAGTGCTGGATCTGGTTGTTGGCGGAGTCATGCGAATACAACCGACCCGCGTCGAGCTTGCGTGTCTCCGTCCGCGTCGCGATGTCCCACTGCCGGACCGTCCCTTCTAGGTCGCCTGTGACGAGCGATTTGCCATCGGGGTGAAAGGCGACGCTGAATAAACGCAGCGGGTGAGGAAGCTCGCCGATCGGTTTGCCATCGGCAGGTGACCAAATCCTAACAACCTTGTCGTTCCCCGCGGTGGCGAGCATCGTCGCACCAGGGTCGAGCGCGACGCTGCGGATCCAACCGTCGTGCGCGTCTGCTTTTGTCCAAGTGGCCGTTGCCGATTCCGAGGCGTAATCCCAGCAACCTATCCGGCCCCACGAATCGGCCGAATAGACGCGAGGTTCGGTCGGATGGATCGCGATCGATTGGACCCAACCTTCATGACCCGTCAGCGGTGTCATCAGTCGGGGCTCGGCGCCCGAGATGTCCCATCGCTGCAGCGTCGCATCGTAACCGCATGCGATCAGGAACCGTCCACAAGGTGTGAACCGTGCCTGCCACAATTGTCGATCGTGTTTGAGCACCAGATCGGATTTCGAAGGGTTCAGTTCGTACATGGATCAGGCGAGAAGTTCGGGGATCGGGCCGCACTCCTCGTGGGCCACCGGAAGCGGTTGTCGGTTGACGTTGTATTCCATCATCTCGCGGGGGACGCCGAGCGCGTGGAACCAAGTGTGAAAGAGGTGACCGATGTCGAATTCGTCGCTCTCGACGAACGTCCCCAATTTGTTCGTCGCCCCGACGACATGCCCGCGTTTGATCCCACAGCCACCCATCACGACCGACCAGGCCTCGGGCCAGTGATCGCGGCCGACGTGCGAATTGATCCTCGGGGTCCGCCCGAATTCGCTCATGGCGATGACCAGGACGTTATCGAGCATCCCCCGCTCGTGCAGGTCTTCGATCAATGCCGCGAAGGGTTGGTCGAATTGCGGGATCAGACTTTCGCAGGCGTTGAAATGATCGCCGTGCGAATCCCAAAAATACGAATTCACCTTCACGAACCGCACCCCCGCTTCGAGCAGCCTGCGGCCCATCAGCATGTGACGGCCCAGCGGATGCCGGCCATAGCGATCACGATCGCGGTCGGGGACTTTGGATTCGTCGAACAGATCCATCCGTTTCATCAGCGTGTCGGCCACGTCAAAGACATAGCTGTTCGCGCTGGTGTTCGCGGGGTCGCGCCTGTTGGTGAAACGCCGATTGAACGCCTTCCGCAGTTCGTTCCTCGCGACGTGTTCTTCGGGGGTGATGGCGGCGTTGAGCAACAGGTTTTCGGGCGGCTTGCCATCACCGAAAGCGAGCGCCCCGTATTCGCCCGGCAAGAACCCTGCGTCTTCGGTCTTGAACCCGCCGCTGAGCGGTTTGACCCAGCAATACGGTGGCATGCCGGACGAGGTCGGGCCGAGCAGTTTCGCGACGGCCGACCCGAGGTAAGGGTAGACGACGCC
>JBEIRZ010000540.1:0-2560 GCA_040375695.1 Planctomycetaceae bacterium
GCCCTGAAAGGGCAGCCACATGCCAGCCCAGCGTAGAGCGGTGTGAGGAATCTGCAGACGATTAGCCGGCGTCGTACCCGGGATTCGGGATTCGGAGTATTAGGCGGGGGTCGTACCCGGGATTCGAGATTTTACTCTAGGACACCGAGGGTGAGCAATCTCCTTGGTGCCGCTACATCACGGACGGCAGTGATTATTCGCGGACGTGTCGCTGCTGCAAAATTTCGATTACCCCTTCATGGCAACCCGACGCGTCAGCGCGTGGCCCTGGAGGGATAGGTCAATTGATTTGATGTCTTCTATCCTCCAACTTAACCGACGCGACAGCGAGTGGCCGATCCTAATCCGAAGGGGAACCAAGTGGGGAACCACGGGGACAGAACACTTAATCAATGATCGAGACAACAAACCACAGGAAACCACGGGGACAGAACACTTAACCAATGATCGAGACAACAAACCACGGGAAACCACGGGGACAGAGCACTTAATCAATGATCGAGATGCGACGCAGGATCCGACAATATGCTGTCCCCGCACCCCTCGCACCCACTGTGTCTCCACATCCCGAAGGGATACCTTCGGCTGAGGCCTCGACACCGACATCGACACGTTCAGCATCGGTAGCAGTAACGGAGGTGTTGGCAGCGCGGCTTTCCCCGGGCCGTCGTCGCTCGCGTTCGTGTCAATCGGCGCCGTCGCGGCCGCTGTCCGCGGACGTCGCGAGGCAAAAGTAAAAGCCTAAGCCATCCGGCAGATCAACTGGCATCCCTTTTATCAGCGCAGCTCACGACCCCCGACAAAGGGGTCAGGCCTCTTTGCGATTCAAAGAGGCCTGACCCCTTTGTCGGGGGCGATCATTCGGTTCACGCCGAACAAAAGTGCCTCCTCGATCGGCGCCCGCGGGTCGCATCAGTACGACTTCGCGAAGATCGCTTGGGCCGCTGCCGGCTTACCGGTCAAAAAACATATCCCGGGCCCTTGGGGCGCGTCCAACGGGATGCACCGGATCGTCACCTTCAGCTCATCGAGCAGCTTTTGCACGTCTTGTTCGCTGCTGAACCAGCACTTGGCAAATCCCCCGCCGACCGAACGGCCCTGTTCGTCATCGAGCTTGAAGTAATCGCGGAACTCGGCTTCGCTGCGAAGCTCAACGGTGTTCGCTTCACGCAGCGCTAGCGCCTTGGCGAAAAGGTTCGCTTGCATCCCCTGCAACATGTCGCTGATCCCGTTCACGATCGCGGCGATCGGCATCGATTGGTTTTCGCCCGTATCGCGCCTGCCGACGAAGGCGGCTTGGTTCGCCAAATCCTTGGGGCCGATTTCGATCCGCACCGGCACACCCCGTTTGACGTGGTACCATTTCTTTTCGCCGCCGCGCATGTCGAGGTTATCGATGTCGACCCGGATCGGTTCGCCAAACGCGGTTTGGGCCATCAATTGCTTACGGAGCGAATCGCAACAGGCCAGCACGTCGGCCTTCTGTTGGTCGTCGCGATAGATCGGCATCAAAACCACCTGGGTCGGGGCGAGCCTGGGTGGCAAGACCAAACCGTCGTCATCGGAATGCGTCATGATCAACGCGCCGATCAATCGGGTCGAAACGCCCCACGACGTCGTCCAAGCGTATTCGATCGCCCCCGATTGGCTTTGGAATTTAATCTCTTGCGCCTTGGAGAAATTCTGACCGAGGAAGTGCGACGTCCCGGCTTGCAGCGCTTTGCGATCCTGCATCATCGCTTCGATCGCAAGGGTCATCACCGCGCCCGGAAAACGCTCACCCGGGGTCTTCTCGCCGCGGATCACGGGCATCGCCATGTGGTTCTCGGCGAAGTCGGTGTAGACATCCAGCATCTTGCGGGTCTCTTCCATCGCTTCTTCGGCGGTGGCGTGGACGGTGTGCCCTTCCTGCCACAGGAATTCGGCGGTCCTCAAAAAGAGCCGCGTCCGCATTTCCCACCGCACGACGTTGGCCCATTGGTTGATCAGGATCGGCAGGTCGCGATAGGACTGGACCCACTTGGCGTACGTCGCACCGATGATCGTTTCGCTCGTCGGCCGCACGATGAGAGGCTCCTCCAACGGCCCGGCCGGCCGAAGCCCACCCTTACCATCCGGTTCCAGCCGATGGTGCGTGACGACCGCGCACTCCTTGGCAAACCCCTCGACATGCTCCGCCTCTTTCTCCAGAAAACTCATCGGGATAAAGAGCGGAAAGTAGGCGTTCTGGTGCCCGGTTTCTTTGAACATCCGGTCGAGGGCTTTCTGCATATTTTCCCAGAGCGAATACCCCCAGGGTTTGATCACCATGCAGCCACGGACGGCGCTCGTTTCGGCCAAATCGGCCGCCTTGATGACCTGTTGGTACCACTCGGGATAATTTTCGGTACGGGTCGGGGAAATCGCAGTTTTCGCGCTAGACATGTCGGCTTGCTTGGAAACGGGTAAAAGTTCGATCGCCAGAACCGAGCTCGATGATCAGTTTTGGCCCATGGAGTAACACCGCTCGGACCAGAAGTTTAGCCCATTGGTTCTTGGCCACCAGACCGGCACGGCGGAC
>JBEIRZ010000447.1:0-3558 GCA_040375695.1 Planctomycetaceae bacterium
AAAACCCCCTTCGTTCCTTCGCGTCTTCGTGTTAAATCTCGCGCGCCAATCCCCTTCTTCCCCTTTCCGTGATTTTCCGTGTCATTCCGTGGCCGACGACCCGCGCCATCCTTCGTCCCTTCGCGTCTTCGTGTTTAACCCGACGCGCGCAAATTTCTTCTTTTCCATTTCCGTGAATTTCCGTGTCATTCCGTGGCTGACGAACGCCATCCCAAAATTTTTGGTTTTCCTCCCCGCCAATCCGTTATGATGCAGGTGGGCCACGATGGCTCGCCTTTGACGCCCTCACCTTGATCTACCCCCGTCGATAATGCTCGGATTTCTGATCCCCTTCTTGGTCGCGCTCCTCACCGCCGCGGTCGTCATGCCGATGACGATTTGGATATCGCGACGGGCCGGGATGCTCGATGCCCCCGAGGCCCGCAAGGTGCACCTCAACCCAACGCCACGGTTGGGCGGGATCGCGATCTTTGCCGGAATCCTCGCCGGATCGGTCGCGGCGTTCCTGGTTCATTATCTCGCCGGGACGCCGATCGAATCGGAACTCCTCACCAAGCTTTTGGCGATCCTAACCGCGACCGGTTTCGTTTTCGTCGTCGGTGTCATCGACGACATCCGCAGCGTTTCGTCGCGGTTCAAACTCTTTACCCTGATCGCCGCCGCCGCGATGGTCTGCGGTTCGGGGATTTCTTGGGGGGTGATCACCTACGGCGGCAAGCCGATGGTGAACCTGTATTGGGTCAGTTGGTTGTTGACGGTCGGCTGGGTGATTGCCTTTGCCGTCGCCATCAATTTCATCGACGGCCTCGACGGTTTGGCCGGTGGGTTGACCTTTTTCGCGGCTGCCATACTGGCGATCGTCCTCTTTGCCGTCGATCAAGCGGCCGCGGCGATCCTGCCGTTGGTCCTGGCTGGGGCTTTGATCGGCTTCCTCTTTTACAATTGGCACCCCGCGAAATCGTTCATGGGTGATGGCGGCAGCCTCTCGATCGGCTTCCTCCTCGCCGTCTCGATCGTCTTTGCCAACCAAGTCTCCGGGACGATGAGAGGGGCGGTGCTGCCGACGCTCGCGCTGTTGATCCCGTTGGTCGATGCGGTCTTCACGATCTTCCGTCGGCATTACCACCAGCGGCGATCGATCTTCTCGGCCGAGCGTGGTCATATCCACCATCGGCTCCTCGATCGCGGTTTCAACCACCGGACCGTCGTGTTGATCCTGTACGCGGCATCGCTGACGGGGATCTTCATCGGGTTGGTGACGTTGTCGTTTACGGGGATCGCGAAAGTTGGCGGTTTGATCCTCGTCTTCCCGCTCGTGTGGGGGACGTTCAAGCTCGCCGGATCGATGAAAACGACCGAAATGGTCAAGGCCTATCGGGCCAAAAAGCAGGCCGACCGAACGGCAAAGAAATACCGCGAGGCGTTCGAAAGGTCGCAGCTCGAATTTCACCACGTCGATAATTTTGGCCGGTGGTGGGAAACGGTTTGTGCGGCCGCCAAGGGGCTCGATTTCGTCCGCATCGATATGTTCCGTCCTTCGGAAAAGGGTGAGGACCGGATCTTCGTTTGGCAGAACGATTCGGCCGATTGCGAGCTCGATCAGATGATCCAGGTGGCGATCCCGGTCAAGACCGGTCCGGCACCGATGCCCACCGCGTCGGTGAAGGTCCAGCTTTCGACCGACCAGACGCCCGAGTCCCCCTTCGTCCGGCTTGGCCTCTTCACACGGTTGCTCTGCGAACATGGGCTCGACGAAGTCCGTCGCAAGCAGAACCGTGCACGATCGGGGATCCGAAGCCGATCCGCGGTGAAGCCGACCTACGCTCCCCGCAGCGTTGACGACAGCACCGTCATCCCCAAGGACAAGTCACCCGAAGCGCTCACGCGGGATCCCGGCCCGGTTGCCCATCCCCACCCAGAAGTCGTTTCGGCATCAATTCCTGACATCGACGAGACCGCTTCGCTCGTGACGGACGAACCGATCGAACAGCTCGAGTCCGACATTTCGGACAATAATGCCGCGGCCCATCCGGTTGCGCTGTTGGGGATGTCGAAGACAGCGTCCCTGGCGCCGGGCCATGCAACTGCCATCAGCAATCGGACCGATTTCGAATCGCTCGACGACCTTCGCGTCGCGATCGTTCATGATTTCCTTTACACGGTGGGTGGTGCGGAGCGGGTGGTCGAGCAACTGATTACCGCCTTCCCGCAGGCCGATGTCTTTGCCCTGTTCGATTTCCTCCCTGATGATCAGCGGGGTTTTTTGCAAGGCAAGCACGTCACCACCAGCTTCGTCCAGAACCTTCCCTTCGCCCGGAAAAAGCACCGGGCCTATTTGCCTTTGATGCCGCTGGCGATCGAACAGCTCGATGTGAACAATTACGACTTGGTCATTTCGAGTTCCTACCTCGCTGCCAAAGGGGTGATCACGGGCCCCGACCAATTGCACGTCTGCTACTGTCACAGCCCCGTGCGGTATGCCTGGGATTTGCAGAACCACTACCTGGAGCGATCGGGGCTTGGGTTCGGGCCGCGTGGTTTGGTCGCCAGGACGATCCTCCATTACATCCGCAGTTGGGACGTCCGGACCTCGATCGGCGTCGATCAGTACATCAGCAACAGCCATTTCGTGGCGGGTCGGATCCGCAAGCTCTATCGGCGGCATGCGATCGTCGTCCCACCCCCGGTCGCCGTGGCGCCGGATTCGCTCAGCGAATTGCCGCGTGAAGATTTTTATCTGATCGTCGGGCGGATGGTCCAGTACAAGATGACCGACATGATGGTAGCGGCGTTCGCCAAGATGCCCGATCGGAAATTGGTGGTGATCGGTGAAGGCCCCGACTTCGACCGGGTCGAAAAGGTTGCCGGCGGCAACGTGCAATTGCTCGGTTACCGCAGCGACGAAGAAGTGAAGGATTACATGCGGCGGGCGAAGGCGTTGTTGTTCGCGGCGGAAGAGGATTTTGGGATCGTACCTGTCGAATCGCTCGCCTGCGGCACCCCGGTGATCGCCTTTGGGCGCGGTGGGGTGACGGAGACGGTGATCGACGGCGTGCATGGGATTTTGTATGACGAGCAATCGGAGGCGTCATTGATCGAAGCGATCGACCGGTTCGAGCAGCAGCTCGATTTCGGCGCGTTCGAGCCTGCGGTTTTGCACGCGCGCGCCGCCGAATTCTCCTCCGAGCGTTTTGTTGACCAGATCCGCGCCCAAGTCGCCCATTGGTGCGACCGCAAGTGGCGCACCCCCGAACCCCAAAACATCACCCCATAAGTAGCAGTGTCTCTCCGAGACACGTTCGCCCTGATTTTGGACGTCTCGGAGATACGTCCCTACGAAACCATAAGTAGCAGTGTCTCTCCGAGACGCGTCCTGCCCTGATTTTGGACGTCTCGGAGATACGTCCCTCCGAAACCATAAGTAGCAGTGTCTCTCCGAGACACGTTCTGGTCATGCTTGGACGTCTCTGAGATACGTCCCTACGAAACCATAAGTAGCAGTGTCTCTCCGAGACACGTCCTGCCCTGATTTTGGACGTCTCGGAGATACGTCCCTAC
>JBEIRZ010000151.1:0-10245 GCA_040375695.1 Planctomycetaceae bacterium
GCTGGCACCTAACGTGATGGCTGGCACCTAACGTGATGGCTGGCACCTAACGTGATGGACGTGGTGGGGTGACGAATGTACCGGGCTGAGGGCTTGGTGATTGGGTGAGCTTGATCCATAAAGCTGTGGAATTAAACTGCAATCGCTCTCTGACTCCCTACCCATCAGTTTCTCCGGCTATTCGCCCGTCTATGCACCTAAGGGTTTTACGAATGGTTAGTATCTGGTTCCGCGCAGGCGTTGTTCTAGCGGGTTGGTTTGTCCTGTGCATACTCACAAGGCAGGCGAACGCGCGCCTCGTCGATTACGTGGTCATTCCTACATCGGGATCAGAAGTTGGTTGGAGCGGCCAATTTGACATTGCGGATTTGAATGTGACCGGTAGTCCCCTTTCGATATCCGGCCCGGGGCCTTCATCTTTTTATGTTGGGAACTACTTTCCCTCTTACGGGCCTGACGTCGTGAAGTGGTGGAGTGCGGATACGGCGTGGAAGTTCGAAGTTGAGTCGGGCGCGTTTCTTTCGGATCTCGACAGTGGGAGTACTTGGTCGTACATCGGCGCTCAGACTTACGCGTTAGATTCGGCTGTTTATCTCCGAGGCGATGGTGGCGGGACTTACAGCATCGGCGCTGGGACGCTGCAATTTTCACCAGCGGCAGCGACGGTACCTGAGCCGTCATCAACAGTCATCACCCTCGCCGGACTCACTTGGGGCGGCTGGGCGACCTATCGCCGCAGACGGCGTTCCAGCGGAAAGCTCGCCTAGCCAGGTGGGTTGGGTTACTAGATTCCGCGAGAGGCCTCGGTGCCCTCCGTTTAGCGACCACCGATCGGGATCGTTAGCACCGGCATCGCTTCGCCACCGCCCAATCGGGTTTGAAGCGCGACGATCTTAAGCATCGTTAGGTAGGTCGCCTTCGTCTCGTGGTCGTGGTCGTCGATGTAGAACCAATGGTCGCGGTAGTGAACCCTGATCGGGGCCGATTTCGGTTCCTTTTTGCAGACCCTGACGCGGAACGTGTTTTCGAGCACCTGCTGCCAATCGAACGGGTTGCCATTGCCGTCCCAGGTGAAGCTGGCGATCCCGCAGGCGATGTGTTCGTTCGGAACGTCGACACCGGTCGATAGGTAATAAAGGATTTCTTGCAGCGATCGAAGCCCGACCATGATATCGGTCCGACCGCCAACCTGATCCATGTCCGTTTCTAAGTGCTGTTCCATCACCGGCTTGAGCTCGTACGTGTCCAAGCCGGGCTGAAGGTTTAGTAACCTTAGCACTTCTTGCCCTTCGAAAGTCTGCTGACCTTCTTGCGACAGCCGAAGTGCTGTGACTTCTTTGCGTTTCGCGATCACGACCTTGTCTGGATTGTCGGCCGATGGCTGGTAGACGAAATCTTTCTCGAACGAATCCTTGTAGTCGCCCTGTTCGATCGACTTGCGCTCGATCGGGTCGGAGACCGGGATGAACTTTTCGATCCGGCCGACCTCCATCTGCTTGTTCGCCGAAAGGACCCGGGTGTGTTGCAAAAGGGCGTTGAAGTCTTCGAAGACCGGACGCATCGCTGGCATCGCCGCTCCGGCCGTCGGCGCGTTCTCGACGCTGTTCATCCGTTCGACGATCAATCGCATCACCTGGTCCGACCCGACGCCCGTGTGCGTCATCACATAAACCGTCTCGGTCGTTAAAGGCGCGAGCATCCCACGCACCTGGTCCGGGGTCGCCGGGGTGTACGAAAACGTCGGCCGTTCCGACCGAAACAAACCACCTGACAATCCGATCAATTTCGTCGCGCCGTCGGGGATCGAACTCGTCATCCCGAGCGTCTCGTCGAACGATCGCTGGGACGTGATCGATCCGACCGACAGCAACGACCAACTGTCACGGTACCGAAGCCGTACTAAGTTCAACAGCAGCTCTTCGCGGTGCGTCTGGACCAACGCCTCGTTGTATTTCGTTCGCTCCGTGCGAAACGCCCTAGGCCCCAGTGCACACCCTGTACTCAGTAACAACACCAACGCTACAAGTCCGGTGAAATGTGCCGAAAGACGCATGAAATGCTCACTGCCGGAAGGACCGTCTTAACTAGAACAGGCAGTTTTATCGGTCCGATCCCGACGACCCTTAAGTCGCTAATCGTCGGCGGCAATCGGCTTCTTCCATGCGAAGCGTAAAAACGGAATTTCCGTCAAATATTAGCTGACCGTCAAAGTCGATGTTGACTGGCCTGGCGTTTGTCCCTGCCGGGGATGGCTTGGAGTAATGCGCAAAGCAACCGATTTATCGAGTCGTAATGCGCAAGTTTTCGACCCGTCCGGCGAACGATCCGTTGTCGGAATAGTTCGAGACTGGGATCATGTCGTCCATTCCGACGCAAAGGGCTTCTTGGGGTTGTCGTGAAAGCTGCGTGCCGCTGCCGATCGACTCCGGTTGGTCGCCGACTTTGAGACGAAGTTTTCCCTCGGGATCGAGCGACGCGGTGATGTTGACGGGGTTTACGGAGTTTGGGAAGTCGGCGGCGACCTGATCGAGCTTGGTACCGTTGCGAATTTCAAACAGGAGCTTGCCGTTGCGGAGGTGGATCGCGTAACCGACGGCGTTGCCGCCGTGGGCGAGGACGATTCCGTCGCGGGCTGCCGTTGCGACGGTACACGAGATCTCCAGGGGCTTGGCGGCGACCCTGGGGGCCGATTCGCCGGGGACTCGAGCGCCGACGCGGCGGCGGGCGAGTTGTTCGGGGGTGATTGGCGTGCCGCTGGGTCGGGGCGGTCCTACAGGTGCTCTGCCGTTTCGCCCGGGGCCACGTGGCCGAGGTGCTTCGGAGGGGTAGAGCATTTTGGGTTCGGCTGCTTCGCCGGCAGGTCGTCTCGCGGTCGGTTCGGTCCCGCCGATCTCGGCCTGCATCGCGTCGATGAGGCTTCGCAACTTGGTCACGAGCTCGGGGTGGTTCTCGGCCACGTCGGTCTGTTCGCCGATGTCGTTGTCGAGGTTATAGAGCCGAGGGTTTTTGCCGGCATCTTCGCGGGTGGCTGTCCCCATCGATTCGGGTTGGGTGGTGATCGCCAATTTCCAAGGCCCTTGCCGAATGGCTTGGATGTTGTAACCCGCGAAGTAGAAGTGGGCATCCCTGGGGGACTTGTCGGTCTGGCCCATTAGCAGCGGGGTTAGGTCGCGGCCGTCGATCACGCTTTGTCCGGCGGGGATTTCGCCACCGGCGATCGCGACGGTGGTCGGCAGGAGGTCGATCGTGCCGGCGACGGCATCGCAGCGGCTCGCGGGTGCGATCTTGCCGGGCCACCAGGCGAGCGTCGGGACGCGAACGCCACCTTCCCAAGTGCTCCCTTTGCCACCGCGAAGCGGCAGGGCGCTGCCGCCGTCGGGGCCTTTGACCAGCCACGGGCCGTTGTCGCTGGTGAAGACGACGAGCGTCTGTTCGGCAAGCTTCGATTCGCGAAGGGTATCGAGGATCCTGCCCACCGACCAATCGACTTCTTCGACCCAATCGCCGAAGCGGCCGTTGGACGACTTGCCGCGAAACTTTTCGCCTGGCCAGATCGGGGTGTGGACGGCGGTGTGGGGCATGTAGAGGAAGAACGGGCGTTCTCGATTGCGGCGGATGAAATCGACGGCTTCTTCGGTCGACCTTTCGACGATCCTGCTTTGGTCTTCGTCGCTCAGCAGTTCGATCACCTTGTCATCGCGGAGCAGCGGCACGACGTTTTGGCCCGACTCGGTCGATCGGCGTTGCATGTCGTTGGAATAGGGGATGCCGAAGTAGTGGTCGAACCCTTGGCGTGTGGGGAGGAATTCGGGTTGATCGCCGAGGTGCCATTTGCCGACGCACATCGTCGCGTAACCGAGTTCACGGAGCCGTTCGGCGATCGTCAGCTCATTGGGGTGAAGGCCATTCTTCGAAGCGGGCCCGAACACCCCGGGGACGCTGACGCGGGCCCCATAGCAGCCGGTCAAAAGTTGTGCCCGCGACACCGAACAGACCGGCGCCGCGTAGAATGACGTCAGCCTCATCCCTTCATTCGACATCCGATCGAGGTTCGGGGTTCTCTGTTTCGTCGCGCCGAAGGGGCCGATGTCGGCGTATCCCAAGTCATCGATAAAGATGATCACAACGTTGGGGGGCGTTGCCTTATCATCGGCCTTGTCACCGGGCTTATCATCGGCATTTGCAATATCCGCGGCGATCGCCGAAATGGCGAGCGAAATCATGGCCAGGAGAATCATCGCGGGGGTCACGCGGGCGTGACGTTTAATCGTAGCCGTCATCATTGCCATCATCATCGCATTGAG
The DNA here is from genome assembly GCA_040375695.1 of Planctomycetaceae bacterium. Taxonomy (GTDB): domain Bacteria; phylum Planctomycetota; class Planctomycetia; order Pirellulales; family Pirellulaceae; genus UBA6163. Next base: position 4,305 of record JBEIRZ010000151.1, read on the forward strand.
ATCCGAAGGACTTTCGCAGGGAACTCGCCCGATCCGCCGAAGGTCTTGTGCTTCGTCAGATCGGGATATGAGAGCATCCCATTGGAACCGATCGGCGGGCCGCCGTGTTGATCGCCGCAAATTGTTTTCGAAGGGAGCGACCGGGTAGCTCATTTGGGGCGATAGCCGCATTACAATGCGTTGCCCTTCCTTTTCATCTCCAGCCACCGGCCGAGGTCCTGCCCGATGCCACTCCCGAAGTTAGGTTCGCTGCTCAAGGAAAAGATGTTGCGTGGCCAAACGGTCTTTGGCACGTTCTTCCAACACACCGTCACCCCCTCGATCGTCGATTTCATTCCCGACGACTCGCTCGATTTCGTGATCGTCACGGCCGAGCACAACGCGCTTGATCTGGCCGAGTTTTTGCCGATCCGTTACGCGCTTGCGGCGAAGGGGATCGCCTGTTTGGCCCGGACCCATAGCCGTGACCCGGACGACGTATCGAAGGTGTGTGATTCGTTCGACGGGGTTGTGGTCCCGTATGTTGAGGAGGTCGAGCATGCGCGAAGGCTTGCGGCGGCGGCCGTTTATCGTCCGTTGAAAGGGGCGGCGCTCGATCGGTTGATCAAGGAGGGGAAGTGGCCGAGCGACAAGACCCGCGATTACATCGAGGATGATCGCTGCGCGAATACCGTCTTCGTCCCGATGATCGAATCGCTCCAGGGGATCGAGAACCTTGACGAGATCTGTTCGATCCCCGGGGTCAACGCGATCTTCGTCGGGCCGAATGATTTGACGACGACGATGGGGATCCCGAACGAATACGATCACCCTGACTTGATCGCGCAGCTCAAGCGGATCATCGACGTGTCGGAGCGTTGTCACGTCGCCGCGGGGTGTTGGTTCGGGACGCGGGCGCAAGCGTTGCGGACGATCCGCCAGGGGGCTCGCTTCGTCGTCTTTTCCAACGACGGGTTGATGATCAAGGAGGCGATGGAGGCCGGTTTTGCCGAGCTGCGCAAGGGTTAATGGCGAATGCGCAAGTGGTAAGAGTGAATGCGCAATGGGAAAAATCGGGCCCCTGGCGGCTTTAACAATCACTTAGTGGCGTAATCTTTCCCGAGGAGGCTGGCAACGACCGAGTCTTGCCAGCTCGAAAGTTGGGCTTCCATCTCGGCGACGCGATCGGGATGTTGGGCGGCGAGGTTTACTTTTTCGGCGGGGTCGGTGCGGAGGTCGAAGAGTTCGCGTTTGAGCCCGTCGGCTTTTTGGCCGTGAACGACATACTTCCAATCGCCGATGACGATCGCGCGTGGGCCGAGACGGTCGTCGGGGGTGACGTTGTCGATGCGGAGGTTGAGGAAGTCGCGGGTCGGCTTGCCATTCATCAGCTTGACCAGTGGTGTCGTCCCTTCTTGGAGGCGTGGTTCGATCCAGGGGGTCGAGCCGTCGCGATTGGCGCGGCCAGTGGGGTATTCCCAGAACGCGAGCGGCTGGGAGCGGGAAGTCGCTGTGCCGTCGATCGCGGGGGTGAGGTCGACGCCGTCGAGGGGGCGGTTTGGCGGGGCGATGCCGGCGATCGAGCAGAGCGTTGGCAACAGGTCAGAAGTGGAAGCGCGAAAGGACGACGTCACGGGTTTGGGGATGCGAGCTGGCCATTCGACCAGGCCGGGGACGAGGATGCCACCTTCGTAGAGCGTGCTTTTGACGCCGCGGTGCGGTCCCCCCAGCGAGGCGTCGGCCGAGGTGCCGTTATCGCCGCAGTAGAACAGCAATGTGTTGTCTTTGATCCCTTGGTGAGCGAGGTGGGAGCGAAGTTTGCCGATGGCGCGGTCCATCGCGGTGATTTCGGCATAACGTTCGCGGAGGACTGCGCCTTGCGGCCTTGTCACTTGGTCGCCGGTATCGTTCGAAGTGACGCTGACGCGTTTGCGGTATTTGGCGGGGAGGTCGTCGTAAAGTTTGAGGTCTTCGGGCAAGCCGCTGTAGGGTTCGTGAGGCGATCCGAACCAGATCACGCCCAGGAAGGGTTTGCCTTGGGCCTTGGCATCGTCGATGAACCGGAGCGCTTCGGAGACGATCACATCGGAGCTTTCGCCGATGATCTTTTCGGGGGTCGCGCCGTTTCGCGAGAGGACCGGGTTGAGTTCGAAAAAGTTGTCGTGTGAAACCCAGGTGTGGAACCCCATCGCGCCGGGGCTGGTGGGCGATTCGGCTTTGACCGGTCCGACGTGCCATTTGCCGAAATGGCCGCAGCGATAACCGGCATCGCCGAGGAGTTTCGCGATCGTGATTTCTTCGGGACGGAACGACCAGCCGGGAGAGAACGTCCCCATGCGGTTCGGGTGCCGGCCGGTCAGGAAGCTGGCCCGGGTCGGCGAGCAATTGCAATGCCCGGCGTAGAAGCGATCGAAACGTAGGCCTTGGGCCGCCATCTCGTCGAGCACCGGAGTTTTGACGTGAGGGTGGCCGTTGTAACCCGTCTCTTCCCAGCCGTGGTCATCACCCATCAGCAGAAGGACATTCGGCGGCGCGGCTTGGGTTGTTGTGACGCTGGCCAAAACACAAACCGATGCGATCGCGAGGGGGCAAAGGAGCAGCAAGGCGTGGGTGGTGTTTCGCATCAGGTCGCCCCGTAAGGTGGTGTGATCGATGTTGTGATCAAGGCCGTGGTTGTCATGTCGAATCGGTTTGAAGGGTCGATGTGTCGAATCGGTTTGAAGGGTCGATGTGTCGAACCGGCGGGAGGGCTCGCACAGGAGATTGGGATTCGGGCGATGGCGAATCAGGCGAGCGCTTCGCGGACGACATCGCCATGGACGTTGGTCAGCCGCCGGCGGATGCCGTTGTGGTAGAAGCTGAGTTTTTCGTGATCGATCCCGAAGAGGTGGAGGACGGTGGCGTGAAAATCGTGCCAAGGGATCGGGCGCTGGACCGCCTTCCAGCCGATGTCATCGGTGCTGCCGACGGCGGTGCCGGGTTTGAGCCCAGCGCCGGCCATCCAGACGCTGAAGCCGTAGCGGTTATGGTCGCGACCGGGCCCGACCTCATTCGCCTCGGATTGGGCGAAGGGGGTTCTGCCGAATTCGGTGGTGAAGAGGACGAGGGTTTCGTCGAGCATGCCGCGTCGTTTGAGGTCGCGAAGGAGAGCGGCGACCGGTTTGTCGATCCGTGCCGCTTCGGCGCCGTGGTTGTCCTTGACGTTTTCGTGCGCGTCCCAGCTCGCCCGCGGGCTACCGGCGATCGGTCCGCCGGAGAAGACTTGGACGAAGCGGACGCCGCGTTCGAGGAGGCGTCGACCGAGGAGGCAGCGTCTCCCCATGTCGGATGTCTCGGGGCGGTTGAGGCCGTATTCGTCATGGGTCGCGGCCGTCTCGGCATCGACGCTGGCGACTTCGGGGATCGAGCCTTGCATCCGCGCGGCGAGTTCGTAGCTCTTCAGTCGTGACGTCAGGAGTTCATCGAGCCCGGAGCGTCCGGCATGTTTGGAGTTGATTGCCGAGATAAAGTCGCGGGTCGCGCGGTCGGTCCCTTCGCCGGGCCCGTTGGCGGGAAAGAGGTCACGGACGGGGCTTGGGCCACCCTGCAGCACGACCCCTTGATGGTTCGCCGGTAGGAAGGCGCTCCCCCAAGTCGCTGAGCCGGTGTTGGGGGCGCCTCGTTGGTCGTTGAGCACGACGTAGGCGGGGAGCGATTCGTTCTCCATCCCTAAGCCGTAAGAGAGCCAGCTCCCCATCGAAGGGAAACCGAGAAATTCGAAGCCGCTATTCGCCAAGTAGAGCGCCGGGGTGTGGTTGGCGCTTTTGGATTCCATCGAACGGAGGACGGTGAGTTCGTCGGCGAGGGTCGCGATTTCGGGGAAGAGTTCGGAGACCATCAAGCCGCTTTGGCCTCGAGGTTTGAATTCCCAGTCGGGTTGTCGGAGCGGGCCGACCTTACCGAAGAAGAGGTCGGGCTTTTCGTCGGAAGGGAGCGGTTTTCCGTGGTACTTGATCAGCTCCGGTTTGTAATCGAACGAGTCGAGGTGGCTTAGCCCGCCGATGAGGCAGATGTGGATCGCCCGTTTCGCTTTGGGCGGAAAGTGGGGGCCGGGGGTTGTGGCCGATTCTGGGGCGGCGAAGCCGTCGCGGCAGAGGAGCGACAAGAGAGCGGTAGCGCCGATGCCCCGAGCCCCCCAGTCAAAGAAGCCTCGCGCGCCCCGATCGAAGAAGGCTCGCCGCGAGTATTCTGCCTGGGACGGCTGGTTGTGGCTTTGCGATTCGAATGGGTCGTCAGGCATGGGAGTGATTCGGTACGGTGGCTTGATTCGTCTTCGCGGGTTGGGTTCGTCTTCGCGGGTTGGGTTCGTCTTCGCGGGTTGGGTTCGTCTTCGCGGTTGCGCTGGTCTTCGCGTGTTGGGGTTAAACCTTGCTAGGCGAACGCGTCATTCGATGATCAGGAATTCGTTCGTGTTAAAGAGCCCGCGGCAGAGGGCTTCGAGGCCGTGTTGGCGGGCAAGTCCGATCGACAAGTCGAGTTCGTCCGGAGCGGGCTTGCGAGCGATCGCCAATTCCCAAGCGAGGTTGACTTGGGCGTTCAGGTCATCGCCCGCTTCGGTACGAAGCCGTTTCGCCATCGCGCTGGCCATTTCGAGGACGAAGCCGTTGTTGAGGAGGCTGAGCGCCTGCAGCGGGGTAGTGGTGACGCTTCGGCGCGGTGCGGAGGTCGCGGTGTCGGGGCAATCGAAGCTATCGAGTAGTCCGCTGCGGCCGCCGCGAGGGTTGAAGCGATAGACCGTGCGGCGATAAAAGTCAGAACCGGTGACTTCGATCGGGTCGTAATAGGTCGTGCCGTTGTTGGGGGTCACCGCGACGTCCTTGTACCCTGCCCCGCCGACGGTCGGGTTGAGCGCCCCGGAAGCGACCAGCATCGAGTCGCGGACCGCTTCGGCTTCGAGGCGTCGCGCGTGGCCGCGCCACAGGAGTCGGTTGTCGGCATCGATCGCTTCGCAGCGTGTCCGCTGGTCGCCGGTCTTGGCGGAATACGATTGGCGGTAGGTCGATGAGGTAACGATCGTTCGGTGGAGCGATTTGAGGTCATAGCCGCCATCGCGGAAGCGGGCCGCGAGGTGATCGAGCAGCTCGGGGTGGCTGGGGCGTGACCCGCCGAAGCCGAAGTCGCTCGTCGTGTCGACGATGCCGGCGCCGAAGTGGTGGTGCCAGACGCGGTTCACCATGACGCGGGCGAAGAGCGGGTTGGCGGGGCTGGTGATCCAATCGGCGAGCTTTTGGCGGCGGACCGATTCAGGGGCGTCGGGTGGGAGACCGAAGTCGGGTTGGGGGCCGTCGATCGCGGTGACGCCGGCGGGGTTCACGACATCGCCGGGGGTCGCCGGGTCGCCTCGGAGGAGGACGCGGGTGACGGGGACGGGGCCTGGGGTCAGGGTGTAGAGCTTGCGAGTCGCTCGTGCCGCTTGGGCCTGACGCGCGGTCGACAATTCGCCGAGCTTGGCTTGGAGCGTCGCTCGCCTGGACCGCTGGTCCGGGGTCAACGATTCGACGAGCATCGCTTCGGTGATCGATTCGCCTGACTCGCGACCCGACGCGGCGATCTCTTCCGGCGAGAGTGCCCGGTCATAGAGCGAAGCCCGATGGAGTTTGCCGGCGAAGGATCGGTTCCCGCCGACGGGACGATGACGCAAGCCGAAGAGGACTTCGCATTCATTAGCGCCGAACGGTTGCAGCGGCGCCTTGCGAACGTCTTTGCCGTAGCGGACGCCGTCGCGATAGGCGAGGATCGTGCCGTCTTCGAGATAGACCCACGCGAGGTGCACGGTTCGGGCTGTCGCTTCGGATTCATCCTCACCTTCGAACGATGCGGTGCGGCTGAAGTTGTTGCTGCCGGGCATCCATTTCTTCGGCTGTTGCTCGCCGTAAACGATCGAATCGAAAACGTTCCCGGCGGTGTCTTCGATCGTCATCAC
>JBEIRZ010000117.1:0-12439 GCA_040375695.1 Planctomycetaceae bacterium
ATGCCTGAGCGAATCGCGCACGTCGTGATCGTTGCGTCGGGTCGGGAGATGCTGCGTGTGTCCGCAACGTTACTCAATAAAAAGGAATTATCTGGCGTCGATCTAACACCATTTTTTTCAAGAATTGACGAAAAAATTCGGTTCGTAGAAATACTCGTTAATTTTTCACGTCTCAGCGGTCTCCAGCTCCTATCAGTCGGGGCGATATTGAATCACAACCGCAATCTCAAAATCTGAGCGGCATCCGACCGACGAAACGAGCCCGCTGAATTCTCCGGCACCGGAGGGGATTCGTGGGGCGGGTTTCAGGGAATGTGAATTGGTGACGCCTCGGAATCGAAGCGAGAGACTTGAATCGACGCACGCGAAAGTCGCCCTATGTTTGGGGCGATTCGGCTTTCGATGCGTCTCGGATGTCGTGCTCCATCTGGTCTAGGCTTTGGAGCAACATGCCACACTGTTGATGGTGCGACTCGGGTAATTGCGCACGGGCGATCAAATCGCGTGCCTCGGCGATAAGCTTGATCGCGTCCTCTGTTTTTCTCATGCGCAGGCACATGTGGGCGTAGTGACCGAGGCGTTCGGCGAGCCAGAATCGCGATAGGGTATCGTCTTGTAGACGCGATGCGCCCTCTCTCTGAAACTTTACCGCGTTTGCCCCTATGGCCAGAAACCCCTCTTTGTCGCCGAGGCTTATGAGGATTTCGGCTAGGTTCATCGAAAGGACTGAGGCGTTGCGATAGACGCTCCGATCATCGCGACTGAATCCGATGATCCGGGTCGCGATGTCGAGCGCTTGGGCGCGTCGTTTTTCTTGATCGGCGACGATACGCAGTTCACGTTGCGTTTTGGCAAACCAAAGGGAAGCGACCATCAGCGTAATGAGGCTAGTGGCGGTAAATCCGAGTCCCGCGGCGAGCCCGCGATTGCGGTTGGCCCAGCGTGTCCCCTGCTTGATCAGTCCTGGTGGCCGGGCCTTGATCGGCTGTTGCGCTAGCAGCGCGGCCAAGTCGTCCACCAATGCCGCGGCGGTCGAATAACGATCGGCCTGTCGATCATTCGCTCACCGAACGGTCGAGGTTGGCGAGCGCGTGCGAAATCTTTCGCTGTACCCGGAACCTCGCGTTATAAACCGACTCGATGCTGATCCCGAGTCGCTCCGACACCTCCGCACTCGCAAGGCCTTCCAGCACGACCAGCCGAAAGGCTTCCCACGTTATGGGTTCGACTTTCCGCTTCACGATCCGCATGCTGGTCGCCAGCAGTTCTTCCCGGATCAGGCGATCGAGCCCCGATTCGAGCGAATCGAGCGACAGCGTCGAACGTCTTAAGCCCTCCAAGGCGGCGATGTTCCGCTGGCGACTCGCCTTCATGCAGGCCTTTGACCAGATCCGGGCCGCGAGCGTTTTCATCCAACTGCGAAAACTCCCCGCCCCACGACGTCGGAAATCGGGGATCCGTTGCAGCACCTCGAAGAAGGTGTCTTGGATCAGGTCCTCGGCATCTTGCGGCGGGACCTTCCACTGCTGGCACCACCACCTCAGATAGCCGGCATATTTCGCCCAAAATTCGTCCCAAGCCACCGCGTCCCCTTCGCCGACACGGCGAAGCAGGCTGATGTGGGTCTCCGTCGGCGGATCGTTCGAGTTGATCAGTGAGCTCATCGCAAAGATCGGAAGCTGGGATGATCGTGCTGCAAGAGCGCACTCCCACGATGGGGTGAGGGCTAGGATAGGTCAGGTAGGCCTGATCGGGCAAGTTTCCGCGTTCGGTTTGTACTAAAAACGAAAGATCTGCCCGATCGATCGGTTTCCCAAGGTGAACAGGTGGGCTCCGGACGGATAACTAGGAATATGTACTCCCGTTTATTATTCGACAGTGTGCCCGCGACTCGTCGCCGGAAACGATCTTGGCGTTTGGCGGGCGATCGTTGACCGTTGGCCGCTAGTTTGATGGCGCTGCGGTCGAGGTCGTGGACTCGGGCCCTGTCGACTCCCCGGCGGCCCAGAGTGTGCGGTGATGATCGAGGAGCATTTGGAAGCGATCTTGCTCGATCGCGGCGCGGGCTTCGGCCATCAGCCGCTGGTAATAGGTCAGGTTGTGGATCGAAAGGAGGGTCGGACCGAGCATCTCGTCGCAGACGAAGAGGTGGCGCAGGTAACCGCGGCTGTGGCGGCAAGCGATGCAGGGGCAATTCTCGTCGAGCGGCCGGGTGTCTTCGCGGTGGACGGCGTTGCGGATCTTGATCGGGCCGGCGGACGTGAAGGCCATCGCGTTTCGGCCGTTGCGGGTCGGCATGACGCAATCGAACAGGTCGATACCACGGGCGATCGATTCGAGGAGGTCGATAGGGCGGCCGACACCCATCAGGTAGCGGGGTTTATCGACCGGGAGTGCCGGGGTGGTTGCGGCGGTGATGCGGTACATTTCGGCCGGGGGTTCCCCGACGCTTAGGCCGCCCACCGCGAAGCCGTCGAACCCCATCGGTGCGAGTTCTCGGGCGCATTGCAATCGCAGCGTCTCGTCCAGTCCGCCTTGGACGATCGCGAATTTGGCCTGGTCATCCCGCTTCGCCGCGGCGAGGCACCGGGCCGCCCAGCGGACGCTCCGCTGGAGCGCATCGATGATCACTTCGCGGCTATTGGGCAATTTGACGACGTGATCGAGCACCATCGCGACGTCGCTGCCGAGCGCCTCTTGGATCTCGATCGCGTATTCCGGGGTCAGCCGGATGATCGCGCCATCGAGGTGGCTTTTGAAGGTAGCGGCCTCTTCGGTGACCTTATTCAGATCGCCGAGGCTGAAGATCTGGAAACCGCCGCTGTCAGTGAGGATCGGGCCATCCCAGAGCATCATGCGGTGAAGTCCGCCGAGTTTTTTGACGACTTCGTGACCGGGGCGGAGGCAGAGGTGATAGGTGTTAGCGAGGATCATCTCCGCGCCGGTCCCGATGAGCTGATCGGTCGTCAGTCCTTTGACCGTGGCCTGTGTCCCCACCGGCATGAAGGCGGGGGTTTGGACTTCGCCCCGGGGGGTACGAAAGGACCCTCGCCGCGCGCCGGTGATCCGGTCGGTGCGGCGGAGCTGAAAAGAAAATGACGGCACTTGTGGCGGGACCTCAGTCGCCGCGCATCTTGAGGCCGAGCGCGGCGAGCTTTTCGCGAACTTCGTTGAGGCTCGTCACGCCGAAGTTGTTGCACTCCAACATGTCGTCGCCGGTTTTGCGGATCAATTCGCCGATCGTGTTGATGCCCAATCGGACCATGCACTTGCGTGCCCGAACCGAAAGGTTGAGGTCGGCGATCGGACGTTCCAGCAGCGCCTGCTCGTCGGGCGACATGTGGGACGTGTCGATCGGCGGTTCGGTCGACTTTCGCTCGTTGGCGAATTGACCCAGCGAAAGCCCCTTGCTGGCGAGGATCTCGCGGATTTCGTAAAGGCTCGTCTCGCCGAAGTTCTTGCTGCTAAGGAGTTCGGCTTCGCTGGTGCGGGTCAAGTCGCCGATCGTGTCGATCCCCATCTTGGCAAGGCAATTGCGGCTGCGGACCGAGAGTTCGAAGTTGGTGACCGGCTGGTTGAGGATTTGGGCCAAGCGATCGTTGCGGCGCTGCGTCTCTTCGTCGTAAAGGATGTTCCCCGATGCCGAGGCATCCTTCATGTAGAGTTGGGCCTGCTTGTGATCGGGATAGGCATCAAGAATCTTGCGATAGCAGATCTGCGCCTTATCGAATTGGTTGTTGTCTTCGTAGAAGACGCCCAGGTTCAATAATGCACCCAGGCCGGTGGGGAAGGCGTTAGCGGCCCGTTCGTACAGCATCAACGCTTCGTCGTCGTTTCCTCGACGATCGTTTTCGAGGGCCAACCCGAAGAGGGCGCCGGCATGCTGGCCATCGGTCGCGACGGCCCTTTCGAAGAGCGCGATCGCCTCGGGGAGGTTACCGCCGGTTGCGGAAACGGTCGAGGCCCGTTGGCACAGATAATCGGCGGTCTGTTCGATCGGTCCGAACATGTTATCGAGGATCGCCATCGCCTCGGGGACATTCCCCATGTAGCGATGGGCTTCGGCGACGCCCAACATGCAGCGGTCGCCGTCGTAGCCACCCTTCTTCGCTTTCTCGTATTTCTTGATCGCCCCTTCGTAGTCGCCCATCTCGAGGGCGCAGCGGGCGGAATAGAACTGCGCCATCGCCCCGCCGTCGGCGGAGGAGAGCGTGCTGTCGGACGACTTGAACCGGCCGATGAGGTATTGCAAAACGCCAAGCTTGGTCTTGGCGGATGGCGAGAGTCCCGAATCGTCCTCGAGCTCGTTGACGGCGTCGCGGAGCGAAATGAAATTCAAGTGATTATCGCAAATCGCCTTGCGGATCGATTCGACCTCGTTGGGGCCGAACGAAGGGTTGGCGACGATTTCGCGGATATCGATATGGGTATCGACTGAACTGGGCACGGATCATACTCTCCAGAAGAAACCACCAACTCGAATCACGCTCGCCGCAATGCGGATCAATGCAATTGCGGATCAATCGAGCGGCCGATTGCCAAGCCAAAGAAGCCAGCGGTGGGACTCGAACCCGCAACCCTCGCATTACGAATGCGATGCTCTACCAATTGAAGCTACGCTGGCCAGCAAAAAGCTGGAGGTAAAAGAATAGTTCTCGGGCTCGGATGGCGTCAATAGGCCCCTTTCCCGCATGTTCGGCTTTGCTGGCGTTAAAACCATTCCTGGGTCGTCGGCTTGACGACCACTTCGGGGACACAGGCCCGCGGGGGCAAGCGACAGATCGTGACGACAACCTCCGCGATGTCCTCTGGCTTCAGGATCGATTCGCGGTGGGCTTGCGAGACGGGTACTGGCCTTTTGTCCAGGAGTGGTGTGTCGACCTCACCGGGGTAGAGGTTGGTAACCCGGACCCCTTCGCTCCGGACCTCATTGGCCACCGTCGTCCCCAAGGCGGTCATCGCGAACTTTGACGCGCAGTAAACGACGCCCCCCAGCTGAATCGCCCGTTTACCCGAAATCGACGAGATGTTGATGATCACCCCATCCTTGCGGCGACGCATCGCCGGGAGGACTTCCAGCATGCAGCGATAGGCGCCGGTCGCGTTCACCCGCAGCACCTCGTCCCATTGCTGGGGTTCCATTTTGTCGATCGTGCGGTTGGGGATGTTGATCCCGGCACTGTTGACCAAAATGTCGATCTCGCCGATTTCGCCGACGGCACGGCTGAAAAAATCGCGGATGCTCTGGTCGTCGGCGACGTCGAGGACCCCGTAGCGGATCGGTTGCGGCGAGGCGACCGACGCGGACAAATCCTTCAGCGGCTCTTCGCGGCGGCCCCCGACGAAGACGCGGCACCCGGCCATCGCGAGCCCCTTAGCGATCCCGGCCCCGATCCCGGTTCCGCCCCCGGTGATGACGACGTTTTTGTTGGTCAAATCGATCATGGGGCGTTCTCTGCGGTCTTGGGGTGAAATTTGGGTTCGAATTTGAATTTCGAATGGCCAGGGGGATCGCGACCTCGGATCGCAACAGCGGATCATGAGCTCGCCCCTGGGGTGGCTGCTGGGAGTCGAAATGTTGATCGGAATCGACCGGCTCGGCAAGCCACGAAAGCAAGGCCCGCATTTGCCCCTTTCGATTCCGGTCCAGGGGGGGCTGCCCGGGGGAGCTGATCGGCATCGCTAGGGGTGAGTCACGATCGGCGGATGCCGGTTATGCCGACTCGCGGCGAAAATTCGCCAAGTGCCCTGTCGCATCCGGCGGCACAACTGGCGGTTGCGCTGATTAAAATGGGTCGGTTGCGGGTCGTGTTTTCGGCCGCCGGGGAGGACGGTTAACGAGCTAGGGCGGTGGAAAAAATCGCCCTTCGTTACCCCTTGGTCCTGGTAAAGAGCCTATGATGCGAGAACGATCGCGATGAATTTCGGACGGAAGAACGAATTTCGGACGGAAGGGGGAGCCGGCCATTGGCGGTCGTTCCCCAGCAACCGTTTCGACCGTCGGGACGGAGCCCAGGAACAACTCAATCACGTCGAACATGCCGCTTCTTGACCCACAGCTCCGAGATTTGCTGGCGTCGCTCCGCGGGCGGGTCCGTCGGTACATCGTCACCGATTCGCTGTTGGCCCTGTTAGCCCTGGTGCTGTGTGCCTTTTGGTTCGGGTTGGCGGTCGATTTTTTGCCGGTGCGGCTGGGGGGGACGGAAATGCCCCGTTCCGCCCGCAAGTTGTTGTTGGCCGGGGTCGGCGTGGCGTTGTTGGTGATCCTTGGCAAGCTGTTGATCGGTCGATTGCGCCGGCCGCTCCCTGACGATTCGCTGGCGCTGCTTGTCGAGCGTCATCACCCGGAACTTGGTGGCCGTCTCGTCACCGCCGTGCAGTTGAACCGAGAAGGTCGCGATGGGGATTCGCACGCCCCGGCGCTGCTGGAGCGGGTACATGCGGAAGCTGCCGAGGCGATCGGTGGGGTCGATTCGAACAAGATCTTCCGGTGGGAGCCGATTTATCGAAAGGCCGGTTTGGTCGTGCCGCTGTTGATCGCGACGACGCTTTTTGCGGCGCTGGCCCCGACCGCTTTCGGCAGGGCCGCCGGCCGGCTGTTGCTGCTCACCGATTCGCCTTGGCCGCGGAAGGCGAAGCTCGAAATGATCGGGATCGAATTGCCCTCGGTGGTGGCGGATGAGGGCGACCCGCAGCCCCCGAAGCTGGTCCCCTTCCGTGACGGCGTCGCGCGGTTGCCGCGAGGTTCCAGCGGCACGCTGAGGGTCGCCGCCGCGGCCGAAGGTGCGATCGTCCCGGAGCTCTGCACGGCCTATTTCACGACCGAAGGTGGGAGCCAAGGGCAAGCGAACCTTCGACGGGTCGGCCGTGTGACCGACGGGAAACAGATCTTCGTCCTCGACGGGCCGCCGTTGGCCGGGTTATCGGAGAGCGTCTCGTTGACGATCCGTGGGCTCGACGCGCGGCTTGATGATTTTCGCATCGAAGCGGTCGAGCCCCCTGCCCTGAACCGGTTGGAAGTGGCGACGACCGATCCCGACTACCTGCGGCCACAGCCCGGACCGGACGGGTCGCAAGAGGCGGCGCTGACCCGTAAGAGCGATTACCAGGCGGGCTTGCGGATCCGAGAAGGTTCCCGAGCGGTGTTGACGGCAAAAGCGAGCGTCCCGCTGGGTCGGGTCGATGCCCGGATGTTGATCGCGGGGAGCCCCGTCGCCGCACCCCAAGTCTCGGTCTCACCCGACGGTTCGGAATTCTCGATCACGCTCGACGACTTTCGCCGCCCCGCGACGATTATCGTGGTCCCCGAAGACCGTGACGGGATTTCGGCCCAGGTCCCTTATCGCTATTTCATCGGCGTGGTCGCCGACGAAAAGCCGGAAGTCGAAATGAAGCTGAAGGGGATCGGCAGTGCCGTTACCCCAAGTGCCCGCATCCCGCTGGTCGGTGCCGCCAAAGACGATTACGCAATCGCCACTTCCCAAATCACCCTCTCCGCGGTCGCGACCGAACGGGCCGAAGCGGTGGCCGCCGCAGGCGAAGCGGCCGAAGCGACACCCGCGCCCACAGAGTCGGCCGGACCTTCGGTACCGCTCCCGATCGAGCTCGGCCGCGAAGGGAAATTCGAAACCGCGATCGATCTTCGCGAACTCGCCGCCGCCCAGCCTCCCCGATTCGCGCTTCGTGAGCCGGGTGGGGCGATCAACCTGATCGCCGAGGCGACCGATCGTTACAACCTCGACGGCCAATCCCACCGATCGGTCAGCCAGCTCTATCGGCTCGACATCGTCACCCCCGAAAATTTGCTGGCGCTCCTCGAACGACGCGAATTGGCCCTCCGCGCCCGGCTCGAACAATCGATCGATGAGACCCGCAGGATGCGAGACTCGTTGGTCGCGCTCGCCGACGAGCTCAAGACGACCGTCCCAGATAAGCCCGCGGCCGCTGGCGAAGCCGCGAACCCCGCTGCCGGCACGCCCTCGGATCCGCCTGCCGATGCGACAGGCGACATCGCCAATCCGGCCTCCGAAGCGAAGCCCGAGGGAACCGGTGACGCCGCCGACGCGTCCCAACCCTTGAACGCCCAAAACGAAACTGACCAAGAAAACGAAACGTCCAGAGAACGCCAAGAGGAGGCCCCCGAGCGACGCGGTCAGGTGCTGAAGCTTCGCACCCAACAGATCGGGCTGCAGGCGACCAAAGCGGCCGAAGAGCTCGAAGGGATCGCCACCTCGCTCGATGACCTCCTCCAGGAAATGGCCAACAACCGCGTCGACTCGGTCGATCGCAGCGAGCGGATCGGCGGCGGCGTCCGCGACCCGCTCCGGAAGGTCATCGCGGGGGATTTGGCGAAACTGGTTACCGAGATCGCTGCCGTCGAAAAGACGATCGTCCCCGAGGTCACCGACCCCCAGAGGCCTGATCCGAAGGGGGATGATCCGAAGGGGGCTGATCCGAAGGGGGCTGATCCGAAGGGGGCTGATCCAAAGGGGGATGCGAGCAACGGGGCGCAAGACGGCACGGCCGCCGCCGCACCACTGGCGGCTCAAGCGGTCCAGACGACCGAACAGGTGATTTTGCAGCTCACCGCGATCCTCGACAAAATGCTCGACCTGGAGAGCTACAACGAGATCCTGGACATGGTCCGAGAATTGATCGACAACCAGGACAACCTGATCGACGAAACCAAGAAAGAACAAAAACGCCGCGTCCTCGACCTGTTCGAATGACCGACGGCACGTGGGGATGATGGCCAAACGAGATGCGAGCGAGCCGATGAATGCCCGATACCTTGGGATCGATTTCCCGATCGTGAAGCGATTCGCCCTGACGATGCTCCTGGCATCTCTTGCATGCGGCGGCTTGTCGGCCCAGGAGCCGAAGGCGATCGAGATCGCTGAGCCGAAGGCGATCGAGGTTGCTGAACCGAAGGCGATCGAGATTGCTGAGCCGAAGGCGATCGATGCTTCCCAGCCGAAGGCGATCGGGAATGCACCTGCCGAGGCGAAGGGGTCCGACCCCCAGCTCGCCGATCGCCAACAGCAGGTCGCCGAGCGCTATCGCAAGCTCGAAGAACTTCTCCTTCGACTTGCCGATGTCGAAGCTGAAGAGAACGCCGAACGGGCCGCTTTGCTCCGGCAAGCCGCGAAGCAGAGCCGCGAAATGTTTGTCCTCGATAAGCTCAACACCGCCGGCCAGTCGCTCCGTTCGGCACAATTCCAAAATGCCATTCAAAGCCAAGCCGCTGCCAAAGATGGGCTCGACAAGCTGCTCAACCTGCTCCTGAGCGAAGATCGTTCCCGCCGCATCCGCGACGAAAAAGAACGCGTCGATCGGATGATCAAAGAGCTCAAGCTCGTCGAAAGGCTCCAGCGAAGCACCCGCGCCCGTACCGAAAACGGGCAAGATTTGGAGTCGCTCGAAGAAGAACAGCAAGGGATCTCCGACCGCGCCCAAAAGGTCCGCGAAACGCTCGAAGATTCCGACGGGGATCAGGCGCCGGAATCCTCCGAATCCTCCGAATCTTCCGATCAGCCGAAGCCGGGCGAAGAGGGTTCCAAGAGCCCCTCCAAGGATGCTTCCAAAGGGGAACCGTCCGAATCGGGCGAACCGAAAACCGCGGAAGGGGACAAGCCAGCCCAGCCGGGGGATCAGCCCAAAAAGGGTGACGATGCCAAACCTGGCGACAAGCCGATGCCTGGTGACAAAGCGATGCCGGGCGACGAATCAAAGCCGTCCGATGGCGACCAGGGCAAGCCCTCAGACGAGTCGAAGCCTAACGAGTCCGGTAAGTCGGACCCTTCGAAACCGAGTGACGAATCAAAACCCGGTGACGAATCAAAATCCGGAGACGAATCAAAACCCGGAGACGAATCAAAACCCAGCGAAGGCCAGCCTTCCGACAAGTCGTCTGAGCAAAAAGCAGATCAGAAGGGTCAGCAGGGTCAACAGGGCCAGCAGGGCCAACAGGGTGAGCAGGGCCAACAGGGCGAGCAGCAACCCGACCAGCCGCAAACCCCGGAGGGAGAGGCCCAACAGCAGTTGCGGCAGGCGATGGAAAACATGCGCCAAGCCCAGAAGGAGCTCGAAGAGGCCAAGCGTGACAAGGCCGTCGAGCAGCAGCAGAAGGCCGAGGAGAACTTGCGTGCCGCCATCGATCGGCTGGAAAAGATCCTGCGTCAGTTGCGAGAAGAAGAGATCCAGCGGGAGCTCGCACGCCTCGAAGCTCGCCTCCGCAAGATGGCCCAAATGCAAGCCAAGCTGCTCGAAGATACCAAGCTCCTGATGGCCATCCCGACCACCCAACGCGACCGCCAATTCGAAGTGAAGGCGGGTAACCTCGCCTTCGACGAGAAGAAGGTCGTGATGGAAGCCGACCGCGCGCTGCTGCTCCTGCGTGAAGAAGGTTCCAGCGTCGCCTTCCCCGAGGTCGTCGAGCAGATCCGTGACGACATGCTGCGGGTCGCCGAAAGGTTGACCGGTTCCAAGGTCGACGAAGTGACAGCGGGGATCCAGGAGGACATCCTCGCCGCGCTGGAAGAGATGATCGCGGCCTTGCAAAAGGCGCAGCGGGACATGGAACAGAAAAAGCAACAACA
The DNA here is from genome assembly GCA_040375695.1 of Planctomycetaceae bacterium. Taxonomy (GTDB): domain Bacteria; phylum Planctomycetota; class Planctomycetia; order Pirellulales; family Pirellulaceae; genus UBA6163. The sequence continues at coordinate 10,599 of JBEIRZ010000117.1, forward strand.
GCAACAACAGCAGCAACAACAGGGCGAACCGGGCGAGCAGCCGTTGGTCGAACAGATCGCCGAGCTGAAGCTGATCCGGACGATGGAAACGCGGATCCTGTCAACGACTCAGCGTTATTCCAAGATCGCGGCCGAGTCGCCCGATGCCGCCGACCTGTTGCAATTGGTTCGCGATCTTGCCCAGCGCCAGTCAAACCTCTATCGCGTCACCCGAGACATCGTCCAGAAACGTAACCGTTAACCGATCATTCGACCCGCAGGGGGTTCGCCGAACCCTCGATTTTCCAATGTCGCCAGCCGCATCCGAAGGGCTCACCCATGACCCGTCAAGTCGCTCGCAGGAAACGACCCGTTACGACATCGCTGTTGGCCTTGATGGCCGCGGCGATCATCGCGGTGATCTCGGCCCCGTCGCCGGCCAGGGCCGAAACGCTCGGTCGCGACAAGAGTTGGCAGCTCCTTGACGATGGCCAGGTCATCGCCCGCGTTCGCGAGGGTTTGAAGGCGCAAGGGGTCAGCGATGTCGACACCGATAAGGCATCGGAACAATTGCAGGCCGCCCTGCAGGACGCCGATGGCGATCGGCTCAGCGCCGTGACCACGTCGATCGCCCCGGTTGTCCCCGTCGTCGCCCGGCTGCGGGAGCTGGCCAGCGAAAATCCGCTGACCGCGGCACAGTGGCTCTCTTCGGCCGACCCGCTGGCCGCCACATTTGACCAATTACCGACCCTGCTGCTCGCCTCGCTGCGGACTTGGTTGGGTCGCGAATTGGTCCAGGCCCGACTTTTTGACGAAGCCCTTCCGCTGTTCGCCGACGTCGAACCGGCCGATTCGCTCGATCCCCCTTCGGTCCTCTTTTATCGAGGCGTTTGCCGGCATTCGCTGCTCCAAAAGAAGGAAGCGCTGGCCGACCTGAAGCGGCTGCTCGAGAATGAAGAGCAGGCACCGGTCCGATTCGTCCGCACCGCGCAATTGATGATCGCCGACCTGAAACCGCTCAAAGAAGATTCCCTCGACGAGATCTCACGACTGATGACCGATGTTTCGAGGCGGCTCGATTTGGGCCGCGCCAATACCGACGTCGAACAGCGCGAGCAGACGATTGTCGACAAGCTCTCCAAATTGATCGACGAGCTCGAAAAACAGCAACAACAACAGCAGCAACAACAACAGCAGCAGCAACAGCAACAACAACAGCAGCAGGGGCAACAGCAAGGTGGCGGCCAGGGCCAACCGATGCAAGACAGCCAGATCGCTGGGTCGAGCGGACAAGGGGATGTCGACAAAAAGAAGCTCGACCCGCGCGGCGGTTGGGGGAATTTGCCACCGGCCAAACGGGAGGAAGCGCTGCAACAGATCAGCCGCGACCTGCCGACCCATTACCGCGAGGCGATCGAAGCCTACTTCCGCAAGCTCGCCACCGGCGGGTCGCAAGGGGCACCTTGAAGCCTTGGCTACTTCCGGCAGATCAAGAGGAAGCGATCCCTCTTGATGTCAGTCGGTGGCTCGGGCTTGCCGTTTTGTTGTCCCGGTCGGTATGTCGCCGATCCGGTTTGTGGTCACCCGGCTTTAGTGTCACAGCGATCAGGTCAAGGCCATCACGATCTCGAAGTGCTTGCCCATCTCTGCGCCGAGCTTTTGCACCTCGCTGTCTTGGTCGGCGATCTCTTTGACCAACGCCTTCAGATCGGCTTCCGTGCCGTTGAATCCTTCGAGCTGTTTTTGCAGCTTTTGCATCCGGGCATAGACACCGTCGCAGACCTGATTGACTCGGGCCACGTTCATCCGTGCCGACAAGAGTTTTTGGTTGTTCAGCCCGATCTCTTTTTGGTTGAGATCAG
>JBEIRZ010000161.1:0-9695 GCA_040375695.1 Planctomycetaceae bacterium
GAACTGATGGCCATCAGGGTCCGGATCACCTCTGGGTTTGTCAGCCGTGCGTCGCTCGTTTCATCGTTGGAGGAAGGGTTGGCACGCTCCGGCAGAGGGAATCCCGATGCGTTCAAAAAGGAGATTGAGCAATTGCAGCAGATTCTCCGAGACGAGGTCAAGAAAAACGACGTCTACGACTTTGTGTATGTCCCGACCAAAGGGCTTAATGTTTTGAAGAATGGGAAAGTGCAAGGGGTCATTCCCGGCTTGGAGTTCAAGCAAGCCTTCTACGGGATATGGCTTTCCGAGACACCCGTCGATAAGGGCCTTCGACAAGCGATGTTGTCAGGCAAGTCAGGATCCTACTGAAGGTACTCGATTCGGGTAGGCGAAGCCACGTCGGGGTCAGACCTGGTATTCGATGTTCGCGGATAATGGGCTCGGATGGTGAGACGTTATTTTGAATGGCGGATGTCTTGTCCCTCACGGATGTCCTCAACGCCGACCATGACGATAGAGATCGGTTAAAAAAGGCGGTCCTCCCGTGCCGGAGCGGGGAAGAAAGTGAATGACAGGCTGGGAAGCCTATCCCACGTGGCAGGCGTCATTGGGGGACGTAAGGTGGACGCTGTTGGGGCTCGTGAGCGTGAGGGCTAGGCGTAGCTGCTTGGACGCTGCACCTGTGGCTAATTGCTGTTTCATAACGCCACTTCGGAAGGCCGTCGACGACGCTCGGGGTAAATCACGAAGCGGCTAAAAGTGTTTTCATGCCGAAGTGATGTCCAGCGGTGGCGATTGACTTTTGGGACCGTTTCACGGAATGAAAAATCGCCAGTCTCTCGCGTCCGACCGGCAGGGTAGTCGGTTGCGGGTAAGCGTGGCCACACCCCGAGCAACGTTCCGTCGGTACTCAGTCGGTTGAGGCTAGACAGTGGATCGTGGTGTGAATTGGTCAGCGATTTTGGGAAGTTATTTGTCCACGTCGCGGGCCGGCCCGAACACGTGGACACGATCCGTAGCCATCGCACACATCGGCGTTATTATCTTCGCCGTCCGGCCCGTGAACTCTTCGTAGCGACTTAACGCGGCCGCATGCTAATCAATCGCTCGGTCGGCAAAGGATAATCAATTCGCATGCGGCAGCGTGGCTTTTAAGTCGGGGATGCCGGCGAGGAAGATGGCCCGACCTTGGTAATGATGGTATGCCAGGAAGATGAATTCGTGCCAATAGTTGGCGCCAAGGCCATATTTGAGCAATTGATGGAGACGTCTTCGCTCGGTTTGGCCGGTAGCCTTGACCATCGTGCGTTTGAGAAACTGGATCCAATCATCCTTCGTTGATCCGATCAGTATGTACGGGGTACTGAAAAGCAGATGGGTCGCAGACTGGTCCGGGTTCAGAGGTGGAAGTCTCCTGACGTACCAGAGTTCCTTGGGGGTGCCTCGATAACCCGAGGTGCACAGGCATGAAAACTCGTCGCCGGTGATCAATTCCTGAAGGCGAACCAGGTCGCCATTAAACCCTACATGTTCATAGATTCCCATCCGCGAATCGCAAAGGTTTTTGAGAACGCCCGATTGGTCCGGGGTCAATCGGACAAAGTCATTGCATTCCCTTTGACAGTTACCGATGGTTTCTCCGTCCTTTCCGCATCGCAGGTCATAGAGTTGCCAGCATGTGAAGTAGCTGGAGGTGAGCGGACTCATGGGTGGAAAGGATGGCATGTACTCGTCTTCGGCAACACCAGCCAACGTTACAAACGACCGCATTTCGGGATATTTGCAAACACGTTCCGCGAAGTCAGCACTGGAGTGTTGAATGGAGGCGTAAGCGGCGTGAAGCGGGTCGATCCCGTCTTTGATTAGTTTTTCGATATCTTTGTCACTCATCGGTCGCGGCTCTTCTTTGCGACTCATTGGGCCTCTCGTTGGCCGCTTGCCTGACAATGACGAGAGCCTTGCGTAGAGCTTCTTGCTTATGTCACCCATCGCCGTTGCCGATATGTGTTTCTTTCTCTGTCTTCAGTCGAGGGAGTCCGGTGTCTCGATCCGTGAAGATCATCCGTACAAAAAAATTTTCGTCAACCTGGGTTACGTCGGATCGTTGATCGCGGCCGAATCGGATGACGATTCATTTTCAGGCTGCCACAAAACGTTGCGACCAATAATCGCGATTTCTCTGGGGGCTATTTGGGCCCAAACATTTGCAACCGCTGTTTCAGGAATTTGAGGTATGCTCTTGGTTAGGACTCACTGTCAAAGCCGATCGCAGACGTGCTGGCACGGCGGTCCCCACCGTGGATTGAAACCTATCACATAGGAATTCACGATGAAATTTTTCCACAAATCTAGCATTCTCGACATGTCATCGAACGCTTTCAGGACTTCGGCTTTGCCTCTCTTTCTCTTTTGCTTCTTGCCGTTGGCGGTTGCCGGGATCTCGTTCGGCCAGCCTCCTCTGTCGCGGATCGACCTTTCGGATCAATATCGATTGGGGATCAACCCGCTAACCACGACGGTCGAGACGCCGGGGTTGGTTCATACCTATCGCGATTATCCGGATTTCGATGCCCGGGAGGTGCAAAGCTGGGCCGAGGGGCCGGTCGATCGCGAATCGCCGATTTTTGAAAACCTTAAAGCCGCCGATTTTGTCGTACGGTTCCCAAAGGGGACTGATCCGACGCTGCGATGGAACCGTGGTAGCCATGCGGAAACGAATGATTTTCAACCGATGTCGGAGACCTTGCAGGTCGGACAGCCGGTTCGTCTGGAATCATTCGGAGGGCGATCGTCCGATGGTGTGATGCCGTATTTCAATCTGCATGATGATGCCGGAGGGTTAATTGTCGCGATCGGTTGGTCGGGGGATTGGAAGTGCGAGTTCCGATTGCTGCCCGACGGCGGTGTCAGCGTGCATGGCGGGCTGAAACGGTCCCGCTTCAGGGTTGCTGCGTCTGAAAAGCTACGGTTGCCATCGGTTTTGGTCATGGCATATCGCGGTTCGTGGATCGATGGCCAAAACCGATTCCGGCAATTGACCCTGAAACACTTTACCCCTCGGAATCATTCGGCCCTGCGGTTAATGCCCGTTGCGGCGAGTGTCCATGGCATGCTCGGGTTCAACGACACGACCGAATCGAACTTGGTCGCGCTCGCATCCGAGATCGCCGCACTGAAGCTTCCCATCGACACGTTTTGGCTTGACGCGGGTTGGAACGAAGGTGGTTTTCCCGGTGGCCAGGGTAACCCTCAACCCGACCCGGTCCGATTTCCGCGCGGATTATCACCGGGGGGCGACGCGGTCACAGCCACGGGTTTACGGTTCCTGGCATGGTTCGAACCGGAACGGGCGATGAAGGGGACCCGAATACACCGCGACCATCCGAATTGGTTGCGTTCGCCATCCGATACGCCCGCGCCGCTGCGCTATATGGAAAACGACGGATTCATGATGGTCGACTTCGGAAATCCGCTGGCACGCCAAGCCGTGATCGATCAAATAAGTCGCGACATTCGCGATAGTAAGATTTCGATCTATCGCCAAGATTTTAACCAATATCCGTCATATTTTTGGCATACCGATGAATCGGCCGATGAGGTCGGGCTCGCGGAGGTACGCTACGTAAACGGCCTCTATGATTTTCTGGACGAATTGGTCAGACGACATCCCGACTTGATCATCGACAATTGCGCCAGTGGCGGAAGACGCATCGATTTCGAAATGAGCCGACGCAGCGTCTTGTTGTGGCGAAGCGACAGTTGCTGGGGTTCGGCCGACTATCCCCGCAACGTTCAAGCGATGACACACGGACTGTCGCTCTGGGTGCCGCTGCACGGGCTCGGTTCGGTGGCGACAAGCGACGTCGCGCTTCGCAGCGGCATGGGAACGTCCGTCTCTTTCGCGATCAATTACCGCGACCCGGCCGCGGTCGAATCGCTCAGGAAGTTCCTGGCCCGCTACCTAACCGTTCGTCATCTGTTCCACACCGACTATTATCCGCTGACCGACTGGAGCACCGATCCGGACCGGTGGTTGGCTTTTCAATATCATTCGCCGGGCGCGGGCGAAGGGATCTTGCAAGCATTTCATGGCGGTACGAATGCTGACGAAGGGATCACCCTGAAACCGAAAGGGCTATCGCTTGACGATCGATACCGGGTCGTCAATTGGGACGAGCCTGACACGGAGAGGGTTTTGTCCGGCAAGGAACTCATGGAGGTGGGGATCGAGGTCGCCGGCGGATCGGGAGACCGGGCGGCGGTGTATCACTATCGGAAGATAACGCCCTAGTTCGAGCGATTCGACGCGATCTTTAGCGCCGATGTTCCCATCGAGATGGAAAGTCATAGCGAGAGTTTGTTTTCGGCAGCTAGGATAGGAAGCATGTTAAAGGGGAATCCGAAAGGATCCGCGCTCGCTAGGGACAGGGAGCCTAACGAAAGCAGGCGAGTTTTTTTGGGGGGGAAGCGTAGATCGAAGATGTTGTTGGCGCGGGTCACCGGGCAGCTTGCGCTGCTCCGCTAGTGTGCTTATTGGGCCATTTTGGGGTCGTACCCGGGATTCGGGATTCGCGCGGTGGGCCTATATTCATCGTAGGTGTTGCCTAGATTGGTGGCGTGCGCGTGGTGGAAGATCCGTAGGGATTTGCGGTGCGGTGATGCGCGGAGTGAACACTGCGTACCGTAAACATCCTCCTCGAGATGACAGGGAAAAGATGATGCGATACAGCGGATCTGTGGGGCGTGCCACCCTAAGCTCATGGCTTGGGCTGAAGGGGGGTTGGCGAGTCGAAAAAAAATCGCGCGGGTTTTAGCCGCGCGATCGGATGTTGGGTGAATTCGAAAGTGTTTGGGGGGGCGTCGTGTCGTCCCCTGAGGCACTGATCACTCGGCCTTGGGGGCGTCCCCCTCGGTCTTAGGTTTGGCCGCTTCTTCTTTGGCTTCCTTGAGTTGTTCGAGGTAACCCGAGAGGCGTTCCTTGTTCGATTCGGGGGCGATCGAGATGGCCTTTTCTTGGGTGGCGATGGCGGCATCGAACTCCCCGGCCGCCTCTTGCAGGTGGGCGACGGTATCGAGGACCAGCGGTTTGACTTCTTCGGCCGCGCCGTCCACTTCCTTGGAGAGGGCATCGACGGCGAGCTGTAGCAATTGCTTCATCCCGGGCGAGGCCTTTGCGGCGGGGTTTTGAGCGGCTTGCAGGAGCGAGTAGGACATCCGAGCGACGTTGATCGCGCTCCCTTCGGCCGTCTTCAATCGCTGCGAGAAGAACTCGACGACGTCATCATCGATCATGCCGCCCATCATCTTGAGTTGCAGGCGGATGTTGCCGAGCTGGCTGGCGACTTGGGCCGAAGGGGCGTTTTCGAGTTCCTTTTCGAGGAGCTGGATCGCTTCGGGGATCCGGCCGCGGTTAGCGAGTTGGCCGAGCTGTTGCATCACCTCTTCCATCCGCTTCTTCGACTTGAATTCTTTCGCGTATTGTTCGCGATCCCATTCCCCTTTGACGACCAAATCGAGCGGCTCGTCCATTTCCATCGGGTGGCCGATCCATTCGATCTTGCCATCTTTGCCAACGATGAAGGCGGTCGGGATGCCGTTCTGGCCGGCGGCTTCCATGTAGGCTTCGTGGTTGGAGCGGTCCGGGTCGGCGGTGAGGCAATAGGCCGAGGTGAGGGCGGCGAAGGTCGTCGCATCCCCTTCGGCGTTGGTCGTTTCACGCTTGAGGAACTCCGTCACCGTTTCGAGCGGCTCGTCGCTGATGCTAACGATCTGGACGTTCTGGCCGCGGGTGCGATTTTGGAGTTCGACCAAGTGCGGCATGCTCTGGACGCACGGGCCACACCAAGTCGCCCAAAATTCGACGACGTAAACTTTGTCCTTTTCGAAAGCCGTCACGGGTTTGAAAAAGCCGTTGCCGTCATTGATCCAGTGTTCGACATTCAGCTCGGGGGCAACCGATCCGATCGCCAGCGACGGGGCCTCTTCAGCGGCGGCAGCGGCTTCCGTGGCGGCTGCAGCAGCAGCGGCTTCTTTCGCGGCGGCAGCGGCGTCCTGTGCCATCGCCCGATGGTGGGGTGATGGCGACCAGGACAAGGTGATGGCATTGACAGCACAAAAGGCCATCACGAGTGAAAGCCGGAAATTGAAATGTTTCATATTCAACAGGTTTGGCAAGAAAGGTTGAAGGGCCGGGTGTAAGCAAAGTCACCTAGGATTATGGCAAAAAGCAAAACCTAAAGACAGATGAATCCGCAAAATTGGGTTGATTTGCCAGATTTTTGGCCACCCAGTGGCTCGCGTGGTTCCCTTGTCCGAAAAACGAAGTGAAGTGAAGTGCGTCAGGCCGTAGCTTGATTGTAAGTCGCCGTGGCGTTGCGGGCTGGTTAACGACGGCAAGGCGACGCGTTGGCAGATCGCCGGGAAGATGGTCATGGTCAGGGGTGTGATGGCTGGCACCTTGCGACGATTTCTGCCTAGACCGAAGGGGGCGAAGGTCGCTATAAGCGGTGATCTCCGAAACGGATTTCGCAACGAAGACGAGGGTCAGGAGCCAGATGCAGGACTTTATTCGCGTGCTCCGAATCGCGATGCGCCAGCGATTGGCGGTAGCGGGCGTGATCATTTCCTCCTTAGTGATCGCGGCCTTTTGGGGGATCAACATCGGCGCGATCTATCCGCTGGTGGAAGTCGTGTTCCGCGGCGATAGCCTGCCCGAATATGTCGATCAGCAAATCGCGAAGAGCCGCGAGCAGATCGGCGTGCACGACCGCAAGATCGAAGAATACAAGGCGAAGCTGGCGACGGCGAACGAGACCGATCGGACGAAATTGCTGTCGCGACTCCGGATCGAAGAGCTTGGTCGTGACGCGATGTTCAAGTCGGAGATCCTATTCGGCCGGCTGCGTCCTTGGATGGACGGGTTGCCAACGGAGCCCTACCCGACGCTGTTGTTCCTGATGGGATTGCTGCTGATCGGGACGATCCTGAAGTTAACGGCGGCGATGATCAATCTGGTGTTGGTCCAGATGGTGACCGAGCGGACGACGATGCGGGTGCGGGCGTATTTTTATCGCCGGGCGCTGCATCTAGATCTGGATGAGTTCGGAGATAGCGGGTCGGCGGAATTGACGAGCCGCATCACGAACGACGTCAGCCAGCTTAACGGCGGCATCAACACGCTGCTGGGCAAGATCATCCGTGAGCCGTTGAAGCTGATCGTCTGTTTCGCCGGGGCGGCTTTCATCTGTTGGCGGTTGTTGCTGTTGATCATGGTCGTGGCACCGCTGTTGGCATTCATATCGCAGCGATTGTCGAAGCTGATCCGCAAAGCCTCGCGCCGCGTGATGAGCGAGATGAGCCAGATGTTCGGGATGCTCAACGATTCGTTCGCGGGGATCCGTTTGGTCAAGATTTACAACACGCAAGCGGTAGAGCGGGCGAAGTTTCAAACGGGGTTAGAGGCCTATTATCAGCGATCGATGCGGATGGCCTTTTACACGACGCTGGCGCGGAACACTTCGGAATTCCTCGGCACGGTCATCGTTTGCCTCGGGATCGTCGCGGGCGGTTATTTGGTGATCAACCAGAAGACGCACCTGCTCGGGATCCGCATGTGCCTGCACCCGCTTGAGGTCGGCCAGATCCTGCTCTTTTTCGGTTTTCTGATCGGCGCGTCGGACCCGGCGAGGAAGCTGTCCGAAGTGTGGAGCGATCTGCAGCGGGGGATCGCGGCATCGGAGCGGGTCTATGAAGTGATCGATCGCCCGGTGCGGGTCCGCAACCCGAAGGAGGCGGTCACGCTGCGGCGGCCGCACCAATTGATCTCGTTCGAAGATGTCGAGTTTAGCTATCCGTCTGGGCCGCAGGTCCTGCATGGGATCAATTTGACGATCCGACATGGCGAAACGATTGCGTTGGTCGGGCCCAACGGGTGTGGCAAGAGCACGCTGGTGAGCCTGCTTTGTCGTTTCGATGATCCGCAGCGCGGCGAAGTCAAGCTGGATGGCGTGCCGCTGAACCAGATGCGGTTTCGCGACATCCGCAAGCGGATCGGGCTTGTTAGCCAGCGGACGACGATGTTCGAAGACACGATCGCCAACAACATCGCTTATGGTTGCCACAGTGCGAGTCGCGAGCGGATCATCCGCGCCGCCAAGCTCGCGTATGCCGATGATTTTATCCGCAACAAAACCCCCGACGGGTATGAGACGCTGCTAGGGAATGCGCGGACGAGGCTGTCGGGGGGACAGATGCAACGGCTGGCACTCGCCAGGGCGATCCTTCGCGACCCCGACATCTTGATCCTTGACGAGGCGACGAGCCAGATCGATACCGAGAGCGAGCACCTGATCAACCAGGCGCTGGCGAGTTTCTTAAAAGGGCGGACCGGGATTTTGATCACGCACCGACCGAGCTCGCTGATGCTTGCCGACCGGGTGATCGTGATGCAGGATGGGCAGATCGCCGCGGAAGGGAAGCACGAAGAGTTGCTTGCTACCGATCGTTTCTATCAGAGCCTCTGCCGATCGGCCGAAGCGAACCAAGCCGCTTGAGCCGGCGGCCTAAGCGGGCGGCCTAAGCAGGCGGCTTAAGCGCGCGGCTTAGCCGGCGGCGTGGTAGTAACCGAATTCGTCATCGCCATCGCCGTCCCAATCGCCGATGATCGGTTCGGCGTCGGCGGTCGGTTTGGGGATTTCGACCCGCAGGTCGTTGGCGGTCAATTTGCGGTCGCCGTCGCTATCGATGATCCAGAGGTTGCCGCGGATCACGCCCAGATCGGAGGTGCCGTTGCCGTCCCAATCGCCGACGATCGGGATGTCGCCGGCATCGCCGAAGTTCGCTTTGGCGTCACGATCATTCAGTCTGCCGTCGCCATCGGCATCGAGCGTCCAGCGACCGGCGCGGAAGATGCCGACCGAATCGAGCCCATCGCCGTTCCAGTCGCCGGCCAGAGGCGTGTCGGGGTGTTCGCCGAAACGGAAGACATGGTCAACGGCATCGACCGGCAGGTTCGACATTTCGCCCGTACCCGGCACCCTTCGCCCCAGGCGTTCGCCACCTTGGACGACCATTTGGTGAGGGAGTTCGCGGCGGCGGATGTTTGCCGGGTGTGGTAACCCGGGGTCGCGGATGATCGCATCGGGGTCTTGTTCCCACGCGCGGCCGAAGATCGCGATGTCGGCTTTGCCGTCGCCATCCCAATCGCCGACGACGGGGCGATCGAGTTCGGTGCCTAGACGGAGCGCCAAGTCTCCTTGATCCCAGACCCCGTTGCCGTTGAGGTCGACGAACCAGCGTCCGGCGGCATAGACGGCGATCTCGTCGAGCCCGTCGCCGTTGAAATCGCCGACCAATGGTTTCGCATCTTGGGACCCGAGGTTGCTCGCCTGTTCGACGGCGATGCGGTTCCCTTCACGATCGACGAAGAGCCACACGCCGAAGTGCTGTTTCGCACCCTCGATCGCGGCCTCTTCTTCATCGGCGGTCTGAGTCGAACGGTTCGATGGCCCGTCGATCGGTTTGCCGATCCCTCGGGTCGCCGTGTACTTGACCAGCCCTTCTCGGTTGCCATCGCCCCGCGGGAAGCCGCCGTTGATGATGCTCAGGTGCCACGTCACCTCGTACTCACTATCGGCGATCAAGGGCGAGCGGGCGGTCACGATTTCACCCATCGCCATCAATTTCGTCGCGGCGTCAAAGGTGTCGCGCGGGGC
>JBEIRZ010000623.1:0-1834 GCA_040375695.1 Planctomycetaceae bacterium
ACCCGTTTGGCCCGCGCGGGGTGATGCCCGGCGATCGCCGCCGCAGGATCGCTTGCCGCGTGCAAGATATCGGCTAGCGCGAGGGCGCCAAAGCCGCAAGCCGCACCCTGTAACAGCGCTCGCCGTGAACTGCGACATCGATTCGTCATCGGTCAACCTTTCTGCTCAAAAATCGTTTTTTCAAAAATCGTCTTATCAAAACCGGAAGATGAATTCGTTGGAAGCGAGCAAGCTGTGACAAAGCTCGACCCAGGCCGAAGTCACATCTAACCCCGAAGCCGCTTGTCCCGCCTCCTTCGTTTGATCGTTCGCATCACCCTCGCACGGGACACCCCCGACCGCGACCTGGTCGCTCGCCGGCGACATGACGCCATCGAGAAACGCCGCGGCGACCTGCCGTTCAGGATCGGTGACGACGCGATTGAAAACGCGGAGCCAAAGTTGTTCGATCCGTTTGCCGGTGTCGTCATGTTCGTCGATCAGACGTTTGGCCAAAGCTTGGGCACGCTTGCGGAACAGTTCGTTGTTCATCAAGAAGAGCGCCTGCGTCGGGACGACCGTTTGCGGGCGTTGGCCAGCGATCTGGGCGGGGTTGACGTAATCGAAGTGCGTGCGGATGCGATCGAGCGCCGTGGTGTTGGTCCGCATCACCGGGAGGTAGATCGACCGTTGGAATTCCTGCCCGCTGCGTGATTGGCGATGGGCGTAACTGGGCGGATTGACCCCCACCCTCACAAGCCCGCCGCAATTCTCGACCTTTTCCAGCACCAGCGCCGGGCCGCCGCCATCGCCGATCAGCTCGCCGCTTACCGCCAACAGCGCGTCGCGAAGCGCTTCCGCATCGAGCCGTTGACGGTGCATCCGCCACAAGAGTCGGTTGTCAGGGTCGACGGCCAGGGCCGCGGGGTCATTGGTACTGCCGATCCGATAGACGCGGCTCAATACGATCGCCCGGATCAACCCCTTTTGCGACCACCCGCCGCGGACGAACCGGGTCGCGAGGTGATCGAGCAATTCGGGGTGCGAAGGGAGCTCGCCACGGGTACCGAAATAATCGACGCTGCGGACGATCCCTTCACCAAAGAGCTTTTGCCAAATCCGGTTGACGGCGACCCGCGGCGTCAACGGGTTGTTGGGATCGGCGAGCCATTCGGCCAATTGCAACCTGCCGCTTTGCCCCGCGGGGATCGCTGGAAAGGTCCCCCAAGAAGCGACCCGCAACGTCCCGCGTGGGACGACGCGTCCCGGGGCATAGGGGTTGCCGCGGATGTAGACGGGCATGTCTTCGGGCCGCTCGCCGTCGCGCATCGCGAAGGCTTGGGGGACCTTCGAAGCGAAAAAGTCGGCATGCTCGATCTCCGAATCGAGCTTCCGGATCCGAGCCGTTATCGCGTCTTGGCGTTTGGCGAGCTCGACCTTTTCCGCTTCGAGCATTGCCAACCGATCGGGCGTCGGCTCGGTCTTCGGTACATCGTTCGGCTCTTCGTTCGGCGGATCCTGCTTCGACCCGTCTTTCGCTTCCTCGCTTGCGACCGCTTTCGACGCGTCTGCCTTCTGTTTCTCTTTTTCGTGTGCGGCGAGCTTGATCGCCTCTTCGAGCACCTTCAGCTCTTTTGCCACGGCGCGTTTTTCAAGTTCCGATACGTATCGCTGGCATCGCATTTCCGTCACCTGATCGGCGACTTCGGCTTCGACCCGCTGACGTGCTTCGATCTCTTCGGGCGACTCTGGGAGCTCGGTCGCATTCAGCATGCTCCAAACGCCAAACGGGATCTTGTGCGTCGAAGGTGAACTGCGGAGCATCCCGGCGATGCCGTAATAATCGTCCAACCCG
>JBEIRZ010000636.1:0-1743 GCA_040375695.1 Planctomycetaceae bacterium
ACCTTCGCCGCGGCACGCCACTCTATCCAATTCGGTGACTTGAGAAATGATTCCAGGCAGTTCGGATCGTTTTCGATCTCCGAGATGCAGCTCGGAACGGTCCGAAATATCAGTCTGTTAGGTCGTCCGTCCTTCGTGAAGGGTTTCGTCGAAGCTCAATACTGGTCGGGGCCTCAAAATGATGATACCCAGGACCTCGGCCTGATCGGGTTCGGAGCGGCGTTCGGTACCACCTTCTGATCCGACGCCACGGTTGCGTAAGTCCTTGAAGGTTCATTCATCGAGGCCAACTGGCTAGCCGATCGGACCGATTCGAGTCTGAATTCAAACGGCCCGGAGGGAATCTTTCCCCCCGGGCCGCATTCATTTATTTCTTTTCCCAAGCAACCCGCACGTCACTTTTCAAGCAACGGTGCATCCGCTCGTCGTGACCATGACAGGCCGCTGACGCTCATTGGCAGCGGTCCCGATTCGATCTCTTTATGAAAATAATCTGGCATGTCCGGCTGCAACCTGATCCCGGCTTGCGACGTGACAACGACGCCTCCAATTGGCGTACAATTTGATCATCCCGCCTCGCCCCCTTCCCACCTCGGATGCGCGATCATGTCGCCGATCAGTTTTTTATCGCCGCTATCTTCGACTCTCCGCGAGTCATTCGCCGTCGCCCTGGTCTTGGTTTGGGGCGTGATCGGTGACAGCAGGTCGACTTTAGCGCAAGATCAAAAGCTTCTTGCCGGCGCCGCGATCGTCGACGTCAGTCCCCCCAAATTCCCGATCGCGGTGAACGGGAACATGACGGTCAAGATGGCAACATCGATCGAGTCCCCGGTCAATGCCCGCGCGATCGTGCTCGCCCAGGGCGAGACGCACGTCGCGCTGGTCGTCGTCGACAGTTGCATGATCCCCCGCGACTTGTGCGACGAGATCAAGGCGATGGCTTCGAAGGCGACCGGGATCGCGCACGACCGGATCATGATCTCGGCCACCCACACCCACACCGCCCCGGCCGCGATGTCGTGCTTGGGGACCGATGCCGACCCCGAGTACCGCGCGTTCCTACGGGTCAAAACGACCGAAGCGATCGCCACGGCCAAGGCGAACCTCGTCCCCGCCCGTGTCGGTTTCGGTTCGATCGATGCCCGCGATTACATGGCGGTGCGTCAGTGGATCCGGCGTCCCGACCGGATCGTCACCGACCCGTTCGGCAACCCGACCGTCCGCGCGAACATGCACGCCGGCCGGGTGTGGGAAGATGTCACCGGTGAAGCCGGGCCGGAGGATCCCGAGCTGTCGCTGATTTCGTTGCAATCGCTCGATGGCGAACCGATCGCCGTCCTGTCGAACCTTTCGATGCATTACTTCAGCGGCGTTTCGCCGATCAGCGCCGATTACTTTGGCCTCTACAGCGACGCCTTGGCCGCGAAGCTTACTGGCGACAAGAAATCGACTCGGCCGGTTGTCGGGATCATGTCGCACGGCTGCAGCGGCGACATCTGGCGGGTCGATTACACCAAGCAAACCCCGTCCGAATTCGAGACGATCAAGATCGACCAATACGTGACGGGTCTGATCGAGCTGACGACGCGGGCTTTGGCCGAGATTCGGTACGACGAGTCGCCCCGGGTGGAGAGGGCCGAAACGCGTCTGCGGCTCGATTATCGCGTCCCCGACGCGCAGCTCGTGCAGTGGTCCAAGGGGATCGTCGACAAGCTGGAAGGTAAATTGCCGACGACGACGGAA
>JBEIRZ010000215.1:0-7542 GCA_040375695.1 Planctomycetaceae bacterium
CGTCTTTCCCGTGCCGGGATTGCCGACGAAGGCCATGTGGAGGCTCGGTTGGGTAGACGGGAGCCCTTCGGCAACGCGACGTCTTTCCATCGCGAGGAAATTGGTCAGCGTTTTGACGGCGTCCTTGATCGATTCGAGCCCGATCAGTTCGTCGAGCTTTTTCCGGGCATCGGCGAGGCGTTCTTCGGGGGTGCGGTGATCCTCGACCTCGGGTTCTTGTTTGGCGGCTTGGCCGGCGGGTGGCTTGTGGACGCCGCCTGCGGTTGTCGGGACGGGGACTTTGCGATCGTTGTCGCGGGTGGGGCGATCTTTGTCCCTGCCGCTGGTGGTCCGGCCACCGGGGTCGCGATTGTCACCAACGCCATCGATCGATGTCCCTTGACGCAAACGCTCGGCCTCTTCGCGGAGCCATTTGATCGCGTCGCGCGAGGGTTTGGCGTCGCTGACGAAGCGGTCGGAGGAGCGTGATTCGATCTGTTCGAATTGGCGGCGCATCGATTCGAGCATTTCGTTATCGCTGACGCTTTCGTCGCCATCGGCGGTAGCGATCAGGGTCGCGGCGCGGATGGCAAGCGATTCGAGTTCGCCCCATTTGTCGCGGAGCGGCGGGATTTCGGCGAAGGGCCTGACGAGGTCACGCCAGCGAAACTTTTCGCTCTCGTCCATCAGCCAAGCGACGGCCTCGTGGAGGCGGCTCCCCATGACCGTCGTCCCCCAGATGTGTTCGAGGGTGGCGCGACCGAGCTGTCGGCCGTGCATCGCACCTGGGGTGAGGCTGGGGACGGCAGTGGCATAGATCTTCATCACCAGCCCTTGATGGAGTTCGTCCATCTGTTCGGCGAGCGACGCGGCATCGGGGTCATCGCCACCGGAAAGCCAGCCGTAGGAGCCGCGGAGGAGCTTGCCGCTTTCGATGTAGAGTTCGCGGATCGCTTCGAGCGTCTCGCGATAGAGTCGGAGGGTTTCGACCAACGAGTCGTCGGAGAGGTCGGCCATGAAAAAAATCTTCCCGCCCGGCTATCGGGCATTGGGGTTGGGAAACAGGGAAATGCGAGTCATCAACACGGCGACATGAACGAGGCGGCATGAACGCGGTGGCATCAACGCGGCGGCGTGCGACCGCTGGCCAAAAGCCCCCTATTCTTGTCTCGGGGCTCACCGAATTTAAAGGGGTTGCCGCGCGGATCTGTTTGAACGATCGGGAGGAGTGTCATTCGCAACAAGGAAGGGTGCGGTAAGGTGCAACGATTGTCTGGGTCGAAGAGTCCGCTTCGCGCAAGAATCCTTGGCGGCGGGCGGTACCGACGGGCTACTTTAGCCGGTGCTGACCGGCCAAGCGGGTCGAGAAATCTTGGCGGGGCATGGACGCCAAGCGTTCTTCTGGTAGTCTTGGGTGCTGCTTCTTTTCTCGGCAATTCTGCCGATTTTTGTCCCCCAGTCGACCACTTCCTTGGACCGATCCGATCACCGTTCCGCAAGACCATCGTCCGGATGGTCAAGGGCGATCGCGGAGCGATATGCGCTGACGTTGTCGGCGGACTGGGCCGAATGGTTTGACGAAGTCGCGGTCGGCGAATTGCGGGGTGGGGAGTACTGCGAGCCGGTCCACCCGAGCGAGCTTTTGTCCGCGACGCCGGAGGTGATTTGGCCCGGGCTGATGCCGCCGGATCTGATGCCGGTGGTGGGGAACGGGATGGGGGATTGGTTGTGCGCGCGGGTCGGTCCGGAGAGCACGATTCGGGAATTGGTCCACTGGTATCACGGGGGTGGCGACCGGCTCCCGTTTGGCAAGACGCTTGCCGAAGCGTTCGTCTTTGATGCGTTGCGAAGGAGATTGCCCGGGAGTCGACGTCGGTTGGCGATCCCGGCCGAGAAGTTGGCGCGGGAATCGTTTTCACCAGACGAATCGATTTGGCCAGCGATCGGGGCCGAAGGTTCGGGGGATGCAGGTTCGGGAGATGGGGCCGTGTCGGCGGTGCAGTGGTCGTTGGCGAAATTGTCGCCGCGGGCCAGGCAACTGCTCGATGCGGGGCTTTCGCCCGAGCGGCTCGGGGCGGAATTGATCTCGCAATCGATCGCATCGGAAGCGGTCGCGTGCGACCTTGTCTTGGGGCTGATCGACAGCGAGGTGCAGCGGCGGTTGACCCCGCAAGACGCGACGGCGTTGGGGGTGAGTTGGGACCGCGAATGCGTCCGCTGGATTTACGACCCGGCGACGATCCCGCTAAGGATGGCCGAAGGTTTGGCGGCCCGCTGGGGGATCGAGCGTGCACGATGGGAGGAGCCCGATTGGGATGGCGCGGCGCGGATCGCACAGGGGGTCTGTGACATGCGGTCGGACCTCGCTTGGGCGTGGGAGGTGATCGCTTATCGCGACCAGCGCCAGCATAAGTTTGCGGGTGAAGCGCCCGCGGACCGGGAGGTCGCGGATCGGGGGGTCGCAGATCGGGAGGTTGTTGGGCGGTACTTGCGAGGCTCGCTCGCCTCGTCCTTCACCGACCAATCGGTCCGCTTCCGCTCGCATTTCGACACGGATTTGGTGAGTAAGTTTTCGGTCGCGCGGTTGCTCGAATTGGGGGCCGCGGAGGTGATCGACCCGGCGTATTTGGCGTTATTGTTGGAATCGCCTGCGAGTGACCCGCGGTCGCTGGGGTGGCGCGATCGTGTTTCGGCCCATTGGTTGAGCGAGGCCGATCGGGGTGGCGGCGATCCGTTGGCGATCCAGGCCGTGAACGACGACCCGGCCCCGGACAGCGATTACAATCTCGTGTACCGGGCGGGATGGGACGTCGGGTGTGACAGCATCCGCCAGTACAAGCTGGTGCTGGAGCGTTTGGCGGCGGCGGCGGATGCGGCGGGGCAGCACGGGCGTGCGGCTCTGGCGAGGACCCATCGGGATTGCTTGGTGGCGAGGTATTCGCGTCGTTAAGTGTTGAGCCCGCTGCATGAGTAAATGCGATATCGCGATCGAGTTGGACCAGCCCGACAAGGAGCTGCGGGTCGGTGACCGGGTCATCGGCCACGTTCGGATCATGACCGATCGGGACACGACATGTCGCGGGGTGTACGGCGGCTGCGTGATCCGCAGTGACATCCCGGGGGGCAAGACGGAGCAGCGGGGCGAAGTCGTCAATCTGTTCAGCGGGAACATCACGGCGAACCAACCGATGGTGCTTCGGTTCGACATCCCGACATGCATGGGGCCGGGGAATTATCGCGGGGTCCACCTCGAGATCGGTCATCATGTCGAGGCCCGTGCGGACATCCCTTGGGCGATCGACCCCAGCGTGCGGCGACCGATCGAGGTCGTCGCAGGCGATACGGAACCGATCCTCGGATCCGAACCGATCGGCAAAGGGGGGTTGACGGGGGCGTTGGGTGCGCTCGTGGCAGTCGTCTTTGTCCTCTCGAATTTCGTCGGGATGGGGCGGATGCAAGTCGGTTGGTTGGTAGGGATCGGCTTGGTGGTCGGGTTGCTGTTGCTCGTCTTTTGGTCGCTGTTCGTGCTGTTGCCGAAATGGAGGCTGGGTCGGTGCGAATTGGCGCTTCGGGAACCGAAGTTTTCGCCCGGGGATTGGCTGCGAGGAAGTTTCCTGATCACGCCGCGGACGTCAGTGATGCCGCGAACGATCGCGATCCGCTTAACGCTCGCGGAGCAGTGGAAGGTCGGCAGCGGCGACGAGGAAAGGACGGAACGCCTGCCGATCTATTCGCGCGATTTGGTGTCGTTGGAGCGACCGCAGCTTGTCGGAGGCATGCCGAAGCGGATCGAGTTCGCCACGCGGTTACCGCCGATCGCCGCCTATTCGGCAACGCTCGATCGGTGTGCGGTCTCGTGGTCGCTGGAGGCGGATGTGGCGATCACCGGGTTGTCTCAATTGGGAAGGCGTCAGGAATTATGGGTCGCGCCGGCGTCGGATCGCAGCCGCCGCATGAGGCTCGCGACGGCCAATGAGGCGCAGCGGTTTCAGGGAATGGAACCGGAGCGATTCGACGAGGTGATTTCGCAGTCGTCCGGCGGCGATGATCCGGAGGACGAGCTGAGCTTTGCCGAAACGGCGGCGCAGTTTTGGAAAGCCAGGAATCGTCCCGCCGATCGCCAGCGGTTGGTCGACGGTTTGGGCGGATTACCGCTGGAGGTTTGCGTGCGGCTGCAGCGAAGGCCGATCGGCGGGGCGGGTGACGAGACTCGGGGAGGCGAGGCGGTGGTCCGATTTTGGGGTCAGTTCGACGACCCGCCGCTGCCCGTGACGGTCGTGGTACCGGAGGAAATCAGCGACGAGTTTGAAGAGGCGATCGGTCAGGATTGGTGTGGTCTCACGGAGGTGGTCGGTTGGGACGAGGCTGCGGGACGTTTGGTGCTGCGGGTCATCTGATCCGGTTCGGCGGGACGTGAAATGCGGGCTCGGCGAGGCTGATTGAATGACACGTTTGGGGACCACGTTTGGGGACCACTTTTGGGGACCACGTTTGGGGACCACGTTTGAGGATAGCGCGAGTGGGTCGGTGAGCAGGGTGATGAATGGATGGGAAAGGGTGGGCCTAATCACGTTTTTGTGGGCGGTGTTCCCGATTTTGGGGGGGGCATTGAAGTCCCGTCGCCGACGGGCGATAACGCTAAGGCTTTTCCGATCCTCATGTTTTTAGGCAGGGATCTCGCTCGTCAGGTTACGCAGGTCGGTCGTTCTTTCTTTTCGGTTCGGTCTTCTTTTCCGTTTCGAGAGACGCTTTGCGGCGGTCTCCTTCGGGTGCGAAAATGGTGATGTTGTACGCTCGTTCGCGCGTTACACGGGTGTTGATGTCCGTGTTAGGGCTCTCGGTTGGGTTGGGACTGGGTTCCCGCTGGGTAAACGGTGCCGAAACGGCGAAGCTTTCGGTGGCGAGCGACTTTGCCGGCGGTTCGGCGGAGGTGATCGGGATCGACGTGGAAGGGTCGAAGATCGAGATCCGACCGGCGCTAAGGTTCGGGCGGGGTTGGCCATGCTGGTGGTATTTTCGGGTCGATGGGGCGACCCCGGGTCGTTTGTTCAAAGTGGTCGTAAGAGGCAACCGCGAGGCTTACCGGGGCGACGAGCGGTTGTCGGCAAACTGGGCTTTGCCGCAGCGTGCCGCGATCAGCACGGATGATTCGAAGTGGGTTCATACGCCGCCGGGGATTGTCGAATCGGATCACGCGACGTACCAGTTCATGGCGCCCGCCACGACCTTTTGGATGGCCTGGGGTCCGCCCTATTTGACGCGGCATGCGGAGGCGTTGCTCGCTGACGTTGCCACGCGTCACCCGACATCAACGCGTTACGAGTTGTCCCGATCGCGCGAGGGGCGGCCGGTCCAAGCGATCCGGATCGGAGGTGGTGACGCGGCGACGACGGTGTGGCTGCAAGCGCGGCAACACGCTTGGGAGTCGGGCAGTTCTTGGGTGGCCGACGGATTTTTGCGATGGGTCGCCGGTGACGAACCGCAGGCGAAGCGGTTGCGAGAGCAAGCGGAAATCCATTTCATACCGATCATGGATGTCGACAACGTCGAGCTTGGGGCGGGAGGAAAAGACGCGGACCCTCGGGACCACAACCGAGACTGGGCCGCGGCACCGATCTACCCCGAGGTCGCCGCGGCCCAAGTCGCGATCGGCAAGCTGATCGATGCCAACCGGCTGAAGGTCTTTCTCGACCTGCACAACCCGGGCCCTAATGACAACCAGCCGTTTTACTTCGGCCCGAGCGATTATGACCAGTTGCCCACGCCGACGAAGAAGGGCTACGACCGGTTCCTGGGACTGACATTGCTGCATGTCGCCGAGCCGAGCGGTTTCTTTCCCAAGTACCGATATTCGACCTATGTGAAGACGCAGGAAGAACGGGATCGGATCAGCCGTTATTGGGTGGCCAAGCGGGGGGCCGGGAACGTTGTCTCGTTGACGCTCGAAACCTCCTGGGACACCCCAGACGGTACGGTCGAAGGGTATCGCCAGGTCGGGGCGGGGTTGGCGCGGACCGTCGCCGAATTTCTGGCGGGCGATTGACAGACCGGTTGCCCGCAGGCCCTGCGGTGCGGGTACAATCCATGGTCGCTCGTGGTGAGCAGGCCGCGGCCGGATCGTCGTGACCTTGGTCTGGAAAGCGGTTCAAGCCCACTAGAGATCGAGTTTTTGGACGAACGAGCTTCGACGCGGTTGCGGGGCAAGCGGTCCCCACATCGAATCGACACGTTGCGTCCCCCGCCTCGAGCTCACCACCCGGATCACGACGGCCCTCTCGACACATCCCACCCTAGCCCACCGATCGAAAATGCGAGCAGACGGATCCCTTGGTTTCGGTTGTCTCGGTCCCCTGGTGAGGGGACTGCGACTTTTCTTGGTCGGGATGACGATGGCGATCGCCGGGACATCGGCCTTCGGCCAAGAAAAATCCCCCGCGGCGAACGAAGAGCCGGCGAAAGGCGTGCCCGGCGATGGATCGACGGTTGCCGTTCGGCAGACGCCGCTTCCGATCGAGGAGGCGATGCGACAATTCGAGATCGCGCCGGGGCTAGCGATCGAATTGGTCGCGAGCGAGCCCGAAGTGATCGATCCGGTCTCTGCGGCCTTTGATCATCGTGGCCGTTTGTGGGTCGTCGAGATGCGTGATTACCCGACCGGGCCGCTCGAGGGAGAGGGGTTCGGTGGACGGATCAAACTCTTGACCGATGCGGATGCTGACGGTCGTTTCGAGAGTTCCAAAGTCTTCGCCGATAAGCTCGTCTTTCCTACCGGGGTCCAGCCCTATCGCGATGGCGTGATCGCGACGTTGGCGGGTGAGGTGGTTTATCTGGCCGATACCGACGGCGACGGCGTTTGCGACCTGCGTGAAGTCTGGTTCACCGGGTTCAGCCAGGACAACGAGCAATTGCGTGCGAACCACCCGACCTGGACGATGGAAAATGAGATTCACGTTGCCAGCGGGCTGAGGGGCGGGGAGGTTCGGTCGAACGATCCGCGTTGGGCGGCCGGGGACAAGCCGTTATCTCTAGCGACCCGCGATTTCCGCTTCTCGCCGCTGGGAGGGTCGTGGCGGGCCGTTGCCGGAAATTCGCAGTTCGGTTTTTATCAGGACGAGCTGGGGCGTAACCATGTCTGCAGCAATCGCAACCCATCGACGCTGCTCTTAGCCGAGGCCAGCCAGGTCGAAGCGAACCCGCTCTTGCCGCTGACGCAGTGGAAGGCCGACGTGATGCCGGCGGCGGAACAGAGCCAGGTCTTCCCGCTGGTCAGCGCGTGGACCACGAGCAATCTGCACGCCGGCCAGTTCACGGCGGCATGTGGGACGTATCGCTATCAGAGCGACCTGTTGGCAGATGTGATCGGTGACAGCTATTTCGCTTGCGAACCGACCGGATCGCTGGTGCAGCGTTATCGTCCGACCGGCGGCGGGGTCGTGCCGACAGCGACTCGCGATCGCGAAGGGGCTGAATTTTTGGCGTCCCGCGACCCGTGGTTCCGGCCTGTCGATCTGTTCGACGGCCCCGACGGGGCGATGTATGTCGTTGATATGCATCGGGCCGTGA
>JBEIRZ010000564.1:0-2368 GCA_040375695.1 Planctomycetaceae bacterium
CGACGCTCGACCTGATCGCGATTTACGACGCCCCCAATTCGATCACCGTCACCGCCGAAGTCTTCGCCGTCGATCAGTTCGACAGCAACTCGACCCCCAACAACAACGTCCCGACCGAAAATGATCAAGCCTCGGTCAAGATCGAACCGTCGAAGGCCGATCTGGTGCTGACCCAAAAGGTCTCCAACGCAACCCCCAACCTCGGGGCGAGCACCACCATCACCATCACGGTCAAAAACCTCGGCCCCGATACCGCCACCGGAGTCACGGTCAAAAACCTCCTCCCCGCCGAACTATCGCTCGTCTCATCGACCGCTTCGAAGGGCGCTTACAGCCCGGTGACGGGGATCTGGAACATCGGCTCGATCACCAGGAACCAAACGGTGACGCTCGATCTCGTCGTGACCCCGACCGGCACCGGCGAAATCGTCAACATCGCCGAGGTCCAAACGATGGACCAATTCGACCCGAACAGCACCCCTGGGAACGGGGTCGATGGCGAAAACGACCAAGCCTCGATCGCGATCACGCCGCAACTGATCGACCTGTCGCTGGGGCTGACGATCAGCAACCAAAAGCCGAACGTCGGCCAGAACGTGACTTACCAATTGGTCGTCAACAACGCCGGCCCCAGCACCGCGACCGGGGTCAGCGTCCAGTCGCGACTCCCGGCCAACGTGACGTTCATCTCGGCCACCTCGACCTCGGGGAATTTCGTACCGGGTACCGGAATCTGGACCCCCCTACCGATCGCCCCCGGCGCCGCCGCGAGGCTGACCGTGATCGCCCGCGTCAACCAACCCGGTGTCGGCTTGGCAACGGCCGAAGTGATGACCGCCGATCAGCCCGATGTCGACAGCACCCCCGGCAACGGCGATATCAACGAGGACGATTACGCGCAAATCGGATTCGCCACCCCCGTCGCCGACCTGTCGCTAAGCATCAGCGTCGATAACGAAACGCCAAACAGGAACGAGATCGTCGAATTCACCGTCACGATCAACAACAGCGGCCCCGACGATGCGACCAACGTCGTCGTCAAAAATCAGCTCCCCAACAACTTCAACTTCGCCAGCTCCGCGGCGACCCTCGGGATCTATACCCCTTCCGCCGGCCAATGGGTCCTCCCCAAACTGCTCGCCGGCGAATCCGCGGTCCTGACCTATTCCGGCAAGATCACCAACCTCAAGCCCGTCGTCAGCACCGCCGAAGTGATCCGCTCCGATCAGAGCGACCCCGACAGCACCCCGGCTAACGGCAACCCCGATGAGGACGATATCGCCACGGTGACCGTGACCCCCAACGTCATCGACCTGTCGGTGACCGGCAAGATCGACAATCCCAAACCGGTCGTCGACGACATCGTCAACCTGACCTACACGGTGACCAATTCGGGCCCCTCCGACGCGACGGGTGTCGAATTGAAATTGAACATCCCCACCGGCGTGAAGTTCCTCCTCTTCACCCAGTCGGCCGGTTTCTACAACCAGGCGACGGGCAAGTGGAATGTCGGGTCGCTCAAAGCGGGCGAAACCGCGACGCTCACGATCCAGCTTTGCATCTTGCTCCCTGGGATTAAGCTAGCAACGCTCGAGGTGACGGCGGCGGACCAATTCGACATCGATTCGACGCCCAATAACGGGATCATGACCGAAGACGACATCGTCAGCGTCGTGATCAACGCCCCGCGGGTCCTGACAAAACGGCTGATGCTCTCGCGCTAAGTGGCGCGAAGTGGGCCGGTCAGTCTTGACTTGAATCATTCCGGAAAATTATCCCCCGATTGTGCGATCGCGCATTTCGCGGGTCGGGTCCGGTTTTTCAAGTTCGCCCAGGTGGCTCAGGTGGCGTCAGTTTGACTCATGCAACCCCTGCATTATCGAAATCGCTCCTGCGGTTCGCGGCGGCATGGACAGTCATTCTGGCCTTGATCGGTGGGGACCTACACGCGCAAGTCTACCCCCCCGTGACCCGCGCGGCCCAATCCCCCGTCGACATCCCCCAGACGAACCTAACACCCATCCAGCAACCCTTCGTCCCCCCGGCAACCTACACGGCCCAGCCCCCGCCCAATAGTTACGCGGCCCAGCCCCCGCCCAGCGGCTACACGGCACCGCCCAGCGGCTACGCGGCACCACCCGCGGCAACTTACTCCGCACAGCCACCTGGCGGTTTTTCTGCCCCGCCCGCTGCCACTTACACCGCCCCGCCCGCGGCCACCTATGCCCCGGCAGCACCAGCGGCTCCCGCGGCTCCCGGTGGTATCCTCCCACCGACCGGTTACGCCGCCCCGCCAGCATCGACCTATTCCGGCGGCGCGTACGGCCCGCCACCGACCGCGGGTGGCTACAGCGGCTTGCCACCGACG
>JBEIRZ010000457.1:0-3443 GCA_040375695.1 Planctomycetaceae bacterium
CGATTTGGCTGACGCGACGGGACTACCCCTGGAAGCAATCAGCCTAGGCGGTTCGCTTGGGCTTGCGATGGGAGCGCGGGGTAAGGGAAACGCCCTGGCTCATTACGAGCCGTCAACGAAAGTTATCAATTTAACGCGAAAAAGCGGCGTTGGTTCACTCGCCCACGAATGGGGGCACGCCTTTGACAATTCAATCAAAGCGGAAGGAAGCCGAAGGAGCTTTTTGTCGGAAACCCTCGACGCCAAGGGGTCGCCGGTAGCCGACGCGATGAGGTCTCTACGGGCGACGTGGGAATCAAGCGGATACCGCGACCGACTCCGCAGCGAACTGCAGATACGGGTCAACAACGGGACGATCAGTGTCAAAAAGGCAAACGACTACTGGAATACCAGCGTTGAAATTTTCGCCCGAACTTTCGAGCGACACATTCAGCGCAAGCTCGAAAAGTCGAATCGGAAAAACACTTATTTGGCAGGAATCGAGAGTAAAGCGTATAAGTCGGGTGGGTTATGGCCTACCGATGCGGAAGTCGACGCAATGGCCCCAGCGTTTGAGAAACTATTCGACGCCCACCGAGAGCACGATTTGAAGATCGCCGATCGCGTAAAGTATTCGGCCGCCGAACGGGATCGAATCGTCGATCGCTTCATGGCCGACGCCCTCGGAATCAGCGTCGAGGAATACGCGGCCAGGAAAGCGAAATCATCCCCTGGCCAGCAGGAATTCGACTGGATCACGGTCCACCCGAACGGACCGGGAACCGTCGGCCACCCCGTCATGATCGACAAAAAGGACGGCACGATCGCCGCGGGTATGGGCGGGAAATTCACGGGCCAGAAGATCGGCGAGATCGGCGGGAAGGGCGGCGGGGGCAAACCGGACGCGGGGGCGAAGCCGGCCCAGGCAAGGCAAAAGCCGAAAACAATCCAAGAGGCCGATGAAAGAATTTCCGCTGGCAAAATGATGGCGGAAATGAATCAACAGAGGATGGAAGAACAAAGAGAGGAAGAACGAAAGCAGAAGATCGGCGTTTGGCGAAAGGCTTACACCGGGAGTCCGAAGGAAAATATAACGGCCGGCGATCTTGCAAAACACGACTGGGAAAAAGCGACACAAAACGGAGTCGATCCGGACCGGATTGCCGAAATGATTGATCACGGCGTTTCTTCCGGAGTTATCGACGCCAAGGTCGGCGAGTACATGAAAAAAAATGTACTGATGAGGACCAAAGGCGACGAAGCCAATCTGACCGCCGGAAGCGACCGAATCGAAGCCGCGATCATTGCCAACGGCGGACACGGAGCCAATTCGGCAAACGACGTCGACGCGATCCGCAATTCGCTCTACCGGCCTGGCGAGAAAACGCCAACGCACGCCGAAATCCGATCGGTAATGGAGCGAATGAAAAACGCAGCAGGCGAGAAGACAATTTCCGCACAGTCTGCACCACCCGCCGAGATCGCCGAGCTAAAAGCCCGCGACCGGTTCACCGATTCGACCGGTCAGGAGTACGAGGTTTTCAAATCCCGATTCGGAACCGTCGTTGCCCATCCCGTTATCAACGGCAAACCGCAAGTGAACAGCGATAGCGGTGAGACGTTCGCGATTAACGAGATCGCGAAAGGAAAAAACCCAGAGCACCGGACGGATATCAAGTCGGTCAGCAAATGGAAAAATCCGGACGCGGCAGCGGCAACACCGACCCCGGCGCCGGAACCCGCCCCCACCCCGTCGTCATTCACGCCCGAAATGATCCCCGGTCAACAGGCGTCGCTATTCGGCGGCGAAGACCTAAACACCGGCCAGAAGTCGCTATTCAACTTCGTTCCGCCGACGAAGGCCGATAAGCGGGCCGCGAAGCAAGCCGCAGGACAAACGCCGGCCAGTCTGTTAGAACAAATTGACGAAGAAGAAAGGAAACGAGCGGAGAGCCGGAAGTCTCTGCCAGGGCAGCGGGATATGTTTTCAACCGATCAAGTCGATCGGTTCATTGAGCAATACATGGGAAGTTTTGACGAATCAAAGCACCCACGGGATGAGTCGGGGCGATTCTCGGAGATTAAATCGCTGATCAAAAGCCACGACGAAAGCAACGCCACAAACGAGCAGCGACGGCCACAAGTCGAAGCTAAGGGAATTAAGTGGCGAGATTATCAAAGCGCAAGGTTCAGGGATTCAACGAAGGCACAAAAGCCAAAGCCAGCACCGGCACCGGTCGCCAAAAAGTCCGAAACGGCAGAAATGATCGAAGATGCGTGGTTGAACACCACGGCAGAAGATGACGGGATTAACGACATCCCCCGCGAATATCGCGACGAAGCATCATCTTGGCAGTCGGAAATGCCGACCGAATCGGAATACGATCAAATCATGCAGGACGCAAAGCAACGGACGGAACAAGATGATTCGATAACAATTCAAGACGCTTTGAAATTGGCTATGGCCGAGCGGCATTCATTGAGTTGGAGTAAGGAGCAGCAGGAAAGGGAAAAGCAAGAGCAGGAAGAAGAAGACCAAAGGCGAGACAAAGTCTCCGACAACATGAAACTTGCTCAAAAAGAAATCGAATCGGCGCTAAAAAGCGTGCAGTTCGAAACTTCGTGGGGCGGCTCCAAATACGCGAATTACAAAGGATTGAAACTTCGAATTTCCGATCACCCACAAGTTCCAGGCGGTGGGTTTAACGAATCAACCGGCATGAGGATGGGCGAATCCGATCTACAGGCTATTATTGGCGAAGATTACAAGCCAAGAAGTCGACGGGAAATACGATCTGCAGTTGCCAAACAATTAAGGGCAGAGCGAGAAGGGGAGGCAGAACCACAGATGTTTTCATCCAACGCCGTCAATTCGGTGATTGATCAGTATTTTGGCCGCGGATCGATCGACCGATACCGAGCACCAAGGGCTGCGAAGAAAGCCGAACGAAAGCCGAAAACCGTCACAGGCTCGAAGGGCGACCGCGGCCGGTTTATCACCGTCGGCGAAGGCGAGGAAGCGCGGAAAGTGTTCCTCCCTGGCAGCGTCAAGAAGATCATGGAGACCGGCGAGTACCGGACCGACAACAGCCAAGAAAAGGCCAAGGCCGCTAGGAAAAAGGCAAAAACGACCGGCCTAAAGCAATTCGTTCCGGTGACGAAGCTCGAAAAATCGATCGTCGAGAAGGTCGGAAACCACGCGACCGACGTCAAGGAATTCCGAAAGATCGTCGACCGCACCTACAGCGAAATGGTTTCCGAAGCCCAGGACCGATTGTCCGCGATCCGCGAAGTCATGGCGTTCACTGGATACGGCCGAAATGCCGGTGCGTTTATCAACCAGATTAAGGCCGCCCGCGATTACGATAAGATCCCGCGGTTCGATCAGGCGGCGGAATTCGCTCAGAAGAATTACCCGCACATTTTGGCCCCGAAAATGAAAGGAGCCGGCGGCGACGTCGAAG
>JBEIRZ010000400.1:0-3985 GCA_040375695.1 Planctomycetaceae bacterium
AACCCCTTTCCCCATTTCCGTGATCTTCCGTGTCATTCCGTGGCCTCAAACCCCTTTCCCCATTTCCGTGATCTTCCGTGTCATTCCGTGGCCGCGAACCCCCGCCCCCAATTCCGTGATCTTCCGTGTCATTCCGTGGCCAACCCGACGCGCGCCAGATCCCGAGTCGTTGCAGAGTTGACGCAGTGGTTGGGTAAGGCCGGCGGCTATCGCCTTGCCGCTCGATTGCTAACAGCTAACAGCAAACAGACGTTACACTGATCCTGCTCGTCGGGTCGTTCATCCTGGCGATGCCCCTGCCTTTGCGATCGGTTCCCCGGCCCCTTCGGGTTCGATCGCGTTTGCCCGCCTACCTGTCCCCGGGGAGTGAACGATGAGTTCCGGATCGCAACCCTATACTCCCCCCCAGGACCTTTTTCCCGATCCCACCGCCAATCCAATTCACACCGGCGGCTACCACCCGAACCGCCCGATCATCTTCGCCCTCGCCGCTTCGACCTCGTTCCTCCTTTACCTCCATCGTTACACCTGGAACCTCGTCCGCCCCGAGCTCGAATCGGAATACGGGCTGACCAACACCCAACTCGAATCGCTCGGCTCTGCCTTCTTCTTTCCCTATGCCCTGGGACAAATCCCCGCCGGGATCGTTTGCGACCTGTTCGGCCCGCACCTCTTCCTGGTCCTGATCATCCCCGTCTGGTCGCTATTGCTACCGCTGTTGGGGATGACGAGCAACTTCACGGCGCTGTTGGCGATCCGCGGCGTCTTCGGGCTTGCCCAAGCCGGTTGTTACCCCGCGATCGCGCAGGCCACCCGCGCCTGGTTCGCCCCCAACCGCCGCACCCAAGTGCAAGGTTGGGTCGCCAGCGCCTTTGGCCGCGGCGGCGGCGCGATGGCTTCCATCATCATGGGGTCGCTGTTGATGGGTCACTTCGGCATGGGCTGGATCGCGTCGCTCTGGACGCTATCGATCGTCGGCGTGCTCTTCGCCGTCTTGTTCTTTTTCCTCTTCCGCAACTCGCCCGATGCCGTCGGCCCGTTGCCCCTTTCCGCCCCCGCCAGCAACAGCGCCCGATCATCCGATGCCGAAAAGCCGTCCCGCGTTGCAAACGCCAATGAACCGCCGCGGATCCTCCCGTTCGGCACGGCGATGCAAAACCGCAGCCTCGCGATCCTCGTCTTCCAGCAATTCCTTAACGCCGGTTCCGACGTCATCTTCGCGCTGATCCTCGGCAGCTATTTCAAATCGCTCGGCGTCGAAGGGGGTGGCGAGCTCGGGATCCTGATCAGCCTCCCGCTGTGGGGCGGTGCCCTGGGGGGGATTTTTGGCGGCTACGCCAACGACTGGATGCTCCATCGGTTCCAAAGCCGCCGCTGGTGCCGCGCTTGGGTGTCGCTGATCGGGATGGGCGTCGGCGGGGTGATGGTGATGCTCGCCGTCCTCTCCCCCGACCCCAAATACGCCGCGATCGGGCTCCTGATCGCACGCTTTTTCGCCGATTGGAACCAGCCGACCGTCTGGGGAACCTGCACCGATTTGGGCGGCCGTTACGCCGCGACCGTCTTCGGGATCAACAACATGTC
Organism: Planctomycetaceae bacterium; assembly: GCA_040375695.1. GTDB lineage: Bacteria > Planctomycetota > Planctomycetia > Pirellulales > Pirellulaceae > UBA6163. The sequence goes on from JBEIRZ010000400.1 coordinate 1,585, forward strand.
GGGCAACCTCGGCGCCTTCCTCACCCCCTTCGCCGTCGGCGTGCTCCTCGATCGCTTCGCCACCGAATCGCTCGTCGACGGAAAACTCGTCCGCCAAACCGACTACACCCCCGCCTTCATCCTGTGTGGGTTGATGATGCTGGTCGCCGCCATCTCGTGGCTGTGGATCGATTGCTCCAAAGCGATCATCCCCGAAGACGACCCCGTCTCCCCGGCGGTTTCGCGAAGCTAAATCGCCCCTTTTCGCCCCGTTTTTTCCTCGGGATCATCGGCCCAAGTCCTGTTCCGAAACGCCCTGACGCCGTAAACTACCGAGTTCCTCAGGCGACTCGATCGTGTCCGCCGCGCCCCCTGTGCCGGCCGCCCCACGTTCCCATGCCGTCCCATCGACATGCCCCTCTCCCAACATGCCCGTCTCCCAACATGCCCGTCCCTCAAGTCGCCATCGTCGGCCGTCCCAACGTCGGCAAAAGTAGCCTTTTCAACTGGTTAGCCCGCCGGCGGCTGGCCGTCGTTGACGATTTCGAAGGTGTGACCCGCGACCGGATGACGACGCTGATCGAAGAAGCCGACCGCTACTTCGAATTGACCGATACCGGCGGGATGGGGATCGAAGATGTCGACAACCTGACCGACGACGTCCGCAACCAGATCGAAGCGGCGATCGATTCGGCCGACCTGATCCTGTTCGTCGTCGACGTCCGCAGCGGCCTGATGCCGTTGGATTCGCTCGTCGCCGAAAGGCTCCGCGCCGTCGGCCGCCCGGTGATCCTGATCGCCAACAAGGCCGACCACGCGAACCTCGATCAATCGGCCAACGATTTCCACGCCTTCGGTTATGGCCCGCCGCTGTTGGTCAGCACCCGCGAAAACCGCAACCGCGACGATGTGCTCCAGCGGATCCTCGAAGCCCTCCCGGAAAAGGGTGACGACGAAGGGATGGAAGAGCCCCAGATGAAGGTCGCGATCGTCGGCCGTCGTAACGTCGGCAAGAGCACCTTCGTCAACACGCTCGTCCAGGAACCGCGGATGATCGTCAGCGAAGTTCCCGGGACGACCCGCGACAGCGTCGACGTCCGCTTCGAGCTCGATGGCCAAACCTTCCTCGCGATCGACACCCCGGGCCTCCGCAAGCGGACGAGCCAAAAGAGCGACCTCGAATTTTATGGCATGCACCGCGCGCAGCGCAGCATCCGCCGGGCCGATGTCGTCCTGATGTTCTTCGACGCCGCCGAAACGATCAGCCGCGTCGACAAACAACTGATGAGCTATGTCATCGAGAACCACAAGCCGGTGATCTTCGTCGTCAACAAGTGGGACAAACTCGTCGGGACCGTGACGACCGACCGCTGGGTCGAATACCTCCGCGCCGAATTCCCGACGCTGACCTACGCCCCGATCGCCTTCATCACCGGCCAAACGGGCAAGAACGTCAAGACGCTCTTGAACCACGCCACGATGCTCTTCAAGCAGGCCCGGCAACGCGTCTCGACCGGGGTGCTCAATCGGCTCGTCGACGCCGCCCTTCGCCAACACCAACCGCCCCAATACCAGAACCGTCGCCCCAAGATCCTCTACGTGACCCAAGTCGCTATCCAGCCGCCGACGGTCGTGCTGATTTGCAACGACCCCAAAGCGTTCGCGGGGGATTATCGCCGCTACATGCTGACTTTCTTTCGCGACAACCTTCCCTACCCGGAAGTCCCGATCAAGCTCCATTTCCAAAGCCGTCGGGAAGGGGACGAATCGCCGTCGCAGGACTGACCGGTCACGCGGCGCGGCCGATCGCTTGATCGCCATCCCCGCCGGCCGCCGAAACCGACATCCCCTTGGCCGCCGTCACTGCCGGCGCCTTGGCCGCCGCCTTCGCTTGCCCGCCCTTTGCGGGCTTGGGTCGCCAGCGGCGGTGGACCCACCAATACTGTTCGGGGGCTCGAGCGACAAGCTCACCGAGCCGATCGTTGTACCAGCGGGTCAATTCTTTGACCCCGCCGCAAACCCCTTCGCGGTCATCGCGGGGGTCGGCCAGCGCGAAGCACCCCCCTTCGAAATACATCGGCCGCCCTTGGCGGATCGAAGCGGAGACCATCATCGGCGCGCCGCTGGTCAGCGAAAAAAGTGCCAGCGCCTTATGGCACGACGCGGTGACCCCCAGGAAATCGCTCCACAACCCCTTATCGCCGGCGTGTTGGTCGGCGAGGATCGACAGCGTCCCCCCTTGGCCGAGGTGCTTATCGATCAGCGGCGCGCACCCTTCTTTCTCGACCATGAATTGGCCATGGGTTTCGCGGAACCGTTCGACGAAGCGATGGATCGGGGCGTTATCGAGCCGCCTGGCGATGGTGACGGTGGGGAACCCCATCAGCCCGATCAGGTAACCGCCGATTTCGAAATTGCCGAA
>JBEIRZ010000598.1:0-2053 GCA_040375695.1 Planctomycetaceae bacterium
ACAAGGTCCCTGCCGATCGGATGACATCGTGGGCCGATGCCAACGTTCTGAAGGCCGAACCGAAATTGCTTCGGCGGAAACTCGCCTATTTGATGAAGACCAAAAGCGGCCGCGATTACTTGCGCGGGCAGATGACGAGCCCAGCGATGTCCGCTGAAACAAAGGATGTGGTCAAGGCGGTGATCACCAAGCACGTCGAAGCGACCAAAAAGCTGAAACGGTTCGACATGATCAACGAAGAAGAGGTCGCCGTTTTGGAAACCGCCATCCGCGATTGATTGCTGATAGCAAGATCTTCACGTTCCCGCTCAGGGACTAGAGCTAAGCGATTACTCAGCGGTTCAGCCGTCGGCCTAATCAGCAATCAAACCCCAACGTCGCCACCGGGCAGCAGAACGGAGTCACCGACCGCGATAGGGCAGAAGCAGTGGTCTTCTCTTAGGTAAGAACCAAGCTCGAACCGATGCTAAATTTTGCAAAAAAATGTTGACAAATGGATCGGTTTCGATAGATTATCGCCTGTTCACTCTTTTCCCGCCTGATCCTCACCCGCCGTCCAACCCATCCCACGAGGTCGCGATGCCTTGTCGATCCAACCGCCGATACTGCCGAGGCAGGAAGCCTTCCTATCGAACCCTCCGCGTCGAACAACTCGACAATCGCGTCACCTTCGCCGCCGACACGCTCCCATCCCTGATCGATCCCTCCGGCGACGGTGTCACCTCCCCCGTTGACCTGTTGGTCGTCACCAACGCGGATCAACGTCGGACCACCGCACAGCAATTCCCTGCGGCCGATTTGAACCGTGACCTATCGATCGACGGTGTCGATGTCTCGATCGCTAGGGCCGGAGTCGCACGCGCAAGCCGGCCCGAAGGGGGTTGGGGCATCGGCCGCGTGGGGACCAACGACTTGGCCGATCTGATCACCGGTGGTGGAATGACAACCGGGACAACGCCGGGGACGACCAGGCCCGAGATCACGGCACAGATCCAAATCCGAACCAAATACAACGCCAGCGCGCCGTTGATTTACAACGACCACAGCCTGGTAAAACCTCCGACCGCGACCGACGACGCGATTTACCAGACGACGATCCCGTTCGAAGTCATGATTCGCTACTCGGCGTTCGACCATGGCGGCGCCCACGTGGTCCGCATTTACGCGTCATGGGACGAGGAAGACGAGGAGTTAATCACCGAAAGGTTCGCCGCCTCTTACGGCGAACAAGAATCGATCGCGGTCGTCGTTCCGACGCGTGACGCGGACGAAGTGAAGGTCAGGGCGGAATTGATCGGCACTCGCAACGACTTCGTCGGCAACGGCACCGGCGTCATCGCCGAACAGGAAACGACGGAAACGAACAGAGACGAGAAGATGCCAAACCTTAAAGCAGGAATCAGAAAGTTCCAGGACTGGAGTTCCGGCTACCTTACCGAAAAGGCACCACTTAGCCTGGCAGAAAACATCGTTGACAAGATGGCCGATAAGGAGCCGACCATTCTCGACATCATGAATTTCGAGAGTATTACACGAGGGCTCGCGGAAGAACGGTATGACGAGCGACGTAACTATGCCATTTCGGCAATCAAAATGATCGTCCAACCCTACTTCGACAACCTGGCAAAAGAGATCAAAGGTGCTCCGCAGCCCTGGTTTGTCATGAAAGCCGGCGACCAAGATCCGAGAGCGACATTACCATCGGATCTCGATGTATCGATCAGAGAAGCGATCGAAAAATACGAAGAGGAACCGCGGTTTCGGCTCAGCGACTTCATCGACACGGAATTTAAAGACATCGGCGCCATCTTAAATGACGAAGACGCCAGGGCGATCAAGGATTGGATGACAACCGGAAAAACCCTTGATGAAGCGGGTATTAAGCAGGCGTTATTAGGAACTGAGTTTTTGGATTCTCTAAGACTCAACGTTCCGTTGATCCGCAATGACTCCTTCAATGGGAATCTTTACTATTCATTTGAAAACATATCCCTTGAAGGTGCAAAACAACAAAGGGTCGGAGCCGGAATTTCGATTCGTAAATGGAAAATCG
>JBEIRZ010000686.1:0-1064 GCA_040375695.1 Planctomycetaceae bacterium
ACAAGGTCCCTGCCGATCGGATGACATCGTGGGCCGATGCCAACGTTCTGAAGGCCGAACCGAAATTGCTTCGGCGGAAACTCGCCTATTTGATGAAGACCAAAAGCGGCCGCGATTACCTGCGCGGACAATTGGCGAGCCCAGCGATGTCAGCAGAAACAAAGGATGTGGTTAAGGCGGTCATCACCAAGCACGTCGAAGCGACAAAGAAGCTGAAACGGTTCGACATGATCAACGAAGAGGAGGTCGCCGAGCTAGAAATAGCCATCAGCGGTTGAGTCTTCGAAACAACGCCTGCCTCTTGACACTCGTAGCCACAGGCTTAGTGACTACTCATTGTTCTTTTGTCGAACGATCCGGCAAGCGAAAGACGAGGGTACCGCTCGAAAGCGATGCGAAATCGATCGACATTCTATCGGGTGGTCGCTCTTGTCACCTCGCGGGTCAACACCACGCTCGAACCGATGCTAAATTTTTTTGCAAGAAAAATGTTGACAAATGGATCGGTTTCGATAGATTCTCGCCTGTTCACTCTTTTCCCGCCTGATCCTCACCCGCCGTCCAACAATCCCACGAGGTCGCGATGCCTTGTCGATCCAAACGCCGATACTGCCGAAGAAGGAAGCCCTCATATCGAACGCTCCGCGTCGAACGCCTAGACACTCGCGTCACCTTCGCCGCCGACACGCTCCCCGCCCTGATCGATCCCTCCGGTGACGGCTTTACCTCTCCCGTTGACCTGCTGGTCGTTATCAACGCCAACCAATCCCGCACCACCGCACAGCAATTCCCCGCCGCCGATTTGAACCGCGACCTATCGATCGACGGTGTCGATGTCTCGATCGCCAGGGCCGGAGTCGCACGCGCAAGCAGACCCGATGGGGGTTGGGGCATCGGCCGCGTCGGGACCTACGACTTGGCCGATCTGATCACCGGTGGTGGAACGACAACCGGGACAACGCCGGGGACGACCAGGCCCGAGATCACGGCACAGATCCAAATCCGCACCAAATCCAACGCCAGCGCGCCGTTGATTTACAACGACCACAGCCTGGTAAAACCTC
>JBEIRZ010000028.1:0-27191 GCA_040375695.1 Planctomycetaceae bacterium
CGGGGATCCATCTGGACGCCGGGATGGATGTGGTCCGATCGAAGTTGCGGCTGTGGTTGGCGGCGGAGGTACGGTCGGCGGTCGACGGTCGAGGGAGCGGGAATTACAAGTCGCTGTTGCAGCAATACGCCCAGCGTGAGCATGCCAGCACGCCGCATTATCGACTGGTCACGGAATCGGGGCCGGATCACAGGAAGCGTTTCCGGGTGACGGCGGTCATCGGGGGCGAGGAGTTTCAGCCGGCGTGGGGCAACAACAAGAAAGACGCCGAGCAGCATGCGGCGGCTAACGCGCTGGCGATCTTGCACCAAGAGCCGCCGCCGTTCGAGTGACCGGGCGGGAAATGAGCTTGTTTCGCGGGGTGTGCGTCGCCGGTCGTGTGGACGCGAAATCGATTCGGCGCCAGGGTGGTCGCCAGCGGCGTCAGAAGGGCATGTCGTCGATCCTTTTTCGGATGGGATCCTTTCCATAGCAGTCGGTTTCGTTCTAGGCTGGAGAGATGAAATCCAATCCCCCCTCGCTCTTTGAATCGTTCGAAACGGCGGCCCGCGACAAGGTGAAGCCGTTGGCGGCGAGGATGCGTCCGCGCAGCTTGGCCGAATACGTCGGTCAGCGGCATTTGGTGGGGGATGGGGAATTGCTCGCCCGGATGATTCGTGCCCGGCGGCTGGGATCGATCATCCTGCATGGGCCACCCGGCTCGGGTAAGACGACGTTGGCGGGGTTGTTGGCGGTCGAGACCGGGAGCGAGATGCGATCGCTCAGTGCGGTGACATCGGGGGTAAAAGAGGTTCGTGAAGCGATCGCTTGGGCGGAGGACCTAGTGGCGCGGGGCGATCGGCCGCCGCTGTTGTTCGTCGACGAGATCCATCGGTTCAACCGGGCCCAGCAAGACGCGCTGTTGCCAGACGTCGAGGCGGGGACGTTGTCATTGGTCGGTGCGACGACGAGCAACCCGTATTTCGCGATCAACGGGGCGCTGTTGTCGCGGAGTCAGCTCTTCGCGCTGCGGGCTTTGGGCGTGGAAGAAGTGACGGCGGTGATCCGCCGGGCATTGGCCGATCCTGAGCGCGGGCTTGGGGGATACGTGATCCGGGCCGACGATGAGGCGATCGAGTTTTTGGCGAAGGCGTGTGAAGGGGACGCGCGTCGTGCCTTATCGGCGCTGGAGATCGCCGTGCTCAGCGACGTCGGTGCCGGTGCGAGTGAAGGGGGGAAGGGGGCGGCAGGGAAATCGGATTCGGGCCCGATCCGTTTGACGCTCGAATTGGCGAAGCGATCGTATGGGGACCAGCAGATCGGGTATGACGCGACCGGAGACGATCACTACGACTTGGCCAGTGCGCTGATCAAGAGCATCCGTGGGAGCGATGTTGACGCATCGATCTATTGGCTTGCCAGGATGCTTGAGGGTGGTGAAGACATCCGTTTCCTTTGCCGGCGGTTGGTGATTTTGGCGAGCGAGGATGTTGGCAACGCCGACCCTCAGGCGTTGCCGTTGGCGGTTGCGGCGATGCAGGCTTGCGAGTTCATCGGTTTGCCCGAGTGCCAATTGACGCTCAGTCAGACGGTCGCCTATTTGGCCCTGTGCCCCAAGAGCAACGCGGCGACGGCGGCGATCGGCGCGGCGCGGAAAGACGTTCGCGAAAATCGTGTCATCCCGGTCCCGGTGTCGTTGCGAGATTCGCATTACAAGGGGTCGAAAGATTTGGGGCATGGCGAGGGGTATCAGTACAGCCACAACTCGCCCAGCGGTGTCGTCGCGCAAGACTATCTGGGGGTCAGACGCGACTATTACCATCCGGTCGATCGCGGGTTTGAGGCGCGGTTGGCGGAGCGTCTCAAGGAGCTGCGGAAAATTCTTCGGGAAAAATCTTCGGAATAGCTGAAGCCTTTGCTAGCAACTGGCCGAAACGATGCTTTACACGATGTGTCGTTGTTTCTGATATGGCTTCACGGACGAAGCTGGCCCTAGCCCGGGCCGGCTTGGCAAGCATTTCTATTGCACAAGTCCGGCACGGGGTGTTCCAGCCCTCGAGAAAGCCTTGCGTCCTGCTCACCTTGCTTCGGTCATCATAGTCGTCGGCTGTTTGGCCGCGCTCCCGTTCCACCGTTCGAGCTCGGTCGTATCGACCGACCCGGCGTCAAAGTTGACACCGGGGCCCAAGTCGGTCTTGGGTCCGGGGCGAGCGCCGGCGGGGTTGCCCGCGGTCGCGGCCCCTGGTGGGGTGCCTGCCGATTTCGACCAGTCGTTAGCTTGGCAGCCGATCCCGATGGTGATGCCGCAGCAGCCGTCGGTCGAGCAGCCACCGATGCCCAATTCGTACTACGACGTGACGCTCCCGCTCGATCAGCCCGATCCGATCCGTCAGCGGTTCGAGGCGGCCTACCCGGAGATGCGTCAATCGGATGGGGCCGAGCCGGCAGCGGCGGGGGTGACGTCGCTGGCGTCGCAGAGCAAGCCGTCCGGGGGCGTTGATGACAGCGGGTTTAGCGATCCCGATCCGGTGGATGGATTTAGGAAGTGGTTATCGAAGGAAACGCCACCGGCCGACCCGAACGACCCGGCGGCGGCGATGATCGAGGACGAATACGTCTTTGAGCCGATCCAGCCGCTCGATCCGTTCCCCGCGGCGGCGAAACGTCGACCCACGTCGGGTCAAACGGGTGCGGGTCAAATCGTTATGGGTCAAACGGGTGTGGGGCAAACGGTTACCGGTCATTCAGCCGCGCAGGGTGCTTCCAACAACGAAGCGCCTGGCGTGGCAAACGGCGAAGCGCCTGGCGGTCGGAATGTTTTCGCCGTGGGGGCGGAGGCATATCGAGGGACGCCGCCGGCGCTCGCCGTTGACACTCGCCGGGAGCCCGCAGGAGGTGTCGCCGCGCAAGGAGCGTCGGTCGGGATCAACGTGAGCCAACCGCCGCAAGGCGCGGCGGCGCCGGGAGTGGATGCCGAACCGTCGCGGCGGAAATTCTTTATCCGCGAACCGGAGTGATCACTTCACCGAGAGCATCCGCTCGGGTCACTTCACCGAGAGCATTCGCTCGAGCGCCACGAGGCTCCAATTGGAGACTTCGGGGTCGACGCGGATCACGTTGACGGGCTTGCCGTCACGGAGGTTTTCGAGGCTCCAGCAGAGGTGCGGCAGGTCGATGCGGTACATCGTCGCGCACATGCAAATGACGGGGCTGAGGAAGTGGATTTCTTGTTCGGGGTGTTCTGCCTTGAGCCGGTTCACCAAGTGCAATTCGGTACCGATCGCCCACTTGGTCCCTGCGGGGCTATTGCGAACGGTCTGGATGATCTTCCCGGTGCTCCCTGAGATATCGGCGATGTCGTTGACTTCGCGGGGGCATTCGGGGTGGACGAGGATTTTGATCCCCGGGTATTTGTTGCGGAAATGGGCGACGTGTTCGGGGCGGAACATTTGGTGGACGCTGCAGTGTCCTTTCCAGAGGATGACGCGGCTCTCTTCGATCGCTTCTTCGGTGTTGCCCCCGAGGTCGAGTTCGTAGGGGTCCCAGACGGGCATCTGTTCGATGCCGATCCCCATCCCCAGGGCGGTGTTTCGACCGAGGTGTTGATCGGGGAAAAAGAAGACGCGATCGCCCCGTTCGAATGCCCACCGCAAGACGGCGGCGGCGTTGCTGCTGGTGCAGACGATCCCGCCGTTGCGGCCGCAGAACGCCTTGAGGCTGGCGGCGCTGTTGATGTAGGTGACGGGGATGACGCGACCGGTATCGATGACTTCGCCCATGTCCGCCCAGGCGTTTTCGACTTGGCGGATGCCGGCCATGTCGGCCATCGAGCAACCGGCGGCCATGTCGGGGAGGACGACGGTGACGCGTCGGCCGTCGCGCTGGGTCAATTTCTCGGGCCGGTTCGCCAGGATGTCGGCCGTCTCTGCCATGAAGTGAACGCCACAGAAGACGATCGATTCGCAGGTGCTGCTCTCCGCCGCCATTTGGCTCAATTGGTAGCTGTCACCGCGGAGGTCCGAGTGGGCGATGACCTGGTCCTGTTGGTAGTGGTGACCCAGGATCATCAGACGGTCGCCCAGTTCCTTGCGGACCGCTTCGATCCTTTCGGCGAGAGCCTCGGGCGGCAGCGTCTTGTAGGGCGCGAGCGGGTGGAGTTCCTGCTGATCGGCGGTCGCGGGCGACTTCATGGCGGCTATGTTCGGTGAACGGATGAAGGTGAAACGTGTCAGACCGGATGCGGTCGGGTCGCTGGGTTGATCGCGACCAACGGGGCAAACGATCGATGGGGCAAACGGTCGATGGGGCAAACGGTCGATGGTGGCGGGTCGAGGGAGGTTTCGGCAGGTTGGTGCCGATCCCTTGAGGTCCCCCGAACGCATCCCCATCTTTGATGATCAGGGGCGGGAAGGCAATGCAGGGGGAGCGGCTTCGGCGGGCGTCGCCAGGTTTTGCGCGGGCGGGTTCTGCTCGGGCTTGTTCTGCTGGGGGGGTGTTGCGGCGGTGGCGGTGGCGGTGGCGAGGGGGGCGAGTTGGCGGAGCGATTCGATCGAGATGACGGGCCAGGGCGAATCGGCCAGTCGGGACACTTCGGCGTCGCGATCGACGAAAACGATCGCTTCATCGCTCGCCAAGTGGCGGAGGTCGATATCGCCGCGGACCCGCCATTCACGCTCGGCGGTCCAATCGAAGGTTTTTCCTCGGGGTTGGATTCGCCAGCGGGATGCCGGTGGGATTTCGGGTTCGAAGTCGCGATCGACGTAGATCACCGATCGGGCACCGAGCTTGCGGGCGGCATCTTTGCGGATCGCGATCCCGTAGGGTTCGGCGTCCCATCTCCCGACATGCGGGCGGAAGGTCCTGTGGGCGACGAAATCGAGGAGCGGGAGGGCTGAAAAGGAGACGACGCTTCGTCCGCCGCGGATCGTCGGGCCCCCTCCGATCAGGTGTCGTTGGCGGACGATCCGGTGGAGCGTTTCGAGGGGTGAAGCGTCGCCGGGTGTGGGATTGGAAAGAAGGAGCCAATCGCGGAATTGGGATTCCGATTCACCTGGCCAAGGGCCCGACCTGGCACGGGTGGAGTGGATCAGCCAGCGATTCGGTTTGCGGAGCAGTGACATCGCGGCGCGTTGCCGGAGGGTTTCTGAACTGACCGATCCGGTCGGCCCACCGCCTTGGGTGTCAGCTCGCCCTGAGGGTTCGCGCCAGCAATGTCCGATCGCACCGAGCGAGATCAGGTCGACGAACATTCGCTGTTCGGCTGGGGAGACGGTTTGGCCCCACCCGGGGACTTTGACGAGGATCCGGATCGGGGGGTGGCAACCCGCATCGGCTCGGCGCGAAAGATCTTCGCCGGCGTCATCGGGTGCAAGGGCCAAGAGGTCTTCGCGGAGTCGGGCTTCGAGCAGCGGCAGGATCGTGCCACCGGGCCTGACGGAGATCACGTCGATGCGATCGGCCAGCAGAAAGGGGAGGTGATCGCGGCTCCAGACCAGGTCGGCCTTGGGGATGAGGATCGCTGAAGGTGGTGGGGCCTCGCGCGGGCCTGCTTGCTTGGGGCCGTCTTCGGTCTTGTTGGCGTTGGTCAGGGAGGCGTCGGTCGTGATCGGTTGGATGGGTTGGTCATCGAGCGAGACGATCAGGGGTCGGGTGCCGATCAGTTCGCAGGCGCGAACGACCCAGGGGAAGGTTGCGGTCTCGGGGATGGCGATTGGGACATAGCCGGAAGCGACGGCGGCTTGGGTCCAGCGGTAGGCGGTGGCGATTTCGCTTCGGCGGGCGATGGTGCTGCGGCCGAGTCGGCTGGAGACGAGGCAATGCCAAGGGCGAGGGTCGCCTTCGAGGAGATGGGCGATCTCATGCCGTTTCGCGAAGGGGACCCTGCGCGGGACGATAACGTGCACCGGCTGCATGGCGTCCCTCCTTGGGGTGATCAGGCGGGCGAAGATCCCGCGGGGCTCAGCGAGGTTGCCGAGGCTGTCCGTCGATTTGGTTCTGCAGCACTTCGGGGATCTCGTTGACGGTGTTCGAGGCCCGTGAGGCCGCGCCGGGATTTGGGGTCGGTTTGAAATCATCCGAGTTGCGTGACCCGGCCGTCAGCGGCGTGGTGACTTCGTCGTTCAGACCCTTGAGGTATTCGACCAGTTTCCAGGCGGGGAGGACGGTGATCCCGAGCTCGACGGCTTGTGCGCGGAATTTGTTCATCTCGGCGGCGGCTTTGTTGCGGGCCCCTTCGGAGGTGAGGTTGTCGGCGACTTCGCCCAACACGAGGAAGCGGTCGCTGGGGTCGAGCTTGCCGGTCAATTCCCCGGCGGGGGAGAGGGTCGCGCCGACTTCGGCACCTGCCATGGTGATCATCCCCTTGAGCTTCTCGGTGTCGTCCATGCTGCCGGCGTTCAGCTTGATCGCCCCGGCGATCGCGATCTTGACGGGTCGGCCTGGGGCCCAGAAGGGCGAGTAAATCTTGTCGCCTTTGACGAGCGGATCGGCGTAGGATGGGCCGCCGAGGACGCGAGCTTGGGCGGAGTGTGGTCCGAGGATCTTGGTGACTTGGAGGTGGGCCTTGATCTCGGCCTGTTCGACGTTGAGTTCGTTGACATCGATCACGCCGAATTGGACGCCCACGCGGAGGGCATCGGCGCTGCCCAAATTGATCAGGACCATTTGGCCCGGGGGGACGACGTAAGCGATTTCGCCTTGGACGTTTTCGAAGCGATCGCTCTTGATCTTGTTCAGCTCTTGCCGCTGGGTATCGACGATCCCTTGGAGCGAACCGACCTGTTGCGACAATTTGGCCTTCTCGTCGGCGGCGGCTTTGCGGGTCGAGGCGAGGGTCGTGTTGGCCTTGGAGAGTTCGTCCTTGGTCTGTTCCCCTTGCTGTTTCATCTTATCGCGATCGGCGAGGAAGTCGGAATTTGCCTTATCGAGCTCGGAGATCTTGGTGTCGCGGACCTGTTCGGCTTGAGCTTGGGCCTTGCGGGCGTTATCGACGTCAGCGGTCGACTGGGCGCGGATCGTCGTCGCCTCGGTGCGGGCTTGGCCGTACTGTTCGTTTCGCGAGCGGATGGCGTTGAGGAGGTATTCGGGGATCGTGCCGTAGTTGCGGTTTTGGCCTTCGACCTCGGGGCCCAGGTACGCCATGTCGTTGTCGAATTGGGCGAGCAGGGCCTGCATGTCGGCATCGCCGCCGAGGGAGCTGCGGAGGGTATCGAATTCGGCGGCGCTCAAGGCCCCCTGCCCCATCATCGCCTTCATCAGCAGGGTGCGGTCGTTAGCGGTCCGCAGGTCGTTTTGGGTCGTCTGCAACTGGGTTTTGGCCTGCAGCGCCTCGGTGGTACCGGTGCTCCCCCAACGGTAGAGCAAAAAATTCAGCACCAGAGACAGCACGAGGAAGATCAGCGAAGTGATCATCGTTCCCCGAATGAACGAATCGTCACGAACGGCCATATCGCATAATGCCCCGAAAAAGATCCCTAAAGATGAGCGAGCGAGCCGGTTACTCTATTCGCTCGCACCCATTATTCTACCTACCAGGGGATAAAATCGCACCGTTTAGGCCGAAATGTTTTGTCGGCTTTTCAATTTTTGCGGGTGGACACTCCGCCGCCACCCCCCCCGCTCCCCTGACTGACGCCGCGGCGACTGGTGATTTTATGCCCTCTCGGCCCCGCCCTACCCCGAAAGATAACGGCTCGAACCCCGGCTTGGGATCATCCGGAAAGGCCTATCAACCCGACCTTTTCGCCGAAGCGGAAGGGGTCGCAGCGGATAATCCGTCGCCGCGGGTCGATCCGATCGTCAGGGAAAAGCCGGTTGACGGGGTCGGGCCGGTCCCAGCGGGCGGGGCGGCGTCAGCGGGCGGGGTACTGCAAGAAGTTGGGAAGGTTCTGGAGGTTGGGGAGGTGCAGGTAGTTGATGAGACGCAGGGGGTTGGGGAGGTGCAGGAGCTTAGGGATGTACAGGGGGATGGGGAGGTGCAGGGGGATGGGTTCGATTTGCCGGTCAAGCCGCGGCGGCCTGGCCGGGACGCGTCCCCGGCAGCCGTTTCCGCTCCGCCCGATTCTTCATCGTCCCCAGTCGTGCCGCAGGCTCAGGCGGGTGAGCGGGCCGATTCGCCGTCCCTTGTGGGGGCGAAGGTCGTGTTGGTCGATTCCCATTCGCTCATTTATCAACTCTTTCATGCCCTGCCGCCGATGACGTCGCCGCAGGGGTGGCCGGTGTCGGCGGTGCACGGCTTTGTCGGCGACATGTTGGAGCTGATCACGCGGAAGTCGCCCGACTATTTGATTTGCGTCTTTGATCACAGCGATCTGACGTTCCGCAACGAGCTGTACGACCAATACAAGGCCCACCGCGAATCGATGCCGGACGAGCTGAGGCAGCAGATCCCGCTGATCCGCGACGCGATCGACGCGATGGGGTTGGGGGTGATGGACGCACCGGGGTTCGAAGCGGATGACTTGTTGGCGACGATCGCCAAGCGGGTGGAAGAGGCGGGTGGCGAATGTCTGGTCGTGACGTCGGACAAGGATTGCCGGCAACTGATCACCGACCGCGTGCGACTGTACAACATCCGCAAGGGTCAGGAGATGTCGGCGAAGGAGTTGATGGACGATTGGGGGATCCGGCCCGACCAGGTCGTCGATTTTCAGGCGATGGTGGGGGACCCGGTCGACAACGTCCCGGGCATCCCCTTGATCGGCCCAAAGATCGCCCAACAGCTCCTTCACGACTACGGCGACATCGAGGGGGTGTTCGCGAATGCCGACAAGATCTCGGGGGCCAAACGCCGGGAAAACGTCCTCGCCGGCCGAGACCGCGCGATGCTCAGCCGGACGCTCGTTCGTCTCCGCGACGACGTGCCCTGCGATCCCCCTTGGGAGTCGTCGAGACTTCGGGGGGACCTCGACCGGTTGGTGACGATGTTTGACCAATTCGGTTTCCGCAAACTGAAGTCGCGATTGGTCGAAGTTTATGGCGGCAATCCCGCGGAGATCGCCGCGCGGGCTGCTGTCGCGGCGATCGCCGATGCGGATGCTTCGAGCGGCGGGCCAGCACGCGAGTCGGGGCCAGCACGCGAGTCGGGTTCTGGGTACGCGTCGGTGGCGACACCCGCCAAGGTCCGCGTCGATCGGACCGCCGACGTCCCGACCGAGTACCGCACGGTGACCGACCTTCGGGGCCTCGACGAACTCGTCGCGACGCTGCGTGGGTGCGAGCGGATCGCGATCGATACCGAGACGACGGGGACGTCGCCGCGGGGATGCGAATTGGTCGGCATCTCGATCGCGTGGCTCCCGGGGCAAGCGGCTTACATCCCGGTGCTCGCCCCCGAGTCCCAACCGCATCTCGATCGGGCCGTCGTCATCGAGAAGCTGAAACCGATTTTTGAAGACGAGCGCGTCGCCAAGGTCGGTCACAATTTGAAATTCGACATCGTCGTCTTGCGATCGGCAGGGATCGACCTGCGGGGCGAATTCCATGACACGATGGTGGCCGATTATTTGATCCATCCCGGTGGGCGAAACCACGGTTTGGACGATCTGGCGACCCGTTATCTCGATCACCCGATGACGCCGATCAAGGAGCTGATCGGGAGCGGCAAGGGTGAGATCACGATGGACCGGGTGCCGCTGGAGAAGATCTCACGATACGCCTGCGACGACGTCGACGTGCCGCTGCGGATCATGCCCGGTTTCGCCGAGCCGCTGGAAACGCTCGGGCTGACGAGCCTCTATCGCGACCTCGAAATGCCGCTGATCGAGGTCTTGGCGGAGATGGAATACAACGGGATTCGGGTCGATCGCGGGCATCTGGAGCAGATGAGCGGGATGTTCGCGTCGCGGATCGAAGCCTTGCGGTTCGAGATTTACCAGGCGGCCGGCGGGGAATTCAATTTGGACAGCCCCAAGCAGCTCGCGCGGGTCCTGTTCGAAGAGCTCGGGTTGCCTGTCGTCAAGAAGACGAAGACGGGGCCGAGCACCGATGTCGAGGTCCTGGAAACGCTCGCCCCACGCCATCCGCTCCCGGCGAGGCTGATCGAATACCGCCAAGCGACGAAGCTCAAGAACACCTACATCGACACCTTGCCGCGACTGATCAACCCCAAGACGGGCCGGGTTCACACGTCGTTCCGTCAGGACGTCGCGGCGACGGGGCGACTCAGCAGCACCGACCCCAACCTGCAAAACATCCCGATCCGAACCGCCGAAGGGCGCGCGATCCGCGGTGCGTTCCGGGCCGGTCCCGACGATTGGTTGCTGCTTGCCGCCGATTATTCGCAGATCGAGCTGCGGGTCTTGGCCCATTTCAGCGGCGATGCGGCGCTCGTCGAGGCCTACGAGCAGGACCGCGACGTCCACACGCGGGTCGCCGCCGAGGTGCATGGGGTTGCCGAATCCGAAGTGACCGCTGACATGCGGCGGGTCGCCAAGACGATCAATTTCGGGATCGTTTATGGCCAAAGCCCCTTCGGGCTCGCTCGGACCTTGGGCATTTCGAAAGACGAAGCGTCGATCTACATCGAGCTTTATTTCGAGCGTTACCCGGGGGTGCAGGAGTTCATGCTCCGGACGCTCGCCAATTGCCGCCGTGACGGCTACGTCCAAACGATCCTCGGCCGGCGACGCGACGTCCAGCCGATCCGCGACTTGTCGCAAATGGAAGTCTCCAAGCGTCGGACATTGACCGAGGCCGAACGGATCGCCGTCAACACCGTCATCCAGGGTTCGGCGGCCGATCTGATCAAGCAGGCGATGATCACGCTCCACCAGAGGTTGGCCGCCTCGCGGTTGCGTGCCAAACTGTTGCTTCAGATCCACGACGAATTGGTCTGGGAAGTCCACCCCGATGACGCCCCAACGCTCGAAACGCTCGTCCGCCAAGAGATGACCTGCGTGATGAAGCTCAACGTGCCGTTGAAGGTCGAAGTCGGCTTCGGAAAGACCTGGGCCGACCTGAAGTGAGTCCCCTCCAATGTTTCTCCCCTCCCCCGTTTGATCCCGAAGGAGTCCCGTATGTCGATTTTATCGCGAAGAATCGTCCTGTCCTTTTTGGCCGTAGGTCCTGCGATCGTCGGGCCATGCGTGATCGCTAAAGGCGACCAGCCGCTGACCCCGACCGGGACGGTGGAATTGGTCCAGGGCGATTTCGAATTCACCGAGGGCCCGGCGTATGATGCGGCAAGCGGCAAGCTCTTTTTCAGCGACACCCCCGCGAACAAGATCTACACGATCGATGCGGACGGCAAGTTAGGGACCTACACCGCCGACTCCTATCACACCAACGGCATCGTCGCCGGCGGCCCGGGCAAATTCGCCGGCAAGCTCGTCGCGTGCCAGATGGATGGTCAACTGGTCGCCTACGACCCGAAGGGGGGCAAAGCGGAAGTGTTGGCGAAGGGGTACGAAGGGAAGCGGTTCAACGCCCCCAACGACTTGGTCGTCGATCGTGACGGCGGGGTCTATTTCACCGACCCGTTGTTTCGTGCCCCCGAACCTTTGCCGCAGGGGATCCAAGCCGTTTATTACCGCGCGGCCGATGGGACGGTGTCGCGGGTGACGGGTGCGATTGCGGCCCCCAACGGCGTGGCCCTTTCACCGGACGGCAAATCGCTTTACGTCATCCCGAGCATGCAAGCCGAGATGCTCGTTTATCCCGTGACCGGCCCCGGCAAGCTCGGCGAGGGGAAGACGTTTTGCACCTTGAAGCAACCCGAAGGGAAATCGGGGACGGGTGGCGATGGGATGGTCGTGGATGTCGAAGGGAACCTTTACATCACGTCGCAACTCGGGGTGCAGATCTTTTCACCCAGCGGCGAATACCGTGGCGTGGTGACGACCCCTGAGGTCCCGGCGAACGTCACCTTCGGCGGTGCGGACCGCAAGACGATGTACATCACGGCGCGGAAAGGGTTGTACAAGGTCGCGATGCCGATCGCCGGGCTGGCCCCGAACTGAACCACCTAAAGACGTTGATTCATGGCTCGTCGCGCGGCGAGTCGGTGTTGGCCGATTCGCCGCCGAGGACTTCGCGTAACCGTTCGGCGGCGCGGGCACCGAGGGTCAACCGTAAAGAGCGCTTACCCGCGTGCGTCACGGCCGCCCGTCACTTGCTACGATCCATGCGGGGTGTGATGTCCAGCTGAATATTCGAATCGGCCCGAAACGACCGTCAACCGTCGACACCTTATCGCGAATCGCTCGCCCAGTGGTGAGCGGGGCTCTACCGGTAAGGGGATAGAAGTACCATGAGCTACCGAGATTTGCGCGGCCGCTGGCTGTGGTAAATTGATGTCGCCGGTCCGCGCCGGTTCGCTTATCTTCCCGCCTCCCTGAGCCCCCGCCATGTTGATCCCTGTTTCTCGTCTTCTGCCGATCGTTTTAGCTTTCGCTACGATCGCGATGGCACCGTCCGCCCATGCGGCTGATTCACCCGCGGCCGCCGACGCGTCGGCCTCAAAAGCCTCCGCTCCCATCGCCGGCAAACGCCCGAACATCCTATTCCTCTTCACCGATGACCAGGGTTACGGCGACCTGTCCGCGCACGGCAACCCGGTCCTCAAGACTAAGAACCTCGATCGGCTCCACGCCGAAGCGGTCCGCTTCACCGACTTCATGGTCAGCCCCACCTGTTCCCCGACGCGTTCCGCCCTGATGACCGGTCGGCACGAATTCAAAAATGGCATTACCCACACGATCCTCGAACGCGAACGCCTGACCCTCGACGCGACGACGATCGCCCAAGTGCTCAAATCGGCCGGCTACACCACCGGGATCTTTGGCAAATGGCACTTGGGTGACGAAGCCGAATACCGACCCGATCGCCGCGGCTTCGACGAGGTCTTCATCCACGGCGCCGGGGGGATCGGACAGACCTACCCCGGTTCCTGCGGCGATGCCCCGGGGAACAAATACTTCGACCCCGCGATCTTACATAACAACAAGTTCGTCAAGACGACCGGTTACTGCACCGACGTCTTTTACCAACAGGCGACCAGCTGGATCGATGCCCAGCGTACCGCCAACAAACCCTTCTTCGCTTACATCCCGACCAACGCACCCCACGCCCCCTACATCGCCCGCCCCGAAGACAAGGCCCTCTACGAAGGGAAGGGGCTGAACGAGAACCAAGAAAACTTCTTCGGGATGCTGCACAACATCGACGAGAATATCGGCAAACTGCTCGATCAGCTCGACCGTTGGGGGATCGCCGACAACACCCTGGTGATCTTCATGAACGACAACGGCGGGACCGCAGGGGTCAACGTCTTCAACGCCGAAATGCGCGGTGCCAAAGGGACCCCGTGGATCGGCGGGACGCGGGCCACGTCGCTGTGGCGGTGGCCCAAAACGCTCGCCCCCGCGAATTGCGATCGCCTCGCCGCCCACATCGATTTCTTCCCCACCCTGGCCGAAATCGCCGGTGCCACGCTCGACGATTCGCTTCGCCGCCAAGTCGAAGGCCGGAGCCTCGTGCCGCTGCTGCAAAACCCCACCGCCGATTGGGACGAGCGTCACGTCTTTTCGCACGTCGGTCGCTGGCCCAAAAAGGCCGACCCGAACAACTCGAAATACAAATCCGCCGCCGTCCGCACCAAACGCTGGGCCCTGGTCAGCGAACAAGGTGGAACCGAACCCCAGTGGCAACTCTTCGATCTCGAAAATGACTATTCCCAAAAAGAAAACGTCTTCGACAAACACCCCGGGGTCGCCAAACGCCTCGCCGAACAATTCGATCGCTGGTGGGCCGAGTGCTTGCCGCTGATGGTCAACGAACAAGCGACCGGCCCGAAGGTCAACCCCTTCCAAGCACTCTATTACAAACAGTTCGGCGGTTCTCCCACCCCCGAAGACCTCAAACGGATGGACCCCAACCGCGATCTCGAACCACCCGCAAGACGCCAAGGCCCAGCGCCCCGCCAAAACCGCGCCAAGCAAGATCAGCAACAACAGCAACAGCAACAACAACAGCAGCAAGCCGACCCCACCGCCGCGGCGCCGCGGTATAGCCCCGACGTCCTCCCCAAGGGGCCTGAGTATTTCGAGCTGCGTGACGGCCTGGCGAATTCGCGGCTCAAATTCGGCCGCGATCGCGTCGGTCGCGTCGCCTTCCTCGGCGGGTCGATCACCGCCGCCAGCGGTTGGCGCGACGAGGTGATCAAGGACTTGCAAAGCCGCTTCCCCGAAACGGAATTCGACTTCATCAGCGCCGGGATCCCGTCGCTCGGTTCGGTCCCGCACGCCTTTCGCATGCGACGCGATTGCCTCTCCCGCGGCCCTGTCGATCTGCTACTTGTCGAAGCCGCGGTCAACGATTCGACGAACATGAAGGACCCCGCGCTGATGCGCCGCGGGATGGAAGGTGTCGTCCGCCAGGCCCGGCTCGACAACCCGTTGATCGACATCGTCCACCTCCATTTCGTCATGCCCGAACACATGCGGGATTATGACCGCGGCATCACCCCCGAATCGATCGCCGAGCACGAGCGGATCGCGGCCGCCTACGGCAACCCGACGTTGAACCTTTCACGGGAAGTGACCGAACGGATCGCCGCGGGCGAATTCACTTGGGCAGGCGATTTCAAAGACCTTCACCCCTCCCCGTTCGGACATCGGCTCTATGCCAACAGCATCCGGCGGATGTTGACCGCCGCCTACGCCGGTGATTTGGCCGATGCCCCCAAGCCCCACCCGCTCCCCGAACCGGTCGACCCATCGAGCTATTTCCGTGGTCGCTTGGGCTCGATCACCGACGCCAAGCCGATCAAGGGCTTCCGCATCGAAGAGTCTTGGAAGCCGGCCGACGGCAAGGGGACACGCCCGGGATTCGTCAACGTCCCGGCGCTGATCGGTGACCAGCCCGGGGCCGAATTCGAATTCACCTTCCGCGGCACCGGCGCGGGGCTGTTCATCACCGCCGGCCCCGACACCGGCCAAATCGAGTTCAGCATCGACGGCGGCCCGCGGCGTTCGATCGATACCTTCACCACCTGGAGCCCCGGTCTGCACCTCCCTTGGGCCGTGATCCTCGATGACCAATTGCCCGAAGGCGAACACCGCGTCAACGTCCGCATCGGCGATGGACACGACCCCAAAGGGACCGGCACGGCCCTGCGTGTTTTTCACCTCCTCCTGAATTAACCAATAGTGGCACGGCGGTCCCCGCCGTAGATCAACCATAACCCCTCCCCTTTTCCTTTTTTCGAACGAACCATGAAATCGCTCTTCCGATCCCGATCGCTCTTCGCCGTGGGGCTCACCATGGCACTCCTTTTCCAATCGCCTCTGCCGGCCCAAGACGCCGCAGCGACGAAAGATGCTCCGGCGACCAAAGCTGAGGCCAAACCTGCCAACAAGCCCAACGCCGCTCAGCCCAACCGTGCACAAGCCAATCGCGCACAGGCCAATCGCGCCAGGGCCAACCGCGCCGCGCAAGCCAATCGCGCCACTCAAGCCGACCCGGTGATCCCCACCCCGACGATGGCGAACGTCAAGTACGGCGACCACGAACGCCAAGTGCTCGATTTTTGGAAGGCGGAATCCGCCACACCGACGCCGCTCGTCTTCGTGATCCATGGCGGCGGCTGGCAGGGTGGTGACAAGGGTCGCACCGGCCGGTTCATCCTCGTCGAAAAAATGCTCAAGGAAGGGATCTCGGTCGTCGCGATCAATTACCGATACGTCGCCCAGGCCCAAGCGGCCGGGGTCGAGCCGCCGGTCAAAGCCCCGCTGCAAGACGCCGCCCGCGCGTTGCAATTCGTCCGCAGCAAAGCTTCCGAATGGAACATCGACAAACGTCGAGTCGGCGCGACGGGGGGCTCGGCAGGTGCCTGCAGCAGCCTGTGGCTCGCCTTTCACGACGACATGGCCGATGCCAACAGCACCGACCCGATCGCCCGCGAATCGACCCGGTTGACCTGTGCCGCCGTCAACGGCGCCCAAACGACGCTCGATCCCAAACAGATGAAAGACTGGACCCCCAACAGCAAGTACGGCGCGCACGCCTTCGGGATCACCGGCAAGCCGGGCGAGAACGTCTTCGAACAATTCCTCGCCAAACGCGAATCGATCCTGCCGTGGATCAAGGAATACTCGCCCTACGAATTGGTCACCTCCGACGACCCACCGGTCTTCCTGAACTACGCCGCCCCGCCAGCGATCGGCAAAGAACAAAAGGACCCGACCCACACGGCGAACTTCGGCCTGAAGCTGCAAGAACACTGCGTCGCACAAAAAGTCGATTGCGAACTCTACTACCCCGGCGCGACCGACGCCAAGCACACGACGATCAACGATTACCTGATCGCCAAACTGAAACCCGCCGCAGAATGATCGCGGCCAACTCGAAGACCTGATCACGCATCGTTCCGCTAACCGTCGCGGCGCTCTCCTCGATCGCCGCGACGGCACCTGTTCATCCCCTTCGCCCGATCTAAACTTTCCGCTCCTCCTCGAATCGCTTCTCGACGCAACGTTTTCCCACGGAGTTTGACATGACCTGCTTCTATCGCGGTCTAGTGGCCGCGGCCCTGACCTTCGCGATCGGCTGGATGACCCTCGTTACGGCCCATGCCCGCCACAGCTTCATCACCCAAGGGAAAGGTCGCTTGGCGATCGTCGGTCCCGAGGGGATCGTCGAATGGGAAATGCCCTGGGGCGGGATCCATGACATTCATGTCCTTCCCAACGGCAACGTCATGGTCCAGCAAGGCCCGGCCAAGATCGCCGAGATCGATCGCCAAACGAAACAGGTCGTTTTGGAGTTATGACTCTGCGACCCAAAACGGCAACGCCGGCAAACCGGTCGAGCTGCACGCCTTCCAGCCGCTCCCTGATGGCCGCGTGATGATCGCCGAATCGGGGATCGGCCGGATCATCGAAGTCGACCGCGCGGGCAAATTGCTCCACAGCGTCACGCTCAAACGGAATTCGCCGAGCACCCACAGCGACACGCGGTTGGTCCGCAAATTGAAAAATGGCCATTACCTCGTCGCCCACGAACAGGACGGCTTCGTCCGCGAATACGACGCGTCCGGCACGGTGGTCTGGGAATACGAGGTCCCGATGTTCGACAAACCCGCCCGGCCCGGGCACGGCCCCGAAGCCTTCGGCAATCGGCTCTTCTCGGCCACCCGGCTGGCAAGCGGCAACACCCTGATCGGCTCGGGGAACGGACACAGCGTCATCGAGGTTTCTCCCGACAAAAAGATCGTTTGGATGATCGGCCAGAACGACCTCCCCGGCATCACCCTCGCTTGGGTCACCACCGTCGAACCGCTCGATAACGGCAATTACCTGATCGGCAATTGTCACGCCGGGCAGGGGCAACCGATCCTGGTCGAGGTCGACCCCGCGACCAAAAAGGTCGTCTGGCAATTCGACGGCTTCGACCGGTTCGGCAACGACGTCTCGAATTCGACCCGACTAGTTTCGACCACTGGGGCAACGTCGGCCGCGTCACCGATCCGGCATTCGTTCTTCGTCGCCGGGCCGACCTTCACGGGGATTATCGACGAAGCGGGTCAAGAAGCGTGGGATTCGGGCCGACCCGCCGCCCGCGACGGTTACATTCTCCCTAACGGCAACGCCCTGATCGCGTGGGTCGACGAAGTCGTCGAGATCAAGCCAACGAAAGAGGTCGTCTTCAAATACACCCGCGCGAAGGAAAACGCCGAGATCGGCACGGTCCAGCGGCTCGACAACGGCAACACCCTGATCACGGAACTGGGTGCCAAGCCGCGGCTGCTCGAGGTCGACGCGACGGGAAAAATCGTCGTCGACGTGCCGCTGCAACCCGAGACCGACAACGCCCACATGCAAACCCGCATGGCACGCAAACTCGCCAATGGCAATTACCTCGTCCCGCACCTGCTGGCCTTCAAGGTCAAGGAATATACGCCGCAAGGAAAGGTCGTTCGCGAATTCGCCACCGACTTGGAAGAGCTCGGCGGCCGCGCCGCAGAAAACTGGCCCTTCACCGCGATCCGGCTCGATAACGGCGACACCCTGGTGAACCTGACGCACGGCAACAAATCGGTCGAACTCGATCCCGATGGAAAAGTCGTTTGGAAGGTGACCAACGATGACCTCCCCGGCGACCCGCTCGATGACCCCTGCGGCGCCCAGCGGCTTCCCAACGGCAACACGGTGATCGCGAGCTACCACGCCCAAAAGGGGATCAAGCTGCTGGAGGTCAACCTCGCGAAGGAGATCGTGTGGAGCTACGACGGGCCGCACCGCGTCCACCACTTCCAAATCCTTTCGACCAACGGCGAGCCGCTCACCGGCAAGATTTTGAAGTGACGCTCGGCCATTTGGCCTTCGCTTTGTGAACTTTTGATGAATACTGCCGGCCGCGGCTTGCGGCCGTGTGGGGTCAGCCGTCAATCTTGTGACGAGAGTTTGATCGAAGGGTTGACTGGGCCCGAGTTCGGTTACCGAGCAAATAAGCGAGCAGATAAGTTTGCCGCTTCGCCGCCGGTCGCGATAAGACAACGAGAAGTATGAATACCGTTTTTTGGGACGCGATCGGGCAATTGACTTCGACGGGGCAACTGTTGCTCGTCATCGCCGTCGCGACCGCGTTCCTGTTCGAATTCATCAACGGCTTTCACGATACGGCCAATGCCGTCACGACGGTGATCTACACCGGGACGTTGAAACCGACCCCCGCGGTCCTCTTCTCGGGCTTCATGAACTTTTTAGGGGTGCTGCTTGGCGGGACGGCGGTCGCGTTCAGCATCGTCAACCTGTTGCCCGTCGACCTGCTGATCGAAGGGGACTCGACCCGCTCGATCGTGATGGTGCTGTCGCTCCTTTTCGCGGGATGCATTTGGAATTTGGGGACGTGGTGGTTGGGGTTGCCGGTCTCGAGTTCACACACCCTGATCGGTTCGATCATCGGCGTCGGCTTAGCGAACAGCTTGATGACGACCGGCGACCTTCAAGGCGTCAATTGGTCAAAGGCGAGTGATGTCGGCAAGGCGCTGTTGCTCTCGCCGCTGGTCGGGTTCGTCGTCGCGGCGTTGGTGCTTTTCACGATGAAGCGTTTCCTGCGCGACGAGAGGCTCTACCAGCCGCCTGCCGAGGGGGACGAGCCTCCCGGTTGGGTCCGCGGCGTGCTGCTGGCGACTTGCGGCGGGGTCAGCTTCGCGCACGGCTCGAACGACGGCCAAAAGGGGATGGGGTTGGTCCTGTTGGCCTTGATCGGCTTTCTGCCCCAATACTATTCGATGGATTTGCGTCACCCCGAACTGGCGGTCGAAGCGCGTCAAGCCGCGCTGGGGATCGGCCAAGTGCTCGATCGCCACAACTCGATGACGCCAGCGCTCAAGACCGAGCTCGATTCGGTCGCATCGATCCTCGAGTCGAAACGGGCGCTGGTCGATGTCGCCGCCGAAGATCGCTGGAAGGTGCGACAAGCGATCTATCGTTTCCGCAAGGACCTCTCGGCGTCGGGGCTGCCGGATGACGTCGTCAGCGAAATCGCACCCTACCAAAAGAGCCTTCAACACGCGACCGAATACATCCCGCTGTGGGTCGTCATTGGCGTCGCGCTGGCGCTGGGGATCGGGACGACGATCGGTTACAAACGCATCGTCGTCACCGTGGCTGAAAAGATCGGCAAGACGCATTTGACCTACGCCCAAGGGGCCGCGGCCGAAGGGGTCGCCGCGGTGACGATCGGACTGGCCGACGCGTTTCACATGCCGGTCAGCACCACGCAGGTCCTGTCGTCCGGGATCGCCGGCACGATGTGGGCCAACCGTTCGGGGATCCAAGGGGGAACGATTCGCAAGATCCTGATCGCTTGGGTGTTGACCCTCCCCGCCGCGATGTTGCTCGGCGGGACCCTCTTCTTCCTGGGCACCGTCCTCTTCGATGGCCGCGACGATTTGATCCGCATCACCCCAGGCATCACCCCAGGCATCACCCCAGGCATCACCCCAGGCATCACCCCAGGCATCAGCGTGGCGCCGTGATCCAATCGGGCGCGACCTTGACGTACTTCATCGTCTCGCCCCCTTCGACGAAATAGCTGTAAACCGCATGCAGGTTGCCGTCTTTCCCTTGGATGATCGTGGGGTAGTGATACGACCCAGTCGCGTGATCTTCCAATGCCCGACGATGCTTCCAGCTTTTCCCTTCGTCATCGGACAAAAGCAGCGTCAATCGGTTGCGTCCTTCCGGGAGATCGTTGGCGATCAGGACCCATCGTCCGTCGCGAAGCCTGACGCCATCGAGCCCTGACCCCGCGTTGGCGATGTCGGGGCTGGGCGCCGCGACGCTCCACGAGATCCCGTCGTCGCGTGATTCCGACACGAGCGTCATCCCGCCCGGGCCGTTATTTCGCATGTAGGCGATCAGCGTCCCGTCATCGCGCCGCAACACCGCCGGTTGGATGCTCCCAAGTCCAAAAATCGGCTTGCTTGCGTACCACGTCATCCCGCCATCGTCGCTGATCGCCATGATCGAAAACGAAAAGGTGTCGGTGTAAAGCGGCAACAGGATCCGGCCGCTGGGGAGCACCGTCGGCTTGCATCGCGGTTGCCACCCCAAGCGTTGAAACAGCTTTTGCGGCAGTTTCTTCTTCGCCTCGTCAAAGACCTTGTGGGTCCGCTCGGGGATCCCGCCCGGAAACCCTTCCTTCAGCAGCCTTTCGATCGCCTCCAGCCCGGCCTGCGAAAAATCGTCCGGCTTCAGCAGCACTAAACCCTCGCCGTTCCATTGCGGCTTGCCGTCGGCGGCAAGGGTATCGGCATACCGGTATCGCGTCAGGCACGATTCCCAACTGTTGGCGATGACCGTGGGCCAAAACAGCCACAACCTGCCGCGGGCGTCCAAGTGCATGCAGGTGTTGCAATCGGGGAAACCGGCCTCGTCGAACATCAAGAACGGCTCGGACCATTTCGTCTCGCCTGCCGCTTTCCGCGAACCGAGGACCACGACGTCATCCGCCGTGCGTTCCCCCGACCCGCGATACCACGACACGATCAGGTCGCCGCTTGGGTACTCGACGATCCCAGGGGCATGGTTGTGCCGGTCATCGAGCGGAAAGACGAGCTCAGCGGCAAGCAGCCCTGCATCCTTCGCCGCCTCCTGCGCCGCTGCGGTGAATGACGCGAGCAATGACCCTGCCAGCAGGCCGACGCACAACACGATCGGTCGTGAAAAGGGTTGTGAAAAGGGATGTGACAACATCGAAAGGGTGGACGAAAAGCGGTTCATGAAGGCTCGGGTGGTGCGAATCGTTTGCGGTGAAGGTGAACGGGAAAAGAGGCCGGGTCGCCGGTCGTGCGGTCGTCCGGCATGTCGAAGGTCGTTCATTTTAGGGGAAACGCCGCGAGGGGTGGGGCGCCGCACGCGCACTCGCGATTCTCCGGCTCCCCTGCTCACGCCGCCCCCTGCCCTTTAAACTTAAATCACAGAGCGAAAGTCCCACGCGGCGACGTTTTATGATCGCTCGGACCAGGGTCAGATGTGCACTGAGAACGTCGAGCCCGGCACGCGATCAGCCCCTATTCGATGGCCCTACCACGTGATGAACCCTGAACGGATCGATCGGATCGTCGGTTTGCGATGGTACCTGCTGGCCGCGGGGGTGGCGTTATTGATCGTCGCTATCACGATCCCGAAATTGCGGGGTGATGGCAGTTATGGTTACGGGGGGTTGACCGGTTTTAACCTCGCGTCGCTGGCGATTTATGCCTTCGCGCTGCGGAAATGGCGGACGGACCGGGGGTTGTGGATGTTGGCGGCGTTATTGGTCGTGCTGCTGACCCCTTGTATGCTTTACTTTCAATGGCTCCGCTGGAAGGGGAACGCGGGGTTGGCTGCGGTGGCGGCCGATCCTTCGCAGCGGCGGTTATTGATCGACTCTGCCATTGCCCTGGTGATCTTGGCGCGAACGGTTCGCTTTGCCGCCGCGGCCGGGGTTCATAATTGGCGGCTCGGTCGACACCCTTCGGCGCGCGGGCATTGATCAGCACAACTTTGAGGATTCAGACATGAATGCCGAATCGAAATTGCGGGTGCTAGTGATTGGCGCCCACCCGGACGATTGCGAATTCAAGGCGGGTGGGGTGGCGGCAAAATACGCCGCGCTGGGGCACACCGTCCGCTTCGTCTCGATGACCAACGGCGACGCGGGGCATCACGAGATCGGCGGGGTGCAATTAGCAAGGCGCCGCAAGGCCGAGGCGGAAGAGGCGGCCCGCGTCATCGGGATCGAATCGCAAGTCCTCGATCACCACGACGGCCAGCTCGAAGCGAGCATCGTCAATCGCAAGACGACGATCCGATTGATCCGCGGCTTCGAACCCGACCTGATCCTGACCCACCGCCCCAACGATTACCACCCCGATCACCGTAACACGTCGACGCTGGTCCAAGACGCGTCGTACTTGGTAACGGTTCCGAACATTTGCACCGACACCCGGCCGCTTTCGGATAGCCCGGTGATCGCCTACCTCAGCGACCAATTCCAAAAACCTTACCCGTTCAAGCCCGAGGTCGTCGTTGCGATCGACGAGTGCATCGAACAGAAGCTCGATATGCTCCATCGTCACACGTCCCAGGTCTACGAATGGCTGGCCTGGCACGATGGGGTGTTGGCCGAAGTCCCGCTGGGGCTGGAACGACGCCGCGAATGGCTTCGGGCCAGGATGATCACGCCGTTCGACACCCTGGTCGCGGAAAAGTATCGCGACACCTTGGTCCGCTGGTACGGCCGACGGAAGGGGAAAGCGGTCCGTCACGCCGAGGCATTCGAGCTGTGCGAATACGGCCGGCAACCGAGCGAAGAAGAACTGCGACGCCTTTTCCCCTTCTTCGACTGATCACTCTGTCCGACGCCCCGACCAGGAAACTCAAGCGGCAAGACGATAGCCGCCGGCACTACGCTTCGGGGGTTAACGAACGGGGGTTTCTCGCAAAGACGCGAAGAAAGATTGGCATGCGTCGGGATTCACCACGAAGTCCACCGAGAGCACGAAGGGATCTGCTCTCGTCTTATGAATTTTTAATCCAGCGGCAAGGAGAAAGCGGCCGGCCTTGCGTTTTCCGCCATGCTACACTGTCAAGCTTTCTCGGCTCTACTTTCTATCCCGCCGCCAACCTTGCCCTTTAAGCGTCAAAGCGATGGGATGGTCCTATTTGAAGCGGCTTGCCATACGCTCAATGCTGTCGCTCCCTAATTTCGATCCAATGTCGTTTAAACGACTCATCGCGTAAGCCTAGTCGTATGAAGCCGAAAAAATAGACCGTAAGCACATACACGATGACAACTGCGTACAGGGCAACAAGATGAGGCCATGCGATTGAACTCCAAACGTCGTCAAGTACGGAACGTACGAGGAACGGAACGGCAAAACCCAACGCACAGAATGCGAAAGAAACCAAACTGGTCTGTGACAACGGCCTGAATCTCTGATGATATGCTCGATAATCGCGTTCCCAAACTGATTCCGCGACACAGTCAAGCCAGACACTTATCACGCCAATCAGAAGCCGCAATTGCCGCGCCCAGTAAAAAAGAAAACCAAAAATCAGAATCAAAACGATTGCGGACCAAATGACCGTGATCGGGTCAGCGTTCTCAACACCCTCCGGTGATTGACCGAAATCTGGCAATAGGGTTCCGTAGGCGCCAAGCAAGCCGAACGCGGTGGTACTCAGGATGAACTGCTGATTTCGCAGTTGTTTGATCTCATCTCCACACCTCCGAATATCCTCGGCGGATGGTTTGATAGGCATGCATGTCTCCATTGATTCATTCATTCATTCATTTGGCACAGAGCTGCTTACTGTCGACGTATTTTAATTGCCTAAGCACATGCGAAATTATTTATTGAGGGTGTTGCCTTGCCCAGAGAACTTGGGGATCGCAGAGACATTAAATCAACGGATTAACCGCAACCCAATCCCATGGCGTTTACCGATAACCGCCGGCCTTGCCCAACAACAGCCAATCTCTTCAAGTGGCAAGGCGCGAGCCGCCGGCCTTAGACTTTTGACTTGCTCTACTGTCAACTTTCTCGGCCCTACTTTCTAACCCGCCGCCGCTTTTAACCAGCCTCTGGCCGGGATCTCGCCCTGCCGACCAACGCAAAGGGGTCAGGCCTCTTTTTTGCCAAAGAGGCCTGACCCCGTTGTTGACGGTCTGAAGTTCTATGGGCGAGGACAGCCAGGGAAAGGGGTTCTCACGGAGGCACTGAGGCACGGAGAAGAAGGGGCAGCCGAATGACGAGACCAACCAAGGAAAAAAAACTCCGTGCCTGTGCGCCTCCGTGTGAGACCAAAAGCACTGAAGGGAGAACGGCGTCACCCCAGGGGCAACGACCAGGAGTAGCCCTTTGAGCGGAACTCAGGGTCGTACCCGGGATTCGAGATTCGTTTTTGACAAACGCAAAGAGGCCTGACCCCTTTGTTGGGGGTCGACACGGGATTCGACTTTGAAAGCGTACGGCGGAGTCGTAAATGACGTCGATCAGCCGCGGTGTGTCAGATCGAGCCGAGCGCGAAAGGGGCCGACGGGGACCAGACCCCGGGATGTGTCGCACCTGGAAACGGAGAGGTCGTCCCCGGCGACGAGATAGATCGCGTCCTGCAGGAAATCGGTGCCCAAGTCGCATGCCGATTCCCAATCGAGTTCGATCCCCCACCCCGGTTCGGCGTGCCCTGTCGTCGGCGAATACCCCGTGATCGGCCAGTGCCAAAGCCCCGATCGGACGATCCGTTCCAACAGGCTTTGGTTGGCTGCCGCATTCGCCGCGTCGCTCCATCGTTGGCCCGTCGTCGCGTACGCGGTCACGATCGCGAAGGCCTCGGGCCAAGTGCCCGGTAGCGCGCCGACGCGGAACCGGGTCTCGAAATAGCTCGGGTGCATCATCACAACGGGTTACTTGCGCGTGAGCCGCGCTAGGAGCTCCGCCCGCAGCGAGGGGTCTTCGACCCAATCGGGGTTCACCGGGTGGCCGGCATCCGAGACGGTGAACAGGTCATCGAGCAATTGGCGGGGGGTGGCCCGGCGGATCGCCGCGACGTCGTGCCATGGGTAACCGTCACGGAGCATCTTCCAGGTCCAATAGGCGTCGGCCGCTGACGTAGGTGCCATAGCCGGGATTCGCGGCTGAGCGTCGGCGGGCGTTTTGACCGACGGCTGATTCGGCTTTGTGTCCGATGGCTTGGTGTCCGATGGCTTGGTGTCCGATGGCTTGGTGTCTTGCGGTTTCGCGTCTGGCTTTTTTGTTTCTGCCGGTTGTGTGGCTGGCGCTTGCCCCTTGCGTCCCGCATCGGACGGGGTCGCGGGAGACAACGAGACTCCGGGAGGCGATTTTGCGACTGCCGGGTCGAGCCGTGGCGGGGGCATCGGGGCACGCGGCGCCGGCGTGTTCTGGGGCGATTGTTTGCCAAGCCCCTCTTGTCCGTCGTGGTCGGCGATGACTTGGCGGATCAGTTCGACGAGGTCATAACCGAACTGTTCCATGGTCGAGGGGCCGATGCCGGAGATCTGTTCCAAGCGGTCGGTCGAATCGGGCCGTTCGGCGGCGAGTCGCGCGATGGTCGCGTTCGAAAGGACGCGGTAGGCGGGGATACCCAGCGCGGCACTCGTTTTGCCCCGCCAACGCTTCAAGCGGTTGGCGAGCCCTTCTTCGAGCGGGCTTTTTTCTTGATCGTCATCATCGTCATTTTCAACGCGGGTTTCCCGTTTGGACGCATTCCCCTTCCCAGCACCGACGTTAGCCGACTTCGCTTTGGCCGCTGGGGCCGTGTGGGGCTCGTCATTTCCCTCGGCATCGAGACGCTGATCGGAGGTCGGTTCGCTCGCGTCATCGAGATCGATGGCGTCGTCAAAGCCTGAGTCGAAATTCTCGTCGGTGCTATCGTCAATCTCGTCCTCGATGGAGTCGTCGTGGGACGCGTCGTCATCGAGCTGGGTCGTCAGCGACCCTTTGGGGTTGGTATTGGTGGCGGAATTGCTGGCGGTGCTGCGAGCGGACGTGGTTTCGCTGCGGCCGGTTTCGCTGCGGCCGGTTTCGCCGGCGACGTCACCCCCTTCGATGGCGGCCGCGGCGCGGGCTAGGCGTTTGGCGAGGGGGAAGGAAAGGTTCAGCGACGCCGGGATCGGTTCGCGGGCATGCATCACCTCTTCGCCGAATTCGGTCAATTGGACGGTCGGCCGGCGGTCATCGACTTCGACTTGCGAGGCCATCCCGGCGGCGATGACGGCATCGAGCAGGTCGCTCAGTTCGGGCTGTTTCAAAGCCGACAGCATCCCATAGGTGCTGAGGCGGTTCAGTTTCCACTGTTGGACTTTTTTGTTTTGCGACCCGCCGAGCATTTGGGCGATCATCATCTTGCCGAACCGGCCGTGCATCCGTTTGATGCCGCTGAGGACGATACGGATACCGCGGCGGATCGCTTCGGGGTCGATCCCTTTGAGCCGATCGGCGTCATCGGGTTTGGCGGCGAGTTGCCCGGCGGTCGGGATCGCGGCGGCGGCGATGCCCGAAACGGTGGGCATCGATTTCCCTTGCGGGTCGCAGCGGTCGCACATGCGGCAATCGCGGACGTTGGGGTCGCCGAAATATTCGAGGACGGCCCGTTGGCGGCAGCGTGGGGTGCGGGCGAATTCGATCACCGCTTCGAGCTTTTCGAATTCCGCCGCTTTGCGTCGGGCGAGCTCTTCGAAGTCGATCTCGATCTCGTCAAACGGGACGTCGCGCTGGGTGATGTGGACGGCTCGGCCGCGGAAGGGTGGGACGTAATCGAACGCCCGAAGTTTGGACAATTCCCGCAGGGTCCGGGCGAGGGGTTCGCGTTCGACGCCGGCCATTTGGGCGAGCCGCTGGGGGCTGACGTAGACGTCTTCGCCACGCCGCTTGCCGATCACCTTCTCGCAGGCCAGCAGCACCTTGCGGCGGGTTTTGGCTTCGCGCGGCAGCATGTCGACGATGGTTGGCAGGTCGCTGTCGATGCGGATGATCAGCGCGTTGGTGTTGCTATCGAGCCGTTTCAGGACACCGGCCCGGGCGAGGAGCGTTTCGGAGGTGCCGACCGATTCGGAGGTCTCTTTGATCTGGATCGCGTTGCGGATTTGGTCGAGCGTCAATTCGATCGGGTCGTCGGGCCAAGCGAGGAGGTATTGCCAGACCTTACGGACGATCGCGGGGGAGGGGTACCGGTTCTCGATGAAGAATTCTTGGACGTAGC
>JBEIRZ010000587.1:0-2144 GCA_040375695.1 Planctomycetaceae bacterium
AGCCCATCGAAGACACCACACCTCCCGTGGTGGATCTTGCTAAAGATCCCTAAGCGCAAGGGATTTTTAGCAAAATCCACCACAAGAAGTTCATGGGAACAAGGCTCCATTCGCCGAATGGCCCCCCCTTCCTTTTATTCCATCCCGTCTCCTTTGCTCGTTCGCAAATTGCCCCGACCATACCCCGCATCAGAATCGGATAAGGGTTGCATGAAACTCGCGCTAATAAGGTCCAAGAAATGTCGATCGTCGAGAAGAGGCTGAAACCTCGCTGGGATTACGTGGCCTATGCGGCGATCCCTGCCGACGGCAAACGGTACGAAATCATCGGCGGGGAACACTTCGTCAATCCGTAAGGGGTCCCCGATTTGGTGATCGAGATTTTATCCCCAACCAATTCCGACCATGACCTGAAGAGCAAGCGGAAACTCTACGAGGAAGCCGTGATCCCCGAATATTGGATCGTCATCCCCGACGAACACCAAGTGTTGCAATTGTTCCTCGGCGATGGGCGCTATGCCGAGTCGATCGCGACCGACGCGATCACGATGCACGTCCCCCCGCAGGCGACGGTCGATCTGACGCAGGTCTGGTGATCAACCGTTAAAACGCGACATTCCCCGGAGGGGAATGTCGGAATCCTGATGCAGACGCTGACCGATCACGCGTCTCACTCCATCGAGGAACGGAGGCCGCTGCAAGTTATTCGAAGCCCGCCCACCTGGCCTGCCACCATGCCCTCCGAACCATTGCTCGATACTTCGACCTCCTTCGTACAGCGTCTTGGCCAGCGCGACCCCGGTGCGTGGGACCAATTCGCGACCAAATACGAATGGATGATGCGACGCTGGATGCAGACCTGGGACATCCCCATCGATGACGTCGACGATATCTTTCAAGAAACCATGATTCGGGTGCTCGAAAACGTCCACCGTTTCGCCCACCAAGGGACAGGCACCTTCCGCGTCTGGCTCAAGAAGGTCTCGCGCAACTGTTGGCTCCAATCGGTCCGCCAAGCCGCCTATCGCGCCCGCAAGTCACACGTTCGCTTTGACCTGAGTAGCTGTTTGTCGGAATCGACGATGCGGCGGATCGATACCGAGATTGATGAACTGATCGCGCGCGAAGCGCTGGACTTCGCGATCCGACGCGCTCGCCTTGAATGCAACGATAAGGCCTGGGAAGCTTACCGATTGATGACGATCGAAAAGCTCTCCGGGGCCGAGGTCGCCCAGACGCTGGGGATTTCGATCGACTTGGCCTACAAGGGCAAAGATCGCTTCGAACGCCAATTGAAAGCACAGATGCTTTCGCTCGAATCGGTCGGTTGATGGTTCGTGACGCAGATGCACCCGATGGACATGCCCCCGGATAACGACCACCTGACCCTGGCCGCGATCCGCGGCTATGCCAGCGGGTCGCATCGCATCGATGATTCGCAGCAGATCGTCGACCATTTGGCATGCTGTTCCGAGTGCCGCGCGATTTTTGTTCGCGAAATGCAAGACGCTATGGCGGAAGATCGCCCTGCCGAATCGGAAACCCTCGGCCCTGTTTCCCCTTCGCCCGATTCCCTCGACATCGTCGGCTATCGCGAGATCCGACCACTGGGCCAAGGGGGGATGGGGACGATTTACTCGGCCGTCCAGGACGGAACGCAACGCAAAGTCGCCATCAAGTGCATCACCGATGCGGGGGACCAGCCGGTGTCGGCCGAGCGAACCGGCCGCGCGATGCGAGAGGCTCGAGCGCTGGCTTGCCTCGACCACCCGAACATCGTGTCGGTCCTCGAAGTGCTGATGGTCCGCGGGTTGCCCGCTGTGGTGATGGAATATGTTTCCGGGATGCCGCTCGACGCCTGGATCAAGGCCCATCGACCCAGCCCGATCGCCGCGGCGAAGATCGCGAGCCGATTGGCCGACGCCGTCGCGCACGCCCACCAGCGGGGCGTGCTGCACTATGACCTGAAACCACAAAACGTCTTGGTCGAAGACGCGGTCACCAGCGGCGATGCCGATGAACCTGCGGTGAAACTGATCGATTTCGGGCTGGCGAAAATTTGGCGCGACGACCTAAAGATCACACAAGCCGGAGACATCATCGGTTCGCCGTCCTACATGGCCCCCGAACGAGCATCCGGCGCC
>JBEIRZ010000581.1:0-2188 GCA_040375695.1 Planctomycetaceae bacterium
CCTTGGAAACGGGCCATCACCGCGACGTCGCCGACCATGTTTTGGATCTGGACCCAACCGCCCGGGGTCACTTCGGCCATCGCCGAATCGTTCGATTCGTAGACGACCCCCGGGGTAACGTCTTCGATCGACCCGTCACTGTACCGGGCAATGACCGAAAGTTGTTGGGTTTGGCCGGGGGCCAGCCGACGTGAGGGTGGGAAGATCTCGATCGATTCGACTTTGGGGGCGTTGGGATCGCCCGAAGGGGTCCCCTGGGCGATCCAGCGGGCCATGATGCGGTATTCGTAGGTACTGCGATCGGTACGCGCTCCGCCACCATGGGGGACTTCACCCGTCGCCTTGGTCAACAGCAGGCTGCTGGAAGGGTTGGCGACCGAAATCCGGCGGCCACGAGATTCTTTAACGAGGTAGTCGTAATCCTCGTTCGCCTCGAACCCGAGAAGGGAAAGTCGGAAGCCGTTTTG
The DNA here is from genome assembly GCA_040375695.1 of Planctomycetaceae bacterium. Taxonomy (GTDB): domain Bacteria; phylum Planctomycetota; class Planctomycetia; order Pirellulales; family Pirellulaceae; genus UBA6163. Next base: position 468 of record JBEIRZ010000581.1, read on the forward strand.
GCCCGAGATCTTCCCGTGGCACCCGCCGCCGTTGCAACCGAGTTTGGTGAAGATGGGGGTGATCTGGCGTTGAAAATGGATCGGCGGTTCGGCGCCGACGCCGGTCACCTTCAGATCGACCGTCGCGGTCCGCTGGGCGGCACCGGCGATCGCTTCGGGGATCGTCGCCGTCACGGTGACGTCGCCATTGGCCAACGGCGTCACGAGCCCGGTCGCGTCGACCTCGACGAGACCCGCAGGATTGGCCGAGTACTGGACGACGCGGGTGAAATCGCGCTGCTGGCCGGCGGCCGCTTCGGCGGTGACCATCAATTGCAACCGCGCGTCGCTGCCGACCATCGAGGTCGCCGTCCCTGGGACGCCGTTCTCGACTTTCAGCTTCGCGACGGCGAACCCTTCCGCCTCGACCGCTTGCGCGGCGACCGCGACCGGTAGGTTGGGGATCGAAACCGACACCGCGAAGGCTACCAAAGCCAGGGGGCGTGCGAATGTGAGGATCAAGTTCATCCTTCGACCAAGTTGCGGGGTGGGTGGGAAAGTGGCAGGTGGTTTTGCCCCGTCGCCGGCGGTTCGCCTGTGCCAACCGGGTAGGCGACGCCGCCGGGCAAACGTAGGACAGCTATCAGATTAATTCGTGGATCGGCTGGTGCTCGCTCAAAAACTGCGGGCGACCGGTCGGATCGGCGATCGTGACCTTGTTGATGTCGACACCGAGGTTGTGATAGAGCGTCGCGACGACCTCTTGCATGTGGACCGGACGCTCGGCCGCTTCTTCACCGAGGCGATTCGTCTTGCCGATCGCTTGGCCGCCGCGGATGCCGCCGCCGGCAAGGAACGCGCACGAAACCTTCGGCCAGTGGTCGCGGCCGGCACCGGCGTTGATCTGGGGGGTCCGCCCGAACTCGCCCCAGACGACGATCGAAACGTCATCGAGCATCCCCCGCTGGTCAAGGTCCCAGATGAGGGCGCTGAGGCATTGATCGAGCTTCGAACCGTGGTCGCGGACAAGGTCGAAGTTCGCCCCGTGGCTGTCCCATCGCCCATAGCTGAGGCTGACACAGCGGACCCCGGCTTCGACGAGCCGACGGGCGATCAACAGGTGATCGTTGCAGGTCGGGGCCCCGTCGTATTGGTACTTGTAAGGCTTCCCATCGCCATAACGCTCGACGATGTGCGGGTCTTCCTTCGACAGGTCAAGGGCATCGACCAGTTTGCTGCTGGTAAGAACGTCCAGCGCCCGTTGGCCGAAGACATCCATCCCCGACATCGCACCCGAGATGTCGATGTCGCGTTTCATCTGATCGAGCTGACCGAGCAACGCGCGGCGATCACCCAACCGATCGAGGGTGATGCCGTTAAGCTTCATGTTTTGCATCCCCGGGCCGTCTGGACGGAACGGCGAGTGCGCCGAACCGAGGAAACCCGGAGTGCCGGGGTCCGACCAGGGGACGTGGCTCGTCGTGGCCGCCAAACCGACATAGGGCGGCACCGATGGGTCGACGGGGCCGTAAAGCTTCGACACGGCCGAACCGATCGCCGGACGACCGCCGACGCTCCGCAGGACATTGCGTCCCCACCCCGTCATGCACTGGAACGCTTCGTGACCGCCATGGCAACCGACGACCGCACGCAACACCGCCGCCTTGTCCATCATCCCCGCGAGCTGCGGGAAGACTTCGCAAATCTCGATCCCGGGGACATTCGTCTTGATCGGTCGAAAC
>JBEIRZ010000135.1:0-11300 GCA_040375695.1 Planctomycetaceae bacterium
CACTTTATGAACAGGTGCAGTTGAAGAACCCGGGGTCACACGGCTGGGAATGTTGTGAGTGTTACTACGACCAACAGGTGTGCTCAATTTGTAGTTCAATGGTTCTGCCGCAAGCGCACGTTGGCGCCGCTTTTCGTCGGCATAATCGCCCGGGGCCCTACGGCAAGCCGCGTCCCTTCCCAGACAAGCCGATTCCCAACCGCGCGGATCGAGAAGCTGGGATTCCCCATCCGATTTTTCCACCGGATGCTCAAAACCCAAGCATCAAATCCGGCACTAGCCGGACCTCAAAGGCCATCCCCCGCAATAACCTTCTCACGAGTCCTAGTCTCTCGTGCTCGTGCTCGTGCTCGTGCTCGTGCTCGTGCTCGTGCTCGTGCTCGTGCTCGTGCTCGTACTCGTGGTCAGCGCCAGCGGTGCTGGTACTGAGCCCAGCGCTACCTCGTACTCGTACTCAGCGGAGCGGTACTCGTACTCGTACTCGATCCGATCTTTTCGAGTACGAGTACCATTTCATTGAGTTCGAGTTCGAGTTCGAGTACAAGTTCGAGTTCGATTAAGAGCGGCGGTGGCGGTGGGAACCGGACGGACAAGCGGGTCTGAGCGACCAATTCGATTCCAATTCCCAAGCCCCCGCCGCGGGGCCCTAGGAGCCCCACCCGGCGAAAGCTATATTTTTCCCGATGCGATTAATTACCTTTCACGAAGTCGGTTTTGCGTGGCGCAAGCCGCCCATCCTCGAAGACGTCAACTTGGCGATCGATTCCGGTGAACGGATCGGCCTTCTGGGCCGCAACGGTACCGGCAAATCGACCCTCCTCAAACTGATCGCGGGTGACCTGAAACCCGATCACGGGACGGTCCGCACCGCCCCCAAACTCCGCATCGCCCGCCTGATCCAAGAAGTCCCCGATGACGTCGGAGGCACGATCGCCGATGTCATCAGCGGCGGCTGGGGCTCCCCCTCCTCCCCGGACGACGAAGCGTCCTACCAACAGTGGCAACTCGACGCCGCTCTCGATCGCACGCTCAGCCGCATGCAACTCGATCCCGACCGCCCCTTCGCGTCACTCTCCGCCGGCCTCAAACGCCGCACCCTCCTGGGCCGCGCGATCATTAGCCAACCCGACCTCCTCCTGCTCGACGAACCGACCAACCACCTCGATATCGAATCGATCCTCTGGCTCGAAGATTTCCTCAAGGCCTATTCCGGGGCCTACATCTTCGTCACCCACGACCGCGCCTTCCTCCGCGCCCTCGCGACCAGGATCCTCGAAATCGATCGCGGCCGCTTGCTCGACTGGGTCTGCGACTACTCGACCTTCCTGAAACGCAAAGCCGACGTGCTGGCCGCCGAAGAAAAACAGGACGCCCTCTTCGATAAAAAACTCGCCCAAGAAGAAGTCTGGATCCGCAAAGGGATCAAGGCCCGCCGCACCCGCAACGAAGGCCGCGTCCGGGCCCTCGAAGAAATGCGCCGCCAACGCGCCGAACGACGCAAAAAGGTAGGCGACGTCAAGATGCAGGCCACCACCCTCGATCGCTCCGGCGAACTCGTCGCCGAACTGACCGACGTCTCCTTCGCCTACGACACCCGACCGATCCTCAATAAATTTTCGACCGTCATCACCCGCGGCGATAAGATCGGTATCGTCGGCCCCAACGGCGCCGGCAAAAGCACCCTGATCAAATTGCTCCTGGGCCAATTGCCACCCTCCGCCGGCAAGGTGCGATTGGGGACTCGCCTCGAAACCCTCTACTTCGACCAACTCCGCGAACAGATCGATGGCGAAAAAACCGTCGCCGACAACGTCGCCGATGACGGCGACCAAGTCATCCTCAACGGCAAACCCCGCCATGTCTACGGCTACCTCCAAGACTTCCTCTTCACACCCGAACGGGCTCGCCAACCCGCCAAATTCCTATCCGGCGGCGAACGCAATCGACTCCTCCTCGCCCGACTCTTTAAACGCTCTTCCAACCTCCTAGTCCTCGACGAACCGACCAACGACCTCGACGAAGAAACCCTCGAACTCCTCGAAGAAATCGTTACCAACTACGAAGGGACATTGCTGCTGGTGAGCCACGACCGCGAATTCCTCAACAATGTCGTGACAAGCGTCCTGGCGATCGACGGCGATGGCAATGTCGCCGAATACGGCGGCGGCTACGACGATTACGCCCGCCAAAAATCGTCCCAAGCCGCGAAAACCTCACCGCAACCAACCCCCACCCCAATCAAATCCTCCCCCGCCAATCAACCGGTTTCCCCTGCGACCAACTCCCCCGCCAAAACGGCCAAGCCAAAACTCTCGTTCAAAGAACAAAAAGAACTCGAATCGATCCCGACCAAGATCGAATCGATCGAGACCCAGCGCGAACAACTCCACGCCGCCATGGCCGAACCGGGCTTCTACCAACAGGACTCGACTACCATCGCCACCGCCGTCGCCAAGCTCGAAAAACTCGAACAACAACTCGCCCAACTCTTCGTTCGCTGGGAAGAACTCGAGAAGCGAACCGCTTAAGCATCACGCAGCGATTTCATCTCAAATCATTTCCCACTCACCGCCGGGCCGTCGGTGGACCATGCCGAGCCCAACTCGTGGAACTCCAGATTCTGAAAGCGGACCGAACCGCCCTGCACCCTGACGCTCGATCCACGCTCGGCCGCCGCGACATTCACCGGCATCGGGAGATAACAAAGCCCATCGCTGGCAAAAACTTCTAACCCCGTCCGGTCACAATAAATGACCAATCGCTGACGCCCGCCCCGCAGGGGCGCACCGGCACGATGTCCGTTAACGATAAGCTCCGACGTCTTCGACTCCCAAACCACATCAACCCCGCGGACCCGAAAGACAACATCCGCCCCAGGATCCGCTTCGAACTCGGCCCGGATCTCGACCAACTCCGCGTCGGCAAAGGCGAACGGGTTGTCATCCCCCGGCCCCAATGCACCCACCTCAAGCCGACGCGACTTCGATCGGAGCGATTCCAATTCCTTCACCGGGGTGAAGCTCAACCGCGGCCCCTCGTCGGTTTTCGTCAATCGCAATTCGAGCGGGATCGTCATCGATTGGTTGAAACTCATCCCCCGCGTCTCCGTCTGGAACCAGCCGATTTGGATGCGTCGCCCGTCCCCCTCCGGGATGTCACTGAAGGTCTGCGGGGCATAAAACCCTCGACCGCGATGCCCCGGCAAATTCGCCTGCTCCACCTCGAAGCGCGTCCCGTCAAACTCCCCGATCGCGTACTCGCTATTCGCCCCCAGCAATACCCACTTCGTCTCCCCCGCTCCCCGTCGATCGGCAACTCGAAAAAATCGGGACACTCGTAAAGGAATCGCGTCCCCGCAGTCCCCTCGGTGATGCTCGCCAAACTCCAATCCCGCAGGTCGGACGACGTAAAAAAATGGACGGTGTGTTTCCCCTGCAACTCGACATACAAAACCATCACCCACTTCCGCGTCGGCGCATGCCAAATCACCTTCGGGTCGCGGTTCCCGCCCGTGATTTGCTTAAGCACCGGATTCCCCGAATACTTCGTGAACTTGCGGCCGTCGGTGCTGTAGGCGATCCCTTGCACCGTCGGGTTCCCGGCCGCGGTGTAAATCAACACCAGCGGCGGCTTGTTCCCGTCCCCCAATCCGCTGCTGTTGTTCCGATCGACGACCGCACTCCCGCTGAACATCGGCCCCATCGCATCGGGCCACAGCTTATCCCCAAGCTCTTCCCAATGGACCAAGTCCTTACTTACGGCATGCCCCCAATGCATGTTCCCCCAACCCCAGCCAAACGGGTTGTGCTGAAAGAAGAGGTGGTACTCGCCGTTGTAATACACACACCCGTTCGGGTCGTTGTTCCACCCTCGCCTCGGCGAAAAATGGAACTGCCCCCGCAGCGACTCCCGATACAAGTTGTCGCCATCCTTCGGCGTCTCGCCCAGAGCCATTCCCGCAAACGCCGCCGACCCCTCAGGCAACTTGTCGACACGCAGGGTCAACGACTTGCCACGATACCCCCCAACGTCCATCACACCCCACCAATCGGGCTCGCCATCCGCCAATTCGATGTCGTTCCGAACGACGACCTGGCCATCCACAAGCAACGTCACGACCCGTTTGGCCGCCCCGTTCTTTATCGGCAGGTGCAAGTAACGCGCATCCGCGACGAACGTCCGCTCGGCATCCCTGACCATCCCCCTGGGCTTTACCTCCGTCTGCACGATCTGGTCGACATTAATATGCCCCCAACCCCCTCGGGCTTCGTCGACGATCTGGACCGTCGCCATCTTCCCAACGAACTCGGTCACATCCCACGAATCGGCTTCTAATTTTTCGCTCCCGCCCGGCTTGTCGTTCTGCCCCGTCGCGTCACGTACGACCTTCCCGTCAACGACCAACCGGATCGCCAGCCTTTCAGGATTCTTACCACCTCCGATCAAAAACGCGATGTACTTACGCTCGATCCGAAACGGCGGCGAAGTCAGCGTACCGGTCGAATCGTCGCCTTGAAAGAAGGAATTCACGAGCCCCTTGCCGACAAAACCGTCGACCTGCATCTGACCAGCGAGCGTCCCTCGCGCAGGCCCGGCCCCAAACGCTTCCCCCGTAACGACCCACGGCGCATACGTCTCCCCTTCGAAATCCGCAACGACGATCTCCTCCGCGGCCCCAGCCCCGACGACCATCAACAACGACCAGACAACACCCAACCCGATCTTCCACACCATGGCACAACCCTCCCGTCGACCCCACCCATCACCGCGCACTCGCGGCAAATACCGCACGACTACACGCCCTCGACGCCAATTCCTCAGGCCCCCAGCCCCAGCGTTGGCCGCCCACACGAATCCGAATTCGGCCACGCCCCACAGCGTGGCTAAACCTATTCTCTATGCCCGATGCCCACCCGCCGCGAATCGACAATTCGCGGATCGACCGCTGCCAACCCTTGCCGAACAAACCGCGGTGATCACGGATCGGTCTTCCCTATCGCCCGGATTTCACTGGAGCGAGTCGCTAACGATAGCCTCAAGAAACCGATCGATCAGCCCTTCCGGGGCTTTGACCATATGCTCAGGCCCCGGGAAGCTTCCGCTTTGAACATCTTTGATGAAATCGCGAAACCCCCCGACTCGCTCCGCTTGCATCGCCTCCTCCATCTTAAGGAGGTTGCGGTACTGTTTGGTGTGCCGCGGATACGGCGGTGCATGATTGCCCAAAATGTCCTCGGCAAACATGAATTGAATGTCACCGCCACTCCCCGCGCCAATCGATGAGGTGACAAGGCGAGTCCGACAGGAAATCTGTTTCAGCAGCTCCGCCGGTATGACTTCGACTTCGACCGCCCACGCCCCCGCTCGCTCATACGATCGAATCTGCTCAAAGATCCACATCGCCTCTTCGATCGTTTTCCCGACCGCTTTGAGCCCTCCAGTCCATGTCGAAAGCCGCGGGACCAGACCGGCGTGGGCTTGCACCGGAATCCCGACACGCGAAACGGCCTGAATGAATTCCGGTCCCCATTGGCACATGACGCCATCAGCACCTGCTTCCATGGCGTCGAAACCCGCGCGAACCGCTTCGTCAACCGTCGCCACCCTTGTCAGCCCGATGCAAAATGTCATGAACGTGTTGGGGGCCGCCTTGCGGAGCGCTATCGCGCCGCCAGGATTTTTAGGATCGAACTTGACTTTCAACGTATCGATCCCCGCCTCCTCAGCCGCCGCCGCTTCGCTGGTGGTAAAGGGCATGGTCTCGGTCAGCACCGCTTTACCCTTCAACTCTTGAAGGTGTTTGATGGTGTAATTCCGAGTCGCGTAATGACCGCCAAGGGTCATCGTTCGGTGCAACCCTCGCTTGTGCGCATCCCTGGGTGGCAACTCGCTGGAGGGGGTGCCGTCCGGATTCATGAGCTTGTCTTTCTGTTCGAGGGAATTGTTATCAAGAATTGTTCATGCCGATGCGGTGTGCCGACCCAGAGTCGTGCTGATGCACAATGTCCAAATGCACCTCTCGCATCGTTAGCCAATAATCATTCTTCAGCGACGGATCGTTGGAGCGAACGATGTTGAGACTAATTTGCAGCCTCTTGAGCGCCCCGTCGAACTGGCTCTTCGTACAAACGAACCGCCCCATAGCGCGCTTTCGCAATTGGCCCGTGAACGCAGGCTCTAAACGGATCAACTCGTAAACTTGCCTCGCAAGCTCATCCAACTCGCTGACGGGCTGAAAAGCGCTGGGGTAATGCGTCTGGCGAAAATACCTCATTTCCATCAAAACCGCATCGCCCCCCTTAATTTTCCCATAGTAGACCGACTCGGGATAGGTCTGCGGGATACGCGTTTTCCAGTCCCAAACCGCCAAGGCTTTCGGGCTCCAACCTCCCGCCCTGGGCCGCTTCTCAGATAGCTCGGTGTTGTCCCACAACGATGGATACGGCGACCCCTTGCTGCCGAACACCGTACAAACCTTGTGGTCCATGACGAACCGAAAAGCCTCTTCAAATGTCTTCATCATCCGCATCCACAGACATCCAGGTTCATGGCCTGATCGTACGCACCACGATCCGTCCCACACGACCTTTCAACACGGCCGACGCATCAGCAACCCTTCACAGCAAACACCCCTAAAAGTCATCCTCGATTTACTCAAGTCCCTTTGGTCCGGATGCGCTGTCAGGCTGGGCCTCGGAACCCTGCTCGTTAAATACCTTCTGCAAAAAGTAGTAGAGATTGTTGCGCCAGTGGGTCGCATCGTGACCGTGAGTGTCGACGTTCCAAATGTGCGGAACGTCCTTTTCTTTCAGGTAACGCTGCAACCGCTGGCTGATCCGGATCAACCCGTCTTTGTTACCGCAGGAGAGCCACAGCAGCTTCAACTGACCCTTCGTCTGCTGCGGATCCGGAACCAGAACTTCCGGAGCTTTGGTATTCGGTGCTGAGGAAAAACCGCCGATCCAAGCAAAGGTCGAGAGATTCGTGAGGCCAAAATTCAAGGACTGTCCTCCCCCCATCGAAAGCCCTGCAATCGCCCGATGGAGCCGTCCTGTTTGTACCGAGTAACGCGACTCGATCGTCGGAATCACATCCTCAAGTAAATCCTTTTCGAAGACCGCAAACGCGGGGGCGGCAGCCATCACATTACCCTCGGCCCGATCATTCTTTTGCGCCCGGCCGTTCGGCATCACGACGATCATCGGGACCGCCCTTCCGTCTGCGATCAGATTATCAAGCATCACATTCGGGCTGGCGAACCGTGCCCACTCCGTTTCATCTCCACCGATCCCATGCAACAGATAAAGCACCGGATACCGCTTCTCAGAGGTATACCCTGGCGGAGTATAGACATTCATTTTCCGCGTCGTCCCGACCGTTTTCGACAAGTATTCGATCATCTCCAATTTGCCGCGCGAAACCCCCTCTCGGACTTCCACAATTCGGCTTGTCGGATCCTCGAAAACCTGTTTATCTTCAGGCCCCAGTTCGATCGGGCCACCGAACGGTCCCCGCGCCCCATCGCGACGTTGACGCTGGGGATTCGATGCGCTGTCTTGTGCCAAACTTGGCAACGACGTCGCGAAAAGGAGCGGAACAAAAGCCAGCAGGTATTTCATCGCCATGCCCTTAAGTGAATGATAAGCTCGCGAGGATACGCCGCACGGCCGCGAAGCGGATGCGACCGACCAATGATTTTTCCTGCGGTGGCCCGCCCCAATTACCGATCGACGTCAACGACGCCGCCGATCATTTTGCCTTGAGCCCGCTCCGCCCGGCAGTACCCTCATCGCCGGAGCGGGAACGAAATCCCCCGACACCTCGATTTCTCCCGGATTTGGCTAAACTTCAAGGACAGGGTTCCTATGAATGTGCTGCCGTTCCGCTAAAAAGACTTATGCCCGCGCGACAAAGTTTCGTCACCGATGGCTCGCTTCCATCAAGGGAAAGCGACAAGCGAGCGATTTTGTTGATTTCTGATCGTCGGCAACCTAGAATCCGCCAAGCTTTAGCCTGGCAAATCAGGATCGGGACGACAGGGAGTATTTCTACATGGATGCGACTTCACTCAGCCCCGCTCGCTTGGTCCGTGCTCTCCTTTTTTTGGCGTTATGCCCCCCCGCCGCGAATCGATGCTTGGCGGCTCAACCGCTTCCAACCCTCGCCGAACAAACCGCGGTCATCACGGATCGGTTCGGCAAGTCGCTTGTTGCAGACATCGACCTGGGCCTGCTCCCCATGGGAACCCGCGGAGTCGTCGCACTCACGTTAGTTAACGACTCTACGGATACCATCCAGATCGACCGTGTCAAAACGAACTCTGCTTGGTTGGCTTCAAATGCATCAGCGAAATCGATCGAGCCGGGTGGAAAAGGCGAATTCGAATTTACCCTCGAAACGCTCAACGTCGCGGCCACCAAAGAGATCAGCCTCAGCGCAAGCCTTCTGTCCCCCGACCAAAGTCGTGAAGTCCGTCTGGCGATGAAATACATGATCGCCGGTGTCTTGGCTTTCGAATCCCCTCTATACGTCGGTGAACTGAATGCGAATGCTCAGTCGCAGCTTTTCGAAAGCAAAATCGTTTGCACCGCCCCGGTTGTTCCTGAAGAAATCGAAATCACATCCGACCCCGCATTAAAGAATGTCCAATTCGAGATTCACCTCAAAGATCGACAACCCGTCCTGAGCGGAACTTTGCCGCCAAACACCGTATTCAATGATGAGATCGCGGGTCGTGTGGTTTTGAAACATGCGAAGACGAATCAAGCCGCCTCGATGGACTTGATCCTTCGCAAAAAAACTCTCCCAAGTATCAGCCCCTCCGTGATAACACTGCGGCGGACCGATTCCCAACAGGCGTTCCAAGGGGCGGCGATCCTCCATTTGGATGACGCTAAGGATTCAAAGACCGACACGGTCATCCAGCCAATCATCGACACCCTCTCAAGCGATTTGCCATTACAGATAACGGCTAAACCGCTCACACGTGGCGTTTATAAACTGCAGCTCTCCTGCCTCCCGCATGACAATCTTCTTTCTGAAATGGTTAAACGCCCGATCGATGTGACACTTCTCGTAAGAAGCAAAGAACGGCCGATCAAGGTTGCCACCAAATTGGCATTCATCGAGTGAACCGCAAACGAAAGGCATCGATCAATGAAGCTTCTGCTTGCCGTCGGCTTGTCGATTCTCGCGATGTTCGTCAACGATGCTATCGCCCAGGACAAGCTTGGTGTGGTCAGCGCTTACGCCGCCCAAACGAAGGCATGGGAATCCGGTGACGTGTTGATCCGGATCGAAGATTTCGAAGATTCGACGAGCGACCAAGGGGTTGGTAATTACAGCGAAGGGGTTGGCTTCCATCGGTTTCGTTTCGATCACGTTAAAGATCAATTTTTCTACTACGGTTACCAAGAGACCCGAGGGGGTGCCGTCGAATCGACCGGCGATGCAGCCAAGGAGCTACGAAACTTGCAGCGGAAGTTGTTTCGTATCACTGGTGGTAACGGGACGGTGAGGGATTTTCCCAATCGCGGTTATGCCATCAACAACAAGCTTGTTGAAGATTTGACGAGAGAGTTACGACTCGGATTTCTTAACCTACGCGATATCGGTTTTTGCTCATTCGGCTCCACCGCGGATAATTGTGAGATAAAGTCTGCGGCGTTGATGGAATCGGGCTTAGCCAAACAACAGGTATCCGTACGAACCGACGGGGTCCAAGAAATTTCCTTCGCGTTGCCCACTGTGCGTAGCGACGTTAAAGGGATCACCGAGTTAACTCCGACGATCATTTGGGAATGGGACGATCGCATGCTCGTTCCACGCCGTATGTCACTCTACGAATCTGGCATATTGCATGGCAAGCAATTCAAAAGTCTCCGTTGGTCAGAGGAGTACACTTGGAAGGAAGTGGGCCAATACGTCGTTCCTTTGACGGTACGTCACCGCAGGCCCGGTAAAATCAAGAGAGGCGATGACCTCGTCTCGTATGAACGGGTGAGATTCTCCACCTTCCATTGGTTTTCGGTTAACGAAGGCCTCAGCGAAGCCACCTCCCGAATCGATCTCGATGACATCCAAGCGCTAAACGCGTTGGTCGATCCGAAAAAGTCAAACGCGACAAGCATCCTCGAATCGAAATAGCCGAATAGCTGTGTCGTCGCTAGACGGGCGCAACGCTCAGGTAGCTCGGTCCGGCCTTTGGGCTTACCGGGACCGACCACGTCTCCAACCCAGTTCGCCGCGTTCGGCAACAGTTCAAGGAATCCGCGAGCTGTCGAACGAGGGCATGCAAAATCGAAGCATCACTCCATCTGAACACCAAACACAAAGCCTGACCCCGGCGAAGCCTTCTTAAGGGCTGGGACGGATCCTTATGACGTATGCTCTCGGGCCGCTAACAAATCGGTTAACAAACCGCTTTTTTGAGGGAGCAACGTCAACTTAGTTTTACAATCCAATAGCTTCTGAGTTTCTAGGATTGTAAACATTGCGTCAGACGTTTCTTTGTCTGCACAGATCTTCTTCAACGCATTGCCAACAAGCTCGGGCCGAATTGCGGCAGCTTTTGCAAATTCGATCGCAGCTTTGCGATCGGCGGTACTGGTGATAATGCTCACTTGATTGGCACCATCCTGTTTGATGGCACTCGTCACTTGCCGCAATCGATTGACAACCTTGCTTTCAATCTGCCGAATCATCTCTGCATCGCGAAAATGAACTTTGCGAATGTATACCGAACCGAGTCGGTAGCCCCACTCATCTGATCGAGGCGACACTTCTTCTCGTACGGTCGAGCTCATACCGTGACGGTTGACCATCATGAGCGCCAGCGGCAAATTACTGAGGCAACGGACGGTGGAATTCGCAACATTGGCTGACAACGAGCCGCGAGGATCCATGTTTTTAAAAAGGTATGCCACCGGATCGCTAATAAACATTTCGTACCAAATCCCAATTCCCATCGGCGCGCCTTCTTCGGAATTGACCGGAGCACTCCGCAGATAGACTTGGTCCAATCGCATGTCCAGGACGTAGCACTTCCCAAGCCAATTAACAACGAGAGCCTTCCAATCCATGAGAGGCCATAGGAAATGAAGGCCGGGCTCGTCGATAATTTCGACAACCTTTCCGAAAAGGACATAGACATGGCACCGGCGTTCCTGGACGATCGTGTAGACCCCGAATAGCCGTCCGATCAGCAATGCGACAGGTACGATCAAGAACGACAATAGAAACGTGATGAAGAATGCAGTAAATCCGTTCATGAGTCCACCTCCACAAAAGCTTGTTCCGAG
>JBEIRZ010000397.1:0-4078 GCA_040375695.1 Planctomycetaceae bacterium
CGCGTGCAGGTCGTGCACCGTGCACACCTTTTCGGCCGCGGCATAACCGAGCCCGTCGGTCGCGCCGTGGACGATCCCGCCGCGGACCCCGCCCCCGGCCAGCCACATCGACATCGCCTTGTTGTGATGGTCGCGACCGACCGAGCCTTTGTTCGATTGAGACATCGGCGTGCGGCCGAATTCGCCCGACCAGACGATCAACGTCTCTTCGAACATCCCGAGCCGCTTCAGGTCGCGGATCAGCGCCGCACAGGCGCCGTCGACCTCGGCGGCCCGCAGCGGCAATTCCTCTCGCAAGAGGCTGTGGTGGTCCCAATCGCGATGGTAAAGCTGGATGAATCGCACGCCCCGCTGGGCCATGCGACGTGCGAGTAGGCAATTGCTCGCGAACGACCCGTCGCCGGGATGGCAACCGTACATCGCGATCGTCGCCGCCTCTTCGTCGCGGACGTCCATCAGATCGGGGATGCTCGATTGCATCCGGAAGGCGAGTTCGTACTGCGCGATGCGGGTCGCGATTTCGGGGTCGCTGACGATCGCGTCGTGATGACGGTTCAGCATATTGATCGCGTTGACGTCGAGACCTTGCCGGTCGGGGGTGACTCCGGGTGGCGAGCCGAGGTAGAGGACGGCATCGCCCTGCGAACGGAGTTGGACCCCTTGGTAGCGGCTGGGCAAGAAGCCCGAGCCCCATTGGCGGGCCGCGATCGGTTGTGGCGAACGGCCGGGGCCGGTCGATACGAGGACGACGAAACCGGGGAGCTCTTCCGCTTCGCTGCCAAGCCCATAGGTGACCCACGACCCCATGCTGGGGCGGCCGGCGATCTGCGAGCCGGTGTTCATGAACATGTGGGCCGGGTCGTGATTGATCGCTTCGGTCGTCATCGATCGGACGATGCAGATGTCGTCGATCACCGAGGCGATGTTCGGAAAGAGGACGCTGATCTCGGTTTGGTTTTGGCCATGCTTGGTGAACGGAAAGAGCGGCCGCAAGCAGATCAGCTTCTGCCCTTGAAGCTGGGCCAATTGTTGCCCTTTGGTAAAACTCTCTGGCATCGGTTGCCCATCGAGCTCGGCAAGTTTCGGCTTGGGGTCGAACGTTTCGAGGTGGGACGGTCCGCCGGCCATCGTCATCCAGATCACCCGTTTGGCCTTGATCGGCAATGGGGGTGGGTTGAGCACCCCGCCGCTGGCCGCGTTGCCGATGCGTGGGTCGGCAAGCGACGCCAGCGCGACGGCCCCCAGGCCAAGCGCGCCTTGGCCGAGGAAGGCGCGGCGATGGAGGAGGCTCGGGTTGATCATCGGTTCATGTCCATGTTCGGGACGGCTTGGTGATAAGACGGGATGAGTGCATGGGCCAGTGTTCGCGGCGGCTCACGATCGCGTGATCGATTCGTGCAGATTGAGCAGCACGCGGGCGACGTGGGTCCAGGCGGCCAATTCGGCGGGGTCGAGCGTTTGGGGGGGCGATTGTTGGCCAACCCCCACTAGCTGCTTTGCCGCTTCGACGTTTTCTTTGTACGCGCCGCGGTGCTGCTGAAGCAGCTTCATCGCCACATCGGATTCCTGGGGCGTCGGGGATCGCTGCAGCGCTTGCCGCCAAGCCCAGACGATTCGCTGTTGATCGTCGGCGTTACCCGGTGCGGCGAGGATCTTGGCGGCGAAGACGCGAGCGGCTTCGACGTAGGTCGGGTCGTTGAGCAGGACGAGGGCTTGTTGTGGGATGTTGGAAAGGTTCCGCTCTGCGGTGCACTCTTCGCGGCTCGGTGCGTCGAACGCGAGGAGGCTGGGGTGCAGGAACGAGCGTTGCCACCAGGTGTAGAGCCCGCGGCGGTATTGGTTATCGCCGGGGTCGTTGTCGTAATTGCGGGTCGGGAAATTGAGGTTTTCCCAGTACCCTTCGGGCTGATACGGCTTGACGCTCGGGCCGCCGATTTTGGGGACCAGCAGCCCGGACACGGCGAGCGCGTGGTCGCGAACGAGCTCGGCTTCGACGCGGAAGGCGCTTTGGCGTGCCAGCAGCCGGTTGTAGGGATCAGCGGCGAGGAGTTCGGGCGTGGCGGAAGAGGTTTGGCGATAGGTTTCGCTGCCGACGATCGTGCGGATCATCTGTTTCATGTCCCAGCCCGAATCGACGAATTCGCAGGCGAGCCAATCGAGCAATTCCGGGTTGGAAGGGGTTTCCCCTTGGGCGCCGAGGTCGTCCAGCACTTTGCTCAGCCCCGTCCCGAAGAATTGTTTCCAAAGTCGGTTCATCACGGTTCGCGCGGTCAGCGGGTTATCGCGCGACACGAGCCATTGGGCCAGATCGAGTCGATTCGGTTCGCGATCGGCGATTTGCGGCCCGGGTAATTGGGGTGCGGGCAGATAGTGCGGCAAGGCCGGTTTGACGATCTCGCCCGATTCGTTCATCCAATCGCCGCGAGGGAGGATCCGGACGGTCCGCTTGTTCGGGGAGCTGGTGCTGACGAGGCATTTCGGGAGGTTGTTGTAAAAGCCGTCGCGCTCGCGCTGCGCCTTGGCGAAGGAATCGCGTTCGGTGATGAAGAGTTTTGTTCCCTTGTCGCGGAAGTAGTTGCGGAGGGTATCGCGTTCCTTGGGGGAACGTTTGTCGGATTCCTTGGCGAGGGCCGAGACGACTTCTTTGGCGAGGTTTTTTTCGGGGTCGGAAGCGGTCGCACCTTCGCGGAGTTCTGGCAGCGTGACTTGGTAGGCCACGATGTCGGCTTCCCATTGTTGCTGGGCGGCGTCGAGGGCCGGGAGGATCGCGTCATGTTTTTGGCGTGCCTCGGCGAGGGTCGCGTCGAGGCGAGCGAGCTCGGCGTCTTGATCGGGCGTCGTCACGGGCATGCCGTCTTCACGGCGACCGAGGATCGGTTCTTGGATGTCGGCGAAGAAGGCGCCTAGCGAATAGAAGTCGCGCATTTGGAACGGGTCGAACTTGTGATCGTGGCATTGGGCACAACCGGTCGTTTGTCCCATCCACGCGGCGCCGATCGCGCGGACGCGGTCGGTCAGCATGCGTGATTCATAGTCCTTGGGCTGCGCGCCACCTTCTTCGGTCGACAGGAGCAGACGGTTGAAAGCCGAGCCGACGCGGGTTTCGACATTCGCGTCCGGGAGGAGGTCGCCGGCGATCTGTTCGATGGTGAATCGGTCGAAGCGTTTGTTGTCGTTGAAGCTCTTGATCACCCAATCGCGATACGGCCAAACGTTGCGTGGGTTATCGCTGTGGTAGCCGATCGTATCGGCGTAGCGGACGACGTCGAGCCATTGGATCGCCATCCGTTCGCCGTAGTGCGGGCTTTGCAAGAGGCGATCGACGAGCCTGGGGTAGGCATCGGGTGAGGCGTCGTTGACGAAGGCATCGACCTCTTGCGGCGAGGGCGGCAAACCCAGCAGGTCGAGGCTCAGGCGGCGGATCAGCGTCCGGCGGTCGGCTTCGGGGGAAGGTTTCAAACCGGCGGCGGCCAGACGTTTGCGGACGAGATGATCGATCGGTTGTTCGCCGGCGGGGATGGCGGGTTTGACGGGCGGTTCGTAGGACCAGTGCTTTTGGTAGCCGGCACCCTGTTCGACCCAGCGCTTCAAGATCTCGATCTGTCGCGGGGTCAACTCTTTGTTCGCTTCGGGGGGAGGCATCCGCAAATCGGGGTCTTGCGAGACGATCCTCGCGACCAGTTCGCTCTCGTTGGGCTTGCCCGGTGCGAGTTTTTCGATCGCGGTTTCGCGCAGGTCGAGCCTCAGGTCGGCCTCGCGGTGGTTGGCATCGGGGCCGTGACAGAAGAAGCAGTTGTCAGACAGGATCGGTCGGACGTCCCGATTGTATTCGACCTTTTCAGGGATCGCTTCGGCGAAGGCGATGGAGCTCGAAGTGGCCAGGAGCAGGGCGATCAGGTGTCTCATCGAACGTTCCAAGACGCGAAAACGGCCGGGGCTTGGGTTGGCTCCGGACGCGCGGGGTGATTGGCGGGAATTCGAAACGGGAGGTGACGCTGCGAGGTCACGCTTCGGTTGTGATTATAGTCGCCCGGCTCGGGGGACGTCACCGGCAAGAGAGGTTGTCACGATCGGGAGA
>JBEIRZ010000561.1:0-2374 GCA_040375695.1 Planctomycetaceae bacterium
ACGGCGCTCGATTTGGGGGACGAGCTGTTGGTGGCGTTCAAGCGTGGCCGATCGCACGCCGGTGATGTGGGGGCCACGATCCATTCGCTTCGGCTCGATAAACGTTCGGGACGACAGCTCGCCGAGATGACACTCGCCGAAATCCCGACCGAGATCATGCAGATGGGGGAATGGGTCCGGTTCCCCGCGGGCAACATCGTGAACTACATCGATGCCCAGAAAACCGGTTCGCTTCGCAGCGGTCTGTGTGAAGTCCGGTCGACCGATGGGGGAAAGGGTTTCGGTGCGGTGCGACGGGTCGGCCCGGTCGATGGTGTCGAATATGGCTATGCCTTCGATGCCGTTTCGAACAACACCACGACGTGGATGCTCGCGATGACCTTCGCGAACTTGCCCGGGGGGAAACCGGTCTACAAATACGCGAGCCAGCCCGGTTCGGTCGATGTGATCCGCAGCGACGACAGCGGCCGGAGCTGGAGGTTTATCACCAGCGTCACGCGGCTGCTCGGCGACGTCCCGATCAACGAAAGCTCCATCGTCCGGTCCGGCGACGGCTTCATCATCGCGTCGCGCGGGTATGACGGCAGGTACTGGCTTCTTCGTGTCGACGCCGACTTTCGCCGCGTCACCCAGGTCGACCTGACGAAGTTTTACCCGCGGATCAGATCTGTCGACCGCCCAAGACTCCTCAGCCGCGACGGCAACTATTATCTCTTGGGGCGGAACCGTTTGGGACGTCGAGAATCGGAGCTCGCGTTGTTTCGGTTCGACCCGCAAACGCTCGAAGTGATTCGGCATGTCGTTCTCGATCACGCTTCGGACCGCTCCCCTGGCGACAGCTTTTATGCCCAGCCGTATTGGCTGTCACGCGAAGGCCAGACGCTCCTTCACGTCATCACCTACAAACAGACGACGGGCCCCGGCCCCGACATCATCCGGCTTGAATTCGATTGGGACCAACTCAATCATTGACCCGCAGCGACGTGCCGATTCCGAAGACCCCGTTCATGCCTTTTCCGTGGGATAGGCTTCCAGCCGGTGGTCTCTTGTAAATTTTGTTGGAACACAGCGAAGCACGAAGCAGTGGTATCAAATGACAGGCTGGAAGCCTATCCCACGGCTGGTGATCGCGGGATGACAACTTTTTTCACCGAAAAACCAAGCATTGATAAGACGCGTTGGTGGCCGCGAAGATGCTCTGTCCCCGCTTTTGCCCTAGGATAAGCCGGATCTGCGTGGAGTCCGCTAACGCGCTCTTTCCCCGTGGGTACTTTCGTTGACTCAGCGGTTCGTGTGGCCGGTCGGTAGTTCGATCCCTTCATTGCCGCGAAAGGTCACGTCGGAACAATCGATGATAGGGGCGATCGAACGCACCTTGCCCTGGAAAATGTTATCGGCGATCAACAGCCGATCTCCGCCCGGTTCGAAGCTGATCGCGTGCGACGCATGATCGCCGCTAGTAAAAATGTTCCCTCGGATCGTGACGTTCTCGTACCTGCCGCCCGGTTCGTGGGTGGTGAAATAGAGTTCCGAGTAATCCTCGTAATCGCCCGTGATGAAGCCGCGGCGGCCGCGTTTCGGGTCGGGTTCGCATTTCGTCGTGTTGTTGACGAAGATGTTGTCGGCCAAGACGAAGTTTTTAGGCTGATTGATCCATGAGCCGCGGCCGCCATTGCGAAAGGTGTTACCGACGATCGTGACGTCTTGGCATGACTTTTCGACGCTCATCACCCGCGACCCGTTGCTCCCGTCGATGGTGTTCCCGGTGATGACCGCGTTGCTGCAGAACTCGGCGAGGAAGAACGCCCCCATCCGTGAGCCGATGATCTGGTTCCCGTGAAAGGCGATGCCGCGAGATTTCTGGATGTGCATCGTGTCCCCCAGCGCGCTGAGCCGGCAATCGCTGACAATGACATTTTCGCAGGCGACCAGATCGATCGCCCCTTTCCCCGGGCCGCTCCCTTTCGGGGCGTAGAGGGCGAGGTGCGCTTGGAACAGGGGGTAGGTCATTCGGAGTTCCGAGCCGCTGTCGCCCTCGAACCTGATCGCCTCCCCACCGGGTTGCTCGCCGATCCGAATGAATTCGCTTTGGCTGTCGACGACGAAGTATTGCCGCCCCTTCGTGATGTTTGTCGGAAGGTCGTCATGAAAGAAACTGAGCGATTGCATCCCCCGCTGGTCGAGCTTCGAGACGGGGATCCTGTTGCGATTGTCGAACAACACGCGATCGTCACCGCGTTGCATTGTTGCCGGCCCACGGACGAATTCGGCGGGAAAATACTTCTTCGCCATCGCGCGTTCCGCCTCGGTATGTTCGTCGGGCCACAGCGTGATCTGCCACAGGTAGCCGTAATCCCACATGAATTTACCGCTG
>JBEIRZ010000689.1:0-1022 GCA_040375695.1 Planctomycetaceae bacterium
AGCCCCTTGGCACTTGCTGAGGGGCTTTTCTGGACGGCAACAATTCACAAAACAGGAACACAGAACATGGCAGGCAATCAGGACTTCGTAGAATACTTTGACGATTTTATCGGACCAGCGGTTAGCTTTCCGACTTCGGCAAGCATCGCTTCTCCTTGGGTCTATGCGATCACTGGGGCGGCTCCCCCGACAGCACAGCGAAGCAACAGCCGAAAGGTGCTGACCCTCACGAGCGCGAGTCAAATTCAGATCCTCGGCGGTGGTCACGGCGATGCTTTGGCGTTTGATATCGACGACGTTCAGCGGGTCGAAATGCGAGCGAGAATCACGGCATCGACCTTCGCGAGCGGTTCGATCTTGGTGTTCGGTTTCGGCTCGGCTCGAAACGATACCGCCGATAGCGTCGCGGCTCACGCTTGGTTCCGAATGGAAGGGGCAAACAGCACTACGCTGGTTTATGCCGAGACCGACGACGAGGTGCGAGATAACAACGACGTTTCGACGGGCGTTACCCTTGGGACCACGTTCAAGCGGTTCGTGATTGACTTCACGGGCGGTAAGAGCAATGTGCGATTCCTTATTGACGGCCAGCAGGTTTGCAAGGAAACGACCTTCGATATGTCGGCCTACACCGGCAGTTTCCAGCCGATCGTCCAATTGCAAAAAGCGGCCAACACGAATGTTGACGTTTTTGAGATGGACTACTTCGAGGTAGACGGCAAGCGAGTCTAACCGATGTCCCTTCACGATGCAATCCAGGCCGATGCGATCAACGTATTTGCCAACGCGAATGACTTTGCCGAGCCGGTTACTTACTACAAGAAAACCGGCAAGGCAAGGCCCATAAGCGCGGTGGTAGTTCGGGACGCATTGGCTATCTTGCCTGAGGATGGAGACGCGGTAACCCCGGTGTTTGAAATCCATGTGGCAAATGACATTGTGAAGGGGATCAGCAGCGAAGAATTGAACCTTGGCGGCGATATGATCGCGTTCGCTGTCAGGGTAGGGCAGGCGGTAGAACG
>JBEIRZ010000358.1:0-4630 GCA_040375695.1 Planctomycetaceae bacterium
GTTCGACCCTGGCGCCCCGACCGGCGGGAAGACGAAATCGATCGTCGGGGTGCTGCCGATCTCGATCCGATAGACCCGATCGGCGCCCCCGGTGTAGAGCAAGTCATAAGCCCGAAGCAGATACGACCCGTCCTCAGGAAGCTTGACATCGATCGACGGGTCGTCGTTCGCCACGCGTCTCGCTTCGGAAACGATCCGGCTATCGGACCGAACGAGCGTCAGCACCAGCGACGTCGGAGAATCGATCTGAGCCGCCTCGCCGCGGATCACAAGCCGCTGGCCAGCCGTCCCTTGGAACCGATAGAAATCGATATCCGCGGGCGATGCGAATTGGCCATGGATCGCCACCGGGACTTGCGGGACGTCGGTCGCCTCGTCGGGTGACTTGTTCGGTTCGATTTCCTTCACCTGCGGGAGGTTACCGACCTGAAAACTCCTCGGCCCGGAGATCCCATACCTGCCACGACAACGGACTTCATACCTACCCGGTGCGACGCCAGCCCCGATCGTGACCACGAACTGGTTTTCGATCGGCTGCGGCCCTTCGTCGAAAGGGGTCGGTTCCGCCATCTTCTGTGTCGCCGAGATCCCTTCGTTTGAAAAGATCAACTGGTTCACGTCATCGAGGTCAACGCCCGAAATCGTCACCTCGACGCTTTCGCCGATACGCCCCCCGGCGGGAAATACGCCATCGAGACGCGTCGCGGGGAGCTGCGCGATCGCCGGTGCAACACCGACGAGCAGTAACGCGAACAGCGAAACGGAAAGGATCGAGAAGGGGGTTCGCGAATTCATGATGCGTGGTCCATCTTCTGCAAGCCGCGGGTGCTTGCGGGCACGAGCGATCGAGGTCACTTGACGAACTGGAACTCCTTGGCGTTGATCATCGCCCACAGGATGTCTTCCCAAGCCTGCTGTTTGTTTTCGGTCCGCGACAAATGATCACGGATGAGCGTCATTTCGTTGTCATTCGGCTTGCGGGCGAAACCGCGGAGGTAAAGCCGGTTCGCCTTCACATCGTCAGCCGCCTCCATGTCTTTGGCCAGCTCGGACGCGATCCCCTGCCCGCTTTGCAAACGGTTCTGGATATCACCCGAATTGAGCAAATGGAGCGACTGCGCGAGGTTCGCTTCGGGCGAGCGTTCACACTCGCAAGCGCTCTCCGATTCCGGTTTGCCAAAGACCTGCAGGAAGTAGTTGTTGAATCCGTTATCGGGCAATTGGACCGCGGTCATCTCGGGGGGAACGCCGTTGAAATTCGCGGGCAAACCGACGACCGAATTGATCGCGTCGTACAGGACCTCGGCGTTCAAGCGCCGCGGATAGAAGCTCGAAAAGTTCTGCTTGTCCGCGATGTTGAATTCGGTCGGTTCCGAGCTCAATTGATACATGCTCGACTTGCAGATCGTCCGGACCAGATCCTTCAGGTCGTATCGATGATCGACGAAATGCTTGGCGAGTGCGTCGAGCAGCTCGGGGTTGGACGGCGGGTTGGTGACCCGCAAATCATCTTCCGGATCGACGATCCCGCGACCGAAGAAATGTTTCCAATAACGATTCACCAGCGTCTTGGCGAAGAACGGGTTTTCGGGCGCGACCATCCAATCGACGAGCCGATGCCGGGCATCTTCGTACGCGGGCAATTCGAGCGGTTCGGCCCCCAACCCCGCCGGCTTGACCGCTTCTTTCGACCGCGGGTTCGTCGCCGTCGGGACGTTCCCTTTCAAAAAGACCATGTCGGGCATGTTCGCTTGCGGGTTGAACCGGCTCGTCTTCAGCCCGACCTGCGAGAAAAATGCCTCGAACTGGTAATAATCCTGTTGGCTCCAACGTTCGAACGGGTGGTGATGGCACTTGGCACACGCAAGCCGCGTCCCGAGGAAGAGCTGACCGACGTCTTCCAATTGCGCGGTCGATGTCGCCACCTCGCGGTACCACGCAGAGGGCGGGTGGGTCTCGACATCGCCGGTCGCGGTGATGATGTTTCGCACGAACTCGTCATAAGGCAGATTCGCCGCCAGCGAATCGCGGATCCAAGCGTGGAACCGATAGGTGTACGGCATGTCGTTGTTGTTGCGACGCTTGTTCCGCAAGACCGCCGACCACTTGTTCGCGAAGTATTCCGCATACCCCGGGCTGTCGACGAGGCGGTCTACAACCGCGTCCCGCTTCGCCGGGTTTGTGTCGGCCAGGAACGCTTCGACATCTTTCTCGGCCGGCAGTTGCCCGGTGATATCGAGCGTCGCCCGGCGGATGAACGTCGCGTCATCGCACAGCGGCGATGGCGGGATCCCCAAGACCTTCAGCCTACCGATCGCGAGCGTATCGATGAACCCTTTTTCGGGTGGCGTCTGCGTCACCGGAAGCCCCTGAGGGATCTCGCCACGAAAGACGCCGACCTCCCCTTGGAACCTGACCATCACGGCCGATTCGCCCGGGGTCGTCGAGACGCTGACCGCCCCGTTGTCGCGGACCAAGGCCATGTCGGGTTGGTTCGATTCGTACGACGCGAGCCTCGTCACGTCCCGCTTCGTCCCGTCGCTATAATGGCCGATCACCGACAATTGCTGCGACGTGTTGAAGTGCATCCGCCGAACCGAAGGGATGATTTCGATCCGCTGCAGCTTCGCATCCGACTCGCTCCCGTAGGGCATCCCTTGACGGATCCAGCTCACGATCAGGTCCCACTCGTAAGTCCCGGGTGCCATCCGCTTGCCGCCGCCGTGCGGGAGCAGATTGGCAGGCTTGAGCAACAACAGGCTGAATTCGGGCTCCGCCGGGAAGACGCGGCGTCCGAGCGATTCGTGAACGATGTATTCGTAATCTTCGTCGGGATAAAAACCGAGCAGCGAAAGCTTGAAACCGTTCTGCCCGTCCGATTTCCCGTGGCATCCCCCCGCGTTGCAGCCAAGCCGCGTGAAGATCGGGACGACCTCATTGACGAAATTGATCGGCAATTCCTCGCCGCACGCCTTCGTTTGTAGCTTGACCGTCACCGACTTCTGCTCGGGCGTCGTCGCGGTGATCGTCGCTTCGCCATCCGCCAGCGGCGTGACCAAACCATCGGCATCGACCTTCAAAACCTCGGGCTTGTCGACCGAATACTTCACCGCATGGGTCACGTCGCGCTTTTGGCCCGAAGAATAGACGCCGGTGACGACCAATTGTCTGCGGGCGTTGCGACCCTGGAGCGTCTCGACGCCACCCGCTTCGAATTCGATCGAAACGAGGTCACCCGCCGGGCCCAATCCGGGAAACTCGGCCGCCGACCCGCTGCGGGAAAGACTCCCTAGCGAACAAGCAACGAGCAACGGCAAGAACCGCAGCGCTGGGATGATCAGTCGTGTCATCTCTCGGTCTTCCAATCCAAGGTTATGGTCGAAATCTCGATTCACCGTCCGCGATCAACGGGCGTTTTCTGGCAACGTTACCAGCCTCGCGGCGCCGTCGCCGCTCGAAAACAAAACGCTCGTCCCTTTCGCGTCGTAATCGGCGTAATTGCCGATCCGGCCGACGCGATTTTCCCAAACCAAATTCCCGCTGGCCGTGTCCCAGACCCGGACCTGTCCGGCATAGCCATACGAGACCAATCGATTCCCTGTCGGGTTGAAGGCGACGCAATGGATGTAATCGGTGTGCCCTTCCAACGTCCGCTGGACAACGCCACTGATCATGTCCATCAAGTAGACCTTGCGATCGGCCCCGGCCGTCGCGACCTGCTGACCCCCGGGATGGATCGCCACCGAATACATCGTACCTTCCAGCGTCGCGAGCTGCTTCAATTGGCGTCCGCCGACGATGTCCCAAAGCCGGACCGTCTTGTCCGCACCCGACGAAACCGCGAACGATTCGTCGGGGCTGATCGCCACCGCATGCACCGCACCCTGATGCCCGCCCATTTGGAACCGCTGGTTACCCGTCGTGCCGTCCCACACACGGACGTTCTGATCCGCCCCACAGGACACGATCGTCTTGCCGTCGCGACTGACCGCGATCCCATAAACCGCCCCACCCTGATTCATCTGACGCAGCGACCCCGGGGCGGCATAGGCCCAAACGGCGAGCTGGCCCGACCCATGGGCGACCCGCACCGATCGGTTATCGGGCGAAAAAACCATCCCGGCTACGGGCGCATCGACAACGGTTTGCTGATGCGATACCAGCTCATTCCCGGGACGAGGCTGCGTCGGCGGCAACGGCTGGCCGAACCAATGCAATTTGCGCTCTTCCGTCGCCGCGACAAGCTTCTGGTTGTCAGGCCCCCAAGCCAAAGCGACGACGGGCGACGCGAGCTCGAGCGTTTGCATCAATTCGCCATTTCCCGCGTTCCAAAGGTAAACCTTCCCGTCCGCGGCACCCGCCGCGACCCGTTGTCCATCCGCGCGAACGGCAAGCGATCGGATCTCCGCCGCGCACCCGACGAACTCGCGAGATGATTGACCCGAGTTCGGGTCGTTGAGCGTCACCTTCCCATCCTTCCATGCGGTCAACACTTGTCCGCCGAGGATCGCCATCGCGACAACCGACGCGGTATGCGGCGCGATCGCACGCTGCGCCGAACGATTCATCAGCCGCAGCGATTTATCGGCCGATGCCGACACCAATTGCCCCGCCGCGCCCAACCACGCGA
>JBEIRZ010000584.1:0-2166 GCA_040375695.1 Planctomycetaceae bacterium
CACTTCGGCAGGCAGCTCCTCACCCATCGCCCCGGGCCCCTGCGGTTGACTCGTCATCTCGATTCGATCCTCATCACTTCCGATTTCTCGCCCCACAAACCGCTAGTTTAATCACCGAACATCTCTTTCGCTCGACGGCATCACACGATGCCCAACCGGCGCGACTTCTTAGCAAGTTCACGCAGGTGCGAAACCAATCTACCGGCACGACCATCCGGGGTTCATCGCTTCGTCTCAACCGCCAACACCGCCCATGAAATCGGCCCGGAGGTGACGACGCCGATCGGTTCAAGGCTTCCGCTTTCACCGATCCGGTAGCCGGCAACCCGACCGCTCTTTTCCCCCGCCGCGTAGAGGTATTTGCCGTCGGCCGTGATCGTGAATGACCTCGGAACCGCTTCGGTCGGGGTGATCGAGATTCGCGTTAACTCGCCCGTATCCGGGGCGATGGCAAACGCCGCGATGCTGTCATGGCCACGGTTGGCTACATAAAAATGCCTCCCATCGGATGTCATTTCGCAGTGCGCCGTCGAATTTTTTGTCGCATCGAAGTCATCTGGCAGGGACGACACCGACTGTGCCAGACAGAGCGTCTTGTTGCCGGGGTCGCGCAAATACATCGACGCGCCATCTTGGTCGCTCCCCCCCGCCTCATTGCTGCAATAGGCCCAGCGGTCCGAAGGATGCAGCGTGATGTGCCGCGGGTTCTGGCCCGGCCGCGCGACCGCGAACGGCGGCTCCATCGGCTTCAACTTGCCGTTGGCCGCATCAAACCGAAATTGATCGATCCGATTCGCCCCCGTGTGCGAAACGTAGACACCCTCGTTCCGCGAATCGATCGCGATCCCGTGCGCGTTCGCCGCCGTCGGCCGCGAATCGACCGGCGAATTGGACAATTTCCCGTTCGCCCCGATCGCATGCACCGTGACCTTGTTGTCGACGTAATACGCCGTCAGCAAAAACCGACCGCTGCGGTCAAGCGTTAAAAACGCCGGGTCAGGCCCGCCATCGACAACGCCGATCAGCTCCAATCGCCCCGTCGCGGGTTCGACCCGATAAGCGGCCAATTCGCCGCTGCTCCGCAGCGACACAAACAGCGTCCGCCCGTCCGCCGATGCCGCCATGAATGCCGGCTCGGCAGGGGTATCGGTCGCATGCGATCGCGTCAATTCACCCGTCTCCGGGTCGCGACGAAAGGTGACGATCTGACGCTGCTGAAGCAACGACACGAAGACGAACGAATCGCCCCGCGCGGTCCCAGGACCGAGCACCAACCCCGCCCCCGAAATGACTGCCAGGGAAGCGTACATTCCTACGAAAAGACGAAACGTCGCGAACATGGTCCGATCATTGGTATGAGCCGCAAAACACACCCCCGCCGGGGACACTCCACACCACTTTAACACGCCACGGCACAAGCCGCCCGGTGAGTTCCGGTAAGTTAAAAAAACCCGTTCAGCCGGCGAAGGCCCAAGGACCAAATACCTCATGCGTAAGTGTCGCTTCGCTGCAAAAAAACATTTCCCCGCGATGCGCCCCGTGGGATAGGCTTCCAGCCTGTCAGCTCCCAAACCAAAACGCTAGCAATTCGGGCTTTCGGGATCAGCGTCAGCGACAAATGACAGGCTGGAAGCCAGCCCTTTCAAGGTGATATTTGCGGATTTTTCCCAATAGATTATCCATTATGCCCTTCTGAGTTAAGGACGATTTCTCTTCGGGGGCGATCAGGATGGTCTTTGATGCGCTTTTTCAGCGATTCGTGGAGGCAGCACCGGCCTGTGTCATGCATCGAGCGTTGATGGAGAACATCTTCGCTCCTAAACAGCTGGACGATCTGTTTCGCAATGTTGCCCATGTCCAGTACGAGCGTGAACTGCTGTTTTCCACGGTCGTCGAATTGACCAGTCAAGTCGTTTGCCGACTCTCGAAGAATACCCGCACGGCTTATATGGACCAACGCGAGCGGATTTCCGTCTCGCTTCAGGCGTTCTACGGAAAACTCCAGTTGATCGAATTGGGGACCTCCCAGGCTCTGGTGCGTTTTACGGCGCAACAGACGCGCGAATTGATCGACCATTGCCACGGCACGCGGCAACCCCTGCTCAAAGGCTATCGGACGCGGATTCTCGACGGCAATCATTTGGGAAAAACCAACCACCGGTTAAA
>JBEIRZ010000687.1:0-1061 GCA_040375695.1 Planctomycetaceae bacterium
ATGTTTGCCCGGGCTTTCATTTGGGCGATGTCACCGATTGGTGGCATCGCCCATTTTTTTTTCTTGTATGCCCGTTCGATTTGGGCCCCCTTCGTTTGGTCCCCTTCGGTTGGGCCCCTTCGTTTGGTCCCCTTCGGTTGGGCCACGTCACTTGGTCCCCTTCGGTCGGGCTACGTCGCTTGGCCAGTTCGCCTAAATCTCGACTTTTTAGCCCGCGTCGATCGTCGGCCGCGTGACCGATCAAGCTTCCGTTCGCTGGTCGACCGCATCCGCTGCGTAACGGTACAATCGCTTGGCCGAGCCCGCCGAAACGTCCTGTCCTGAAACGTCCTGCCCCACAATCGATCCGCTCTCGATCTCCACACCGCAGCGAACCGAATCATGCCCTGGCCGATCCCGACTTTGCATCCTCGCGCCGCGATACGCCAATCGTTGATGCTCATCGCGGCAACTTTGACCCTGTCGCCGCTGACGTTCGCTCAGGGCCCCGCCATCGCGAACCCTTCGGCACCCGCCGCTGAAAACAAAAAACATGCCACAGATAGCAAAGGTGCTACCGAGCCTAAGCCGGCTCGCGGGCCGGTCGTCTTGAGCCAGCGGGCCCAGACGCTCCATCGATCGCTCTTGCTGGCCGATGGCCACAACGACCTGCCGTGGGAACTTCGCGAACAGGCCAACAGCTCGTTCGATAACCTCGACATCGCGCTGTCACAGTCCGACCTGCAAACCGACATCCCGCGACTGCGGCGTGGCGGCGTGGGGGCCCAATTCTGGTCGGTCTACGTGCCGGGCGAAACGATGCAGCAAGGGAAGGCACTTGCCCAGACGCTGGAACAGATCGAAATCGTCCATCAGATGCTCAAGCGTTATCCCGAGACCTTCGAATTGGCGCTGACCGCCGACGACATCGTCCGGATCCACGGCGAAGGGAAGATCGCATCGTTGATCGGCGTCGAGGGTGGGCATTCGATCGAAAATTCGCTCAACGTCTTGCGGCAACTGCACCGGTTGGGGGCACGCTACATGACGCTGACGCACAACGTGACGCTCGATTGGGCCGA
>JBEIRZ010000628.1:0-1813 GCA_040375695.1 Planctomycetaceae bacterium
ACTGGGCCCGCCCGTCAAATGGGCCCGCCCGTCAAATGGGCCCGCCCGTCAAATGGGCCCGCCCGTCAAATGGGCCCGCCCGTCAAATGGGCCCGCCCGTCAAATGGGCCCGCCCGTCAACAGGGCCCACCCGGTTGCCACAGGTAAGGTCAACCGAGCCGTTAGGGGCCGAAGTGGGTCTGCGTCGGGGTCGTTAAAAAAACGGCCACCTTTTGACGCGGGTAGGTTGCGGCGTGTTAGAATCGATGGGTCCGCTGCGGCGGTCCTGCCCCGATTCCCGCCCCCTTCCCACCCGCCCCGTAACTCACTCCATGCGAATGCTTCGCGCATTGATGCTGCTGCTGGGTCTAGGACTCGGCCCGTTCGCTGTCGCGGCCCGCGGCGAAGCCCCCGCCGCCGGAGCGACCGAATTGCTTCCGGCTTCGAGCGACCTGCCGGGGATGATCGACCATTACGTCAAAGGGCGATTGGATAAGAACGGGATCTCCCCGGCGCCGCAGGCCGATTGGCAAACGCTCCTTCGCCGCACGACCCTCGACCTGGCCGGCCGCATCCCGACGCTGGCGGAATACCAATGGGTCGAATCGTTGCCCGAAGGTGAGCGCCGCATGGCGATCGTCGAGCACCTGATGTCGCTGGTCGATTTCGATCTCCACCTGCGAAACGCCCTCGACGAATTGCTCCTTCCCAACAACCCCGGCAACGGCGAGTTCCGCGAATACCTGCTGTGGGCCGTCCAATCGCGACGCCCTTGGGACCAGATCTTTCGCGACCTGATGCTGGCCCGTCCCGCCGACGGCCCGGAGAAAGGTGCCGCCCAATTCGTCCGCAGCCGTGTCCGTGACCTCGACGAATTGACCAACGATACCGCGATCCTGCTCTTTGGCGTCAACGTGTCATGCGCGAAGTGCCACGATCACCCCTTGGTCGACCAATGGCAACAGCAACACTTCTACGGCATGCAGGCTTTCTTCAGCCGCACCTTCATGACGCGGCTCAACGTCGTCACCGAACGCCCCTTCGGCGAAGTGAAATTCAAGACGACCAAAGGGGAGGACAAAACCGCGGTGCTGACGTTCCTCAACGGCGCGGCGGTCGAGGATAAGTCGCCGACCTTCAGCGACGAAGAACGCAAACAGCTCGAAGAACAGCTCCGCAAGATGGAACAATCCGACAAGGCGGGTTATGTCCTCTTCCCCGACTTCAGCCCGCGACGGGAATTGGTCGAGGTCGCCCTCAAAGACACCGAGCAGCGGTTCTTTCCCAAAAACATCGTCAACCGCACCTGGCAACGGCTGCTGGGTACGGCCTTGGTCGATCCCCCCGACCAAATGCACGCCGCGAATCCCCCCAGCCACCCCGAATTGATGGATTGGTTAACGCGGGACCTCGTTGACAACAAGTATGACCTGCGGCGATTGATCCGCGGGATCGTCCTGAGCGACGCCTATGCCCGCAGCAGCCGCTGGACCAGCGACGCGACGCCCCCCGCCCCGTCAACCTTCGCGCTCGGGGCGACCAAGCCGTTGACGCCGCGTCAAATGTCGGCTTCGCTGCTGGTCGCCGCCCGCGCGATCGAGATCGAAGTCCAAGCGACAAAGTCACCCGAAGCGAAGTGGACGAAACAGCGTCAGGATCTCGAAAACCAAGCGGGCGGCTGGGTCCGCGAATTCGAATTCCCCGCCGAAGGGTTCCAAGTCGCCGTCGATGAGGCCCTCTTTTTTAGCAACAACGATCGCGTCCAAAATGACCTCCTCCGCGACGCCGGCGATTCGCTCGTCGGCCGCCTCAAGGGGATCGAAGCCGACGACGA
>JBEIRZ010000679.1:0-1224 GCA_040375695.1 Planctomycetaceae bacterium
CATTTCGTCTCCCAAAAACGCATTCGAGCGATCTGCAGATTGGCTGGAATAGGGTTGGATTGTAGGGAGACGCAAAAATCGAAACAAGCGGTACTCGGGCGCAATCGGCAATCGCACGCCGGTCGCTTTAGCCTAATTTCTTGGATGCCCAGACCAAACAAAAAAGATCCACATTTCCCCAATCATTTCCGATTTTTCAGCGGATTTCCCTACCCAGGCATTGGCGATGCGGATTGGCGGCCCACGCCCCCCGACGCCACCCGCTGATCAACGCTACCACTGCGACCCGATGGATGGCCGCCACTCCCGCCCAGAGTTAAACTCGACCAGTCCCCCCGTCGGTCCACCACGTTCGCCTCCGCCGACCAACCGCTCACGCCTCCCTTCGCCATGCAAAAATCGACCGCATGCAATCGCGACTGCCCCGACGCCTGCGGGATCGTCGCGACGATCCGAGACGGTCGTGTCGTGCGACTGCAGGGTGACCCCAACCACCCCGTCACCCAAGGCTTTTTGTGCCAACGCACCAGCCGCTTTCTCGATCGCCAATACGACCCCGCACGCCTGACGACGCCGCTGATCCGCCGCGGCACCGACTTCCAACCCGCCTCGTGGGACGAAGCCCTCGACCTGATCGCCAGCACGATGCTTCGCATCCGCGACCAATCCGGCCCCGCCGCGATCCTCCATTACCGCTGCGGCGGGGCGATGGGGCTGATCAAACACCTCACCGATTACTTCTTCGAACGCTTCGGCCCCGTCACGATCAAATCGGGCGATATCTGCTCCGGCGCCGGCGACGCCGCACAATTGGCCGACTTCGGCGAACTCGATAGCCATGACCTCTTCGACCTGCTGAACAGCAAAACGATCGTCATCTGGGGCAAGAACCTGTACGTCAGCAGCGTCCATCTCCTGCCGATCATCCGCGAAGCGATAAAGAACGGCACCAAGCTGATCCTGGTCGACCCGGTCCGCCACAAGACGGCCGAACTCTGTGACCAATACATCCAACCTCGCCCCGGTGGCGATGCGGCGCTGGCCCTGGGCGTTTGTCGCTGGCTGATTCAACATGGCCAGACGGACCCCGATGCCCCACGCTTCTGCGACCACTTCGCCGCATTCGAATCGCTCGCTTTGTCGCGCACCCTCGACGAATGGGCCGAACTCGCCGACGTCCCAACGTCCCAGCTCGAATCGTTGGCCCAATGCTATGCCGATGGC
>JBEIRZ010000170.1:0-9348 GCA_040375695.1 Planctomycetaceae bacterium
CACTCCGAATCAGCCGATCCCTCGGCACCCGAAGCCCCTCGCGAATGACTGCATAACCTTGAAAAACTGCGGCCTTGGCGTTATAGTTAAAGTAGGAAATCGGCTTCTGATTCCCTCCCTCCTTGATCCACCCCGCCACTTCCCGATTGTTGCACTTGGCACTCCTGCCGCAAACGGAGCAGCCAAATGACGAGCCAACAAAGGACCCTTGCCGATATGGCTTCGCACCGGGACGCATCTGCTACCCCAATCATTGTCGGTGTCGCTCGACCGGCCGAAGCCGGACGCGCGACTTCGCGTTTGCAAGCGTTCGGGTCAAGCTTCCTCCACCTGATCACTCGGTCGTGCTTCGGGCTGCCGCTCCTAGCCACCGGCCTCGTTGTTGCCCTCCTCGTGATTTCCGAGCGCAACAACGCCGCAGCCCAGGACAAAGCCCCCCAACAAGCAACCCCTGATAACGCCCCCGCAACCCCTGCCGCCACAGAACCCAAGGCCCCTGCCGCCGCCCAGGCTGGCCAACCCGATCCAGTCCAACCCGATCCACAGCGCGCCGAAAAACTGACCCGCTGGAAAGCTCAGGGATGGGGCCTGATCCAACAATTCTGCATCGATTGCCATAACGACAATCTGCAAGAAGCCGAAATCAACCTCGCCCCCTTCGCCGACGCCGCTCACGCCGAAGCCAACCCCGAACTCTGGAACCGCGTCCTCCAAATGGTCCGCTTCGGCGCGATGCCGCCCGATGACGCCGACCTTCCGACCGAAGCACAACGACGCGATCTGGCCAAGTCGCTCGATGAGGCGATCTACGCCGCGACCTGTGACCTCCGTCCACGCTCCGGCAGGGTCACCGCCCGCAGGCTCAACCGCGTCGAATACAACAACTCGATCCGCGACATCTTCGGCATGGACCTGAACCTCACCAGCGACTTCCCATCCGATGAAGTCGGCGGAGGCTTTGACAACAACGCCGATGTCCTCGCCATGCCGCCGATGCTGTTCGAAAAATATCTCGACGCCGCCGAAAAGGTCGCCAGCACCGTCCTCCTCGACGCCGATTCGCTCAAGAAAGAATCGATCGAACTGGGTGGCGAACGGATCGCGATCCACGGCGAAGGGTACACCGAATCGTTCTACGGCCGACTCTTCCCCAAAGAATCGTTCGCCTGGGTCGAGTTCGAACTCGCGACCGCAGGGGTCTATCGCGTTCGGGTCAGCGGCGCCGCGGCCCATGAATGGAAGCCCCTCCCAACGCCCCCACCCGCCCCACAACCCGAAGCCAAAGCCGACACGCCTGCGAAAGACGCCAACCCCGCAAAAGAGTCAGGGAAAGAGCCCGAGAAAGAGCCCGCCAAAGAAGAGCCCAAACGCGAACCCTTCGAACAGACGATCGCGATCTACGACGCGACCGGCAAGCCGCTCCACTTCGAAAAGTTCAAGTACTCCGACAGCGGCGGTGACACCACGAACTTCGAACACGAATTCCCCGCCGGGGTCAACCGACTCATCGTCGCGACTCTCGATCAAGCCCCCGAAAAACTCGCCGACCTCCCGACCTTCCCGGGCATCTCGAGACTCGACGACACCACCCTCAAGGCTGGCCGCGAACAGTTCGAAAAGTCACTCGAGATCAGCCGCGACATCCCCCGTGAATCGCTCGCCTTCCTCCTCCGCAGGGTCCAAGTCGATGGCCCACGCGACTTCCCGAAAGAAATGCTGCCGCCGAGCCAATCCCAAATCGTCGTTCGCGCCGCCAGCCGCCGCGGTGACGAATACACCGCCGTCGAAGAATCGGCTCAGGCTTGCCTCAAACCGCTGATCCGTCGTGTCTTCCGCGGCCCGGTCGACGACGACACCCTCGTCCGCTACACCGCACTGGTCAAAGCGGCGACCGATCGCGGTGCCTCGTTCCATCGCGGGCTCCAAGACGCCATCGCGGCGATGCTCGTTTCACCCCGCTTCCTCTTCCGCGTCGAACTCCCCGCCGACGACGCCAAGCCCGACGAACTCGGCGAGTACCGACTGACCGACCTCCAACTCGCCAGCCGCCTGTCGTACTTCCTCTGGAGCAGCACCCCCGACGACGAACTCCTCAAACTGGCGACCGACGGCAAACTGAGCGACCCCAAGGTCCTCCAAGCCCAAGTCGATCGGATGCTGAATGATCCCAAGTCGCAATCGCTCTCCCAGCAATTCGCCGCCCAATGGCTCGGCCTTCGCAACCTCCAAGGGATGCCCCGCGACGATTCGAAATTCCCTGACTACAACGAGGAACTCGTCGCTTCGATGATCGCCGAGACCCAGCGACTCTTCATGCACGTCCTCAAAACGAACCGACCCGCCGGCGAACTGCTCGATGCCGATTACACCTTCGTCGATCCACGTCTCGCAAAGCTCTACGGCATCCCCGAACCGCCCCAAGACCAACGGGACCCCGAAGGCTTCGCCCGCGTTTCGCTCGCCGACGGCCCCCGCCGTGGCATCCTGACCCACGCCAGCGTCCTCACCCTCACCAGCTACCCGACCCGCACCAGCCCCGTCCAGCGCGGCAAGTGGATCCTCGAAAGCGTCCTGGGCACCCCAGCCCCCGAGCCGCCTCCCAACGTACCGGAACTCCCCGCCGGCGGCGAAGACACCTCCAAACTCTCCCTTCGAGAACAGATGGTGATCCATCGCGAAAACCCCTCCTGCTCCTCCTGCCATCGCGTCATGGATCAACTCGGCTTCGGCTTCGAGGACTTCGACGCCATCGGCCGATTCCGCGGCGGCGAAGGTGTCGACGCCTCCGGCGAACTCCCCGGCCGTCGCACCTTCAACGGGGGACGCGACCTCGCCGAAATCCTCCGCAAAACCGAAGCCCAACGCTTCGCCTCCACCGTCTCCGAAAAAATGCTCGCCTTCGCCACCGGACGTGAATTAACCCCCACCGACCGTTGCGTTATCGAACAGATTGTCGGAAACACCCAATCCGCTGACTACCCACTGGCCGATCTGGTAAAACAAGTCGTCGCAAGCCGCCCGTTCCAATACTTCGAAGCCGAACCAGGAGCTAACCATGAGCCCAAGTGACAACGCGTCGAACCTCGGCAGCCGCCCTCGCCGGGCCACACCTTCTTCGCTCATGACCCCCTCCCTCAGCCGCCGCGCCCTCCTCCGCGGCGCCGGTATCGCGATGGGCCTCCCGTGCCTCGAAGCGATGACCCCCGCGGCCCGCAGCGCCTTCGCCTCACCCTCCGACCCCGGCGCCCCCAAACCGATCCGCATGGCCTTCATCTTCGTCCCCAACGGCGTGATCCAGCCGAAATGGGAATGCAAAGGCGAAGGCGATTCATGGGAACTCTCCGAAACCCTCGCCCCGCTCGCCCCGGTCAAATCAAAGCTCAACGTTATCGATGGCCTCGCCCTCGATAACGGCCGGGCACACAAGGACGGCGCCGGTGACCACGCCCGCGCCGGCGCGACCTTCCTCACCGCCGCCCGCCCGCTCAAGACCTCGAGCAAAGTCCAACTCGGCGTTTCGGTCGATCAGGTCTGCGCCCAACAACTCGCGGGACAAACCCGCCTCGCCTCGATCGAACTCGGCCTCGTCGGTAGCCGTAACGCCGGGAGCTGCGACTCGGGTTACTCCTGCGCCTACTCCTCCAACGTCTCCTGGCGGAACGAAACGACCCCCATGGCCAAGGAGACGATCCCTCGACTCGCCTTCGAACGCCTCTTCGGTTCGGGCGATACCCACGAACGGCGAGCCCGCAACGCCGTCCGTCAAAGCATCCTCGATGTCGTCGCCCATGACGCCAAAACGCTGCTGGGCAAAGTCGGTGACACCGACCGTCGCAAACTCGACGAATACTTCACCGGCATTCGTGAACTCGAACTCCGCATCGAGCAGACCGAAAAGGCCGACAAGCAGTCGCTCCCCGACCTCGAAGTCCCCATGGGCCGCGTCGAAGCCTTCCGCGAACACGCCCGACTCATGTTCGACCTGATGGTCGTCGCCTTCCAAAGCGATGCCACCCGGATCGCCACCTTCATGCTCGATAACGCCGGCGGTAACCGCAGCTATACCGAAATCGGCGTCAAGGAAGCCCACCACGGACTCAGCCACCATCGCAACGAACCCGACATGGTCGGCAAACTCGAAAAGATCGATCACTACCTGATCGAACAATACGCCTACTTCCTCGAAAAACTCAACTCGGTCTCCGACGGCGATGGTACCCTCCTCGACAACTCGATGATCATGTACGGCAGCGGGCTGGGTGATGGCAACCGACACACCCACCACGACCTCCCGATCGTCTTGGCCGGCGGCGCCCGCGGACACATCAAGACCGGACGCCGCTTGAAGTACGCCCAAGACACCCCGCTGGCTAACCTCTACCTCTCGATGCTCGACATCATGGGCACCCCCGCCGAAAAACTCGGCGACAGCCAAGCACGACTGACTGGCCTGAGCTGAACGGCGACGCATGCACCGGATCCGATCCGGCCAACATCAACCTTCATCAACCGCGGGCAACTCTCCCGCGGTTTTTTGTTGCCCCAAAAAACCCGACCGGCCCACCAGACCCACTCCCGCCAAGACTTCCACGCAACCCACCTCACGCCCCCAACCGACCGTCATAACCGGCAAAGCGGCCGCGATCCCGCCCCGTCCCCCCATCGACACAACCTGCCCCGCTCTCACCACCCCGCCCGATGGGCTATCTTTGATTGACCGCAGCGAGGGGACCGCTCGGCACGGGCCATCCCATTTACCATCCCCTTGCTCAGGCACATTCACCCACCCCATCCCGTCACCTCGACCACCAGCTACTTAACATGCGTCCGGGTTTGAACATCGGTGCCCAGTCCGACCTGATCTGGCGGGTCGGGGCCGAACACGCCGTGCACCTTGGCTACCCCCCGATCGAACTCGTCCCAGGACAAGACTACGTCCGCATCGACACCAATGTCTCCGCCGCCGTCTTCTCGACCCCCAGCATGATCCTGCTGATGGAACGCGCCGCCCGCAAGGCGATCGAACCGTTCCTCGAACCGGGCGAATCGTCGGTCGGCGCCAGCGTCCAAATCGATCACCTCGCCCCGACACCCTTGGGTGCCGAAGTCCGCGCCGTCGCAACCGTCCTGGCCGTCGATGGCCGCACCGTCGACTTTGACGTCGTTGCTCATGACCGCCACGAAATCATCGGCCGAGGCAAACACCGCCGCGCCGTCATCAAGCTCGAACGACTCGCCAAACGGATCGAAGACAAAACCAAACTCGGACTCGGCCCCGTTGCCGGCATCCCCGGTGATCAGCCCGACCCCAACCGCCCGACACACCCCGTCTCCATGAACCGCTCCGAACCCCCGCTCCCGACCCCGCCGGACCATCCCACCACCGACGGAAAACTCCCCCTCCCCGCGACGCCAACCCTCAAGGTCACGCTCGACGGCCCGGTCGCCCACGTCCTCCTCGATCGACCGCTCAAGCGGAACGCCGTCAATCGCCAGATGACCGAAGACTGGGAACGGCTCAACGCTTTCTTCGCGAATCACCCCGAACTCCGCGTCGTGATCGTGACCGGCGCCGGCGACGACTTCTGCGCCGGTGACGACATCCCCGAAGTCGGCACCCTGTCGCTGGTCGAAGCGCAAGAGCTTAGCTATCGCCAGGCACGCTTCTACCTCGCCTGGGAACAACTCCCGCAAATCTTCATCGCCGCCGTCGCCGGCCGAGCCCTCGGGGGGGGTTGCGTCGCCGCCTCCGCCTGCGACTTCCGGATCGCCACCCACGAAGCCCGGTTCGGGATGCCCGAAATCCTCCTCGGCTGGCCCCCCGGCTACGGGATCGCCCAACTCACCGCCCTGATCGGCAAACCCCGCGCGATGGAAATGTGCGTCACCGGTGAACAGATCTCCGCCCAACAAGCCCTCCAATGGGGACTCGTCCATCGACTCGTCCCCCACCGTGAACTTCCCGCCGCCGCCAAACGACTCGCCGACCAACTCTGCAAACTCCCCGCCACCGCTCTCGCCGAAACCAAACGACTCGTTCATGCCGACGAAGGGCTCCAACCCAAAACCGCTTTCTACGCCGATACCGCCGCCTACGTGAAATGCCTCGAACTCACAGACGCCCGCCGGGGGATCGACCAGTTCAAGTCGAAACAACTCCCCGCCCAACAAACCCGTCGCCCCGCCTGGTGACCCTCACCCCGGCTTGAACTTTTTCTTCCCCTCGGCGGTCTTCTCCCACAACGCCCCCGTCGCCGCGCCCGGCAACCCCCACCCCGGGGCTTAAGCTTTTTTGGCAAAAAAACCGTTTTCTTACCCCGTTCACGCCACCCTTGACTCGGACACTTAGTATTTGCGCATTCGCGGGTGCCCAATTTTTGTGCACAACAAGCGATGCCTCGGTTTTGTGCAGGGATGCTGAGATCGCGTGCACGCGATAGCAATCGTCGTAAGTCCCATTGCTAGCAGGGTTTGCGTCTTTCGATTTGTAGTCAATTGAAGATGGGTCGCGAGTTGGCCCGGTCGACGTGATGGGGCCACGCCGCCGCCTCATTCACTCCAGCCGAAGGACCGAAACGATGCAGTCCCGAGTCCCCCAATCCGACCACCCCGTCCACGTCATCGCCGCCCAGCACCACGCCTCGGTGCAACACCGCTCCGAGGAACTCCCGGCGGCACTGGCCCAAAGGGCAGGAACCGGGCTCGCCACCGATTCCCCCACCCGCACGGCCGAGACCTCCAAGCCGCTCGCACCGATGCCACCTTCGCTGGGCAGCCAAATCGCCCCACACCTCACTCCCCAAGCCAGCCTCACCCCCGAAGCACTCCAACAACGCTGCGCCGAAGCCCTCCGGCTGGCGATCGAGGCCTTCCCGAAATCGTCGAGCTGGGTCGATTTCTTCCGCGATGTCCTCGGCGTCGATGGCGTCGCCCGGCGACTCTTCACGTCCGCCGAACAGATGCACCTCTGGGAAGCCTCGCCCGAATTCTCCCAGGTGCTCGAAATGATGACCGCCCTTCGCGCCCAGGAAACCAGTAAGTGCGAGTCGGCCGAGCCTCAACGGATGATCACCGTCCGGATCCCGATGAGCCTCCACGAATCACTCAAAAAAGAATCCGAAGACCACCGCACGAGCATCAACAAGCTCTGCATCAGCAAACTGCTCGTCGGGATCGACAACAAGTACATTCCCGCAGAAAAGGGCCGCCTCCGCGGTCGCAAGCCCGGTCCCCAAGGCCCCCGGCGACCCAAAACGGCAAGCGAAGAGATCGCCCCACAAGACTGAACGGGCTCAAGACTGAACGGGCTCAAGACTGAACGGGCTCAAGACTGAACGGGCTCAAGACTGAACGGGCTCAAGACTGAACGGGCTCAAGACTGAACCGCTAAGGCCCTACCCTCAGTACCATCGATCGCGAGGATCTCCGATCGAGTGACCCGCCCCGGACTCGCCACTCCGGGGCCGCGGCTCAATCCTCGTAGTCGTAGTCGTCATCATCGTCGTCGTCCGAGACCGCGTTGGGGTCAGGCTTCAGCTTGACCATCGTGATCTCGTTGCCCGACGGGTTGTGACGCACCTCGTCCATAAAGGACTGGATCAACAACAATCCCCTGCCACCCGCCCGCTCCAAGTTCGCCGGATCGGTCGGGTCGGGGATTTTCGTGATATCAAACCCATTCCCTTCGTCGCGGATCTTGAAGGTCGCCCGCTCTGGCGACGCCACCAACGAAATGTAGACCGACCGCTCCCGATAGGGCGACAACGTCTTCCGCAAATTGACCAACTCGAAAAACGGCTTGCCGTCGTCAGACTGTCGCAGCTCTGACGAGACGTCAAGGTTCCCGTGGAAGATCGAATTCAGGATCGCTTCGTCCAACGCCATCGCGATCTGCATCCAATGGAGCTCGTTACAAAAACTGAGCCCTGCCAAGACCTGCTCCATGCGTGCGATCAGTTCCGGCACCAAAGACTCGTCATTCTCGATCCGGAAATGGATCTCCGACCGGACGACGGCACACGCGGGCTCGGGGAATGATTCCGGACGGGCGTCGGCAAGCTTCAAGACCTGGGCCACGGTCTCGCAAAGCAACTCTGCCAGCTCGGCCTTGGGGACATAACTCGCCGCCCCCAACCGCAGCGCC
The DNA here is from genome assembly GCA_040375695.1 of Planctomycetaceae bacterium. Lineage (GTDB taxonomy): Bacteria > Planctomycetota > Planctomycetia > Pirellulales > Pirellulaceae > UBA6163. Next base: position 8,144 of record JBEIRZ010000170.1, read on the forward strand.
TCACCAGCGATCTCCTCGCCACCGCCGCCGGTCGTCAACACCACCGGGGTCGACGGGAAACGCGACCGAAACTCCTCGACCAGATCCAAACTGGTCATGACCGACATGTCGACTTCACAAAGCACGATGCTGGGGTCGAAATCCTCGATCGCGTCGACCGCTTCCAGCGGGTCCGGGACCGTCCGGACCACATACCCTGCGTCCTCCAAAAGCTCACGCATCTTGGCGCGAAGCGAAGGACTCTCCTCAATCACCAGCACCTTGTGACTCGACGACATTTTCTTCTTCCTGACGAGTGGCGAAGGAGCCGAATCCGCCAGTCGGTCGAGCCCTTTTGCCGACCCCTATTATTGCCAGCGGTAGACTCGGATGCGATCCAGCGCCCGGACGATAATCGCCAACCCCTGATCCTTGTCACCCGCGCCGCCAACGATCGGCTGCACCGCCAAATGGGCCCAAGAATCATCGGCAACCTTCTCTTCCGAAATCAGCCGATAACCGGACGGGTCCGCGGCGATCAACCGCAACTGCCCCGCCTCGTCGAGCGCCAAGATCTGAGCGGTCTTCGGATTCCCGACCATGCTCCAGTACTTCCCGAACGGCTGCGTCGTCCACTTCTCTGTGCCGTCACGCATGTCCAGGCAAACGAACCGCTGGTTCTTCATGTGCAAGTAAATGTAGTCACCGATCACCACCGGCGACGACATGTAACCTTGGGCCTTGTTATCCCAAAGCTGCTTGACCGTCGCGACCGATCCGTTTTCGGATGCGACCGATAACATCCGCGATTTGCCGCTATGGGCTGACGAAAAGACCTTGCCGTCCGCGGTGACCACCGGGGTCAAGATGTTCATCCCCCGGAACGACTCGATCTTCTCGTTCCACAACTCACGGCCGTCCTCCAGCGAGACCCCCGCCAAGGCCATCCGCGTCGCGACGACCAATTGCCGCTGGCCGTCGATCGTCGCAATGATCGGGCTCGAAAACGCCCCCCCGGTCATCATGCTGCCGTCGTCCTTCAGCGCCTGCCAGACAAGGCTGCCGTCCTTGAGCGCCAGTTTCGTCGTCCCACCACCGGCTTGGATGTAGACAAAATCGCCGTCGATGATCGGTGAACAGACACACCCAAAGGCCTGGAGGTTGCTCTTGTATTTCGCGGCGAAATCGACCCGCCATTCTTCCTTACCCGTCTTCGCATCGAGGCA
>JBEIRZ010000413.1:0-3910 GCA_040375695.1 Planctomycetaceae bacterium
ACCGCCTTTTTGGCCAACACCTCGCCGGGTTTCGGCTTCTTTCCCGGTTCGGGTTTGAAGTAATCGACATGAAAACGGAGGACATTCCCGTCTTCGATCGCGTGCGTGATCGTGTAGGAATGGAGGCACTTTTGGAACAGCTCCTCGGTCGTCCGCATCGACGCCTGCTCGGATTCGACCTTTTGCAGCGTCGCGTTGTCGTCAAAGATCGGGGTGCCGGTGAAACCGAAGAGCTGCGCCTTGGGAAAAAACTCCTTGATCGCGCGGTGGTTTTCGCCGAACTGCGAGCGGTGGCATTCGTCAAAAATGAAGACGATCCGTTTGTCCTGCAGCGCTACGAGCTGTTGCTTGTACGTCGGCTTGTCGTGCTTCTTACGCTGTTGGTTCCGTTTGCTGTTTTCGTCCAGGGCCAGGCCGAGCTTTTGGATCGTGGTGACGATCACCTTGTCGGCGTAATCCTCAGACAGCAGTCGCCGGACGAGCGTCGCGGTGTTGGTGTTTTCCTCGACGCAGTTCTCTTGAAACTTGTTGAACTCTTCGCGGGTTTGACGGTCCAGGTCTTTGCGGTCGACGACGAAGAGGCATTTGTGGATGTGGTCGTTTTCCTTGAGCAGCGTCGAGGCCTTGAACGACGTCAGCGTCTTGCCGCTGCCGGTGGTGTGCCAGACGTAGCCGTTGCCGCTGTTGTCATCGATGCATTTGATGATCTGCTGCACGGCGTAGACTTGGTACGGCCGCATGATCATCAGCTTCTGTTCGCTTTGGATCAGCACCATGTAGCGGCTGATCGTCCGGCCGAGCGTGCATTTGGGGAGGAACCGATCGGCGAAATCGTCGAGGTGGCTGACCTTTTTGTTCGACTCGTCGGAGAACTGGTACAGGGGCAAGAAGCGTTCTTCGGCGTTGAAGGCGAAGTGGCGGGTGTTGTTATTGGCGAAGTAGTAGGTGCTGTCGCGATTGCTGACGATGAAGAGCTGGACGAAGCAAAGGAGCGTCTTGGTGTAACCGTTGCCGGGGTCATTTTTGTAATCGACGATCTGTTCCATCGCCCGGCGGGGGCTGGTGCCCAGCGTCTTCAGTTCGACCTGCACGACGGGGACGCCATTGATCAGCAGGATGACGTCGTAGCGGTGGTGGCTGTTGGTGGTGTTGATGCGGAGCTGGTTGATCACCTCGAAGGTGTTTTTGCACCAATCCTTGATATTGACGAGGGTGAAATTGAGCTGCGAGCCGTCGTCGCGGGTGAAGGCGTTGAGGGTGCGAAGCGTTTTGGCCGCGTCGAAGACATCGGGGGTAACGAATTCATCCAGCAACCGATCGAATTCGGTATCGGTGAGCCGCACGCCATTTAGCGATTCGAACTTGAGCCGAAAGTTCGCCTCGAGCGCCGCGCGATCGCGGATATCGGGGCGATATTCGTACTTTAGCCCCTTCAGCTTTTCGATGAAGCGTTCTTCGAGCATACGTTCCGTAGCGGTCATGATTCGAAGAACGGAATGGGGAAAAGATTGGTTGGCGTAAACGGCGTCTAACTGGCAGGGATCGGAACAAGAAAAACGCTGGGCAGTGCGATCAAATTTACCACCTTGGACCGACCAGTGTGACGATTCGACGCTACCGCGTGTAGATGCCGAATTTTACTTGGCCCGGCGACGCTTCACCCCCAAGAAGAGGGGTGAGCTTAAGCCGCGAGCAGCAACCAACAGGCCACCCATGAAACCATCAGCCAACGTGCCACCCATAGGCATTTGTTGCTGATTGTTAAAATCGAATGGTGGTGCCGGTATTTCTGGCAAAGCCACGTTGGCTGCGATTGAATATATCAAACGCAACAGGCGATCGATCCGAAAGTCGATTTTTTTGCTGCATCTTTAGGATCAATAAAAATATTCCTCGCAGTCTTCGTGCAACAGTTGATTAATTGCCACCATGGCATTAATCAGCCACTGTATGGAGATCGAAAGGATGCGTGGATTGAAAATCTTTTTTGGCCTGGGGGTACTGCTCTCCCAGGGAGGAGCACTCAAGGCGGACGACGGCAAACGCAGCCTGTCGTCAGGGCAGATGATCGAGTCGATCCCCGCGCCGACCGGATCGTCAGTTCTCTCGGGGAACCAGCCCGAACCTTCGATGGGGTTGATCCCCTACGAGTCGGCGATGCGGGGGACGCTCCAGGAGCCTTTGCCGTCGGGACAATCGATACAAGACTGCATCGAGTGCTGTGACTGTTGCCCGGAATGGCCCCACTATTTTGAATTCGATGTGTTGGCGATGAGTCGCAGCAATGGGCTGCGCGACCAACCGTTGGTGCTCAACGCGAACGACCCTACTGAGGTGCTGCTGGGGACGCAGGACCTTTCGTTTGGGGTCGCCCCGGGCGTGCGAACCTATCTCGGCCGCCGCGGCGATCACCAGTGGGGGTGGGAACTGGGTTACACGGGGATCTACACCGCGTTTGCCGACCGGGCGTTCAGTTCGACGGATAACCTTTCGGCACCCGGCGATTTGCCTGGCGCCTTGCCCGGGTGGCAGACGGCCGATTACATCGACCCGGTTTACAAGTCGAGCCTGAACCTGTTCGAAGCAAACTTGATGTGGTCGACCTGTTGCGACGGATGCGAACCGGAGGCGTGGCTGGCTTGGAAGCGTTACAAACACTGCACCTGCACCGACCTGATCGTGGGCTTCATCGGCGGGGCGCTCGACGAGTCCGCCGATTACAACGTGATCTGCTGCGACGGGGACCCGATGACGACCTACGGGATCAACACGGTGTCGAGCCTTTACGGGTTGCAACTGGGGATCCGCAAACGGGCCGACTGGCGCTGCTGGTCGCTCCAAGGGATGTTGAAAGGTGCGGTCACCGGGAGTTACCTGCAGAGCGACGCGTCGTCGATCTACTCTTCGCTCGGCCAATCGCCCGACCCCAACGATCCGCTCGTGACCGCTCGCGACCCGATCTCGCTCTCCGATGGCGGTGTCTCGGGGATCGTGCAATTCAACCTGACGGCGATCTACCGGATCACCCCCCAGTGGGGACTTCGGGCGGGTTACAACCTGATCGGCCTGTTCGACGTGGCACTTGCCCCTGACCAGTGGGACTTTACCGATACCCCCGAGAGCGGGACGCGTCTGGACGGCAGCGGCGATGTCCTCTTCCACGGTGCGAATCTTGGGATCGAATATCGCTGGTGATTCTGGGACGATACAAACGGCGGTAACCATCGACCGCCGGGCCTCTCGGGTATCCGTTGAAGTCTCCGCCGGTTGGCTAATTCGTCGCCGAGATCAGTTCGATCTCGAAAACGAGTTCATTGCCGGTCGGAAGCCCGCTCGGGACGCTCCCGGTCTGTAAACTCGGGGGGACGATCACGCGCCGCGTGCCGCCGACCCGCATCGACTGGATCGCCTCACGCAAGGCAGGCATCACCGCGGTCGAATCGAGCCTAAACGAGAGCGGTTGGAGCGTCTCGCGTGTATTCCGGACGACGCTTCCGTTGGGGGTCGTCGCGACGAAGTGGATCGTCACCTGCTGGGTCACCGTAGGAACGGCCCCGTTCCCAAGACGGACGTCCTGGATCATCAATCCGCTGGCGGTCGTCTGGATCGGCTGCGTCCGGCTGACGCGTGAAGCCGCGATCCGCTGGCTAAAGTTCAACTGGCTGATCGTCTGATCGCCAGTCCCCGCCGGGTCGGTGGTTCGCACGCCCGGATAGGCCTTCGTCCCTTGGTCACCTAGGGCCTGGAAGAATTTGTCGGCGATGTGGTCTCCGTCCAGATCGATCGGGGCCGAGAAGAGCGGCGCGGCGGTCGCTCCGATATCGGCAAAGACCGCGTCCCGGTGGAGCAGCGCATTGGTCGCGGGGGAGATCCGGCCGTCGAACGTTTCACGTACCGTCGAACCGCCCCG
>JBEIRZ010000477.1:0-3160 GCA_040375695.1 Planctomycetaceae bacterium
CACCCAGCAAAACCCGTGTCACTTCTTCGCCCCTGCGTATCGGAAGATCAGCACCAGGAAAAGGGCGAGGATCGCCAACCAGATGGCGAGCATCCCGGCATGCAGGATCGGGATGTCGCGAGTGCTCTGCGTGGGAAAAATCATCGAACCGATGATCGGGAAAACCAACCCGGCGAGCAAACCGCCCAGAGGCAACGCAATCGCCTTCGATCGCGTTTCGGAATGGCCGCTGCCGAACAGGTAAGCCAACACCGGGAGACTCACCATGATCCCCAGCAGTCCGAAGACCAACACATCGGAAATGATCCCTTCCATAGGCCCGATGCCTGGGAGCTCGATCCCGGAATCGCAAAAACGCCTCAGGTACAGGGCGAGCGTGAAGCCGAGCAGCCCAGCGATTAAACCGAGGACCGCGCCAATCGCCAGCGACCGGCCTCGTCCCACGGTCCCACCGACCAGCGGCGGGACGATCCCAAAGGCCAGACCGATCAACGCGTAATGCATCAACCCGTTCCGCCAATAGGCCTTGTCCGATTCGATCTTGAATCGCTCCTGCTCCGCCGGCGGGCTGTACATGTTGACCATCATCAGCTCCTCAGGGATCTCGAACTTGAATAGCGGGAAGGCGTTGATCGCCCAACCCAAAGCGGCGGCGATCGCCAAACCGATCCCGATAGTCTTGAGCGAGGGTGGGGTCACCAAGGAGTGGTGAGGTTCGTGATGAGAGAGGGAATTTTCGTCGACGTCAGGGGGGGCGGCTTCTTGGGTCATGGGGCGACTCGGGTGAGGAGGGGATGGGGAGGAAATCTTATGATCAGTAGCGGTGATGTCGTTACAGGATGCTAGCAGTGTAAAAGGTGGGGTTCAATGGTTTCGCCGCGATCGGGTGAGCAATAACGCGGGCGACTGATCACGTCGTCATGGCGGTTCGGTGATCCGTAGCGATCGTCCTGGCGTCACCCCCGTTAATCGCTGTTGGCGACCGCTGGGCCAATCGACCTCCAGTTCGACAGGGCCGTCATTCGTTTGCGGCCAGCGGAAAAAGAGTTTGGAATCGCCTTGCGACAGGAAGCTGCCCCCGCCGAAACGCTGGCGAGTCAATACTCGGTCGCCGACCCGCACCCGGGCGATCGCGCCGATCGCGTCGCGAGGGCCGTTTTTACCCACCAAGGCGACTTCCAGCCACGGCGTCGGGGGCGAAAGGTTTTCCAACAAAACCGGCGGCTCAAACAGGTGCGTGATCACCACGTCTTGATCACCATCATGATCGAAGTCGGCCACGGCCAAACCGCGGCCGCATGTTTTGCGTTGAAAATAGCCGCACGCGGGGGTCTCTTGCCGCACCCCCTCCCCGAGTCGGTTGCGGAGCAACACCGGTTGCTGGCGAATCTCGCCTCGGTCGGGGTAATAACGGACGTGACCGCTGGTCAACAGGATGTCTTCCCAACCCGTACCGCCGAAATCGGCCGCCGCGACCCCAAACCCAACGACCGCCGCTTCGATACGGTTCAACCCGACCGCCCGGCTGGCGTGCCGATACGTCCCACTGCCGTCGCTGCGATAGAGCGCGATCTGTTCATGATCAAAGTTCGTCACCAACAGGTCAAAACGCCCGACCCCGGAAAAATCCAACGCCGTCACCCCCATGCTCGCGTTGGCGTTTCCCGAATCATCGACCGCTACCCCCGCCGCGATCGCGACATCACGATACACGCCATCGTCACCACGCTGCAGCAGCGTGTTGGGGAGCATGTCGTTCGTCACGTAAAGGCTAGGCCAAACCCCGCCGTCCAGCCTGCCGATCAGCGCCCCCAATGCTTTCCCTACGAGCGGATTCGATTTCGCTTCGCTCGCAGACGCGACCAGACCCGATCCCGACCGGAATGTCCCGTCACCCCGTCCGATCAGGATTTCCCCTTGGGCCGCATCGAACGCGTTGGGGGAACAGACGTCAGGCTTGCCGTCTGACGCCGGGCAGGTGCGATGGATCGCCATGTCCCACGTCGCGTACGACCCGAGATACAGGTCGATCACCCCATCGCCATTCAGGTCCCCGAAGGCCGCGGCGGTGACCCACGGCAGCGGCGGTAGCGACGAACGCGACGTCACGTCGATGAACGTCCCATCCCCTTGGTTCTGGTAAAACAGCACCCCGCCATAACCGTAGAGGGCCAAATCGACAAAGCCGTCATCGTTCCAATCGGCGGCCGCGAAGCCATGGCTATAAAGCCCTTTCGTCGCCAAGCCCGAAGCCGCGGTGACGTCATCGAATCGAAATCCCCCTCGCCCACGGCAAAAGAGCGGTTTCGCGCCGCGGATCTCTTTCGCATCCGCATCGATCTTCCCCCCACCGGCAAAGGCGAGGTCGGTCTGGCCGTCCAAATCGTAATCGCAACAGGTCACCCCGCCACCAACGATCTCTAGCAACGTTGCCAAACCCGCTTCGCCCCCATGCCGATAGATGAAACTCGCGATCGTCGGAGAATCGACCTCGCGGAAATCGACTTTTGCCTGGGGGCCCGTCCCGGCATCGTCTGTTTGGCGCTGATTCTCCCCTGGGGCTGTTGCCCCTAATTTCGTGTCGCCGCGGTCCGCGCCAGACAGCTTCGTCGGTTCGCTTCGCGAACCGCATCCGGACGGAACGATTACCACCGCGAAGGTCACGACGAGCGCGCAGATCGTCATGCGATGCGATACTCGCCTTGCCCGCTCGGTGGTGCGTCGATCGATCGTCATGGCGCTGTGACGACCTCGTCGGCGGTGCCGGGTAAACCTTCGCCGCGCATCCGCGACCACTGGCGGGCGACTTCTCGCAGCAACCTCTTGGCGGCTTCGTGTTCGGGTTGGTTGCGAAGGATGGTATCGATTTCGAGCTGCGTGTCGGCGAGCGATTCGACGTCGAAATAAATCTTGGCGAGCTCGAAACGCGCTTCGACATCTTCGGGGTGATCGACGAGTCGTCCGCGGAGCTCGACCGCGCGGTCACGTTGGCCGAGCATCCGCTGGTGCTCTTTGCTCTTGGCATCGGCATCTTCGACTTGGCCGCTACGCCGAAGGATCGCCGCCAAACGACCGACCGCTTCGAAGTTGCGGGGGTTGTATTCGAGCGCCCGTTGCAACAACCGGATCGCTTGCGGGTCATCGCCGCGGCTTTCGGCGA
>JBEIRZ010000340.1:0-4968 GCA_040375695.1 Planctomycetaceae bacterium
ATAACAGCCCAAACTAGGATCGAACCGAAAAGCTGTTCCGGTCACTCGAACCAGTGATGAGGCCTCCCCGTAAGTGCCTCCAAGTCGGCGAAGTCATCTGGGTAAGGTATGCCGGTGCACCAGGGGTTGCTGATTTGCACCCCCGGAGCTCGCAGACCTGCCAGCGCAAGGCTCATCGCCATCCGGTGGTCTTCATAGGTTTCGATCCTGGCAGGGCGCAGGATCCCTGGGCGGATGATGAGTCCGTCTTCGGTCTCGGTGATTTGTCCCCCGAGCTTGCGAAGCTCTTTCGCCAAGTCGCCGATTCGGTCGGTCTCTTTGAATCGGTTGTGGGCCACTCCGCGGACGGCTGTCGGCCCATCGGCAAACATCGCGACGACACTCAGCGTTTGTACGGTGTCGCTAATAGCGTTCATGTCGACGTCGATTCCCCGCAGCACCGGCGGTCCTTTCACGGTGATTCGGTCTGTCTCGCGTCGTACTTGGCACCCCATAAGCTCCAAGCAATCGACAAAGCGAACGTCACCCTGCAGGGCCTGATCCGAAAGCCCCATGACCGTCACTTCCCCACCGGTGATTGCCGCGGCAGCCCAGAAATAGCTCGCTGCGGAGGCGTCTGGCTCGATCTCGTAATCTCGCGATATGTATCCGTCGCCGCTATCAATCTCGAATGTGGGTAAGGCGGCACTCGAGGACTGACCGTGTTCCTTGGGATCGGTCCAACGACAAGTGACGCCAAAATCCCGCATGATCGCTGCGGTCATTTCGACGTAGGGGCGGGAGACCAATTCTCCCAGCACCTCGATACGGATCCGTTTACCTGCGATCGGCGAGGCCATCATCAAACCGCTAAGGAATTGGCTGCTCACATTCCCAGCGACTTTGATAACGTCGCCGCGCCAACCTAGGGTGTCGATCCGCACGGGCGGGCATCCCCCCGGGCTTTCTGAAGAGACTTCGCCGTCACAGATCGGCCGCAGGGCATCGATCAGGTCACCGATCGGTCGTTGGTGCATCCGCGGAACGCCGCTCAACCGAAACCTTCCGCCCAAGGCGGATAACGCGGCCGTCAAGAATCGAATGGTCGTCCCGCTGTTGCCTATGAACAGCTCGACTTCGGATTCGGACTGGGGGGCAACTGAGCCACGATTGATGCCGGTGATCTCGATGGTACGGCCGCCTTCCGATTCTTCAACCCGCAGGCCGATTTTCTTCAAGGCCTTGATCATGACCTCGGTGTCATCGCTTCTTAGGGCGCCGGAGAGGCGTGACCTACCGGGCGCGAATGCTGCGCAGAGTAAAGCACGGTTGGTGAGGCTTTTTGATCCCGGGGGACGAATCGTGCCTGAGACGGGTCCGCCCGGGATCACCTCGACGACTGAAGACGTAGGCATCAAGACTTTTCATCGGCGATCTTAACGACAGCCTTTTCGGTACGAAGGTAAATCGAATCACCAACGACTGCCGGACTGGCGAGTATCGACTCTCCGACGACGGGCTGAGAAATCACCTCCCCTTTGGTTTCATCGTCCCGAACGACAGCCACTTTGCCCGACGAATCAAAGACGTAAATCCCTGAACCCGTCGCTACCGGTGTCGCCCAGACGGTTTCGATGCCGGGCAGGCGGGTTTGCCAAGCGATTTCGCCATCTTGGAGGTTGCCGGCCAAGAGCACCGAACCGCGTCCCATGTAGACTCGATTTCCCGCGATTACTGGGCTGCAGCGCTGCGGGCGGAGTTTGTTGTTCCGCCAAACAATCTCGACCCCGGCGCTATCGGTTCTAAGGGCAACGGTCTCCTCGCCGGGTACGACGATCAACGGCGCCGAGAAACTGCTCGAAGCGGTCCCGTCACACTTGATCTTGAAATCGTGGAGCCGCTGACCCGTCCGCGCGTCAATGATCAGCAATTCCTCGGAGTCCTGGACCGCGAAAGCCGATTTACCCCCGCCAAGGGTGATCGCTTGCGGGGTGGACCAATTGCTGTCTCGCTTTCGCGGGAGTTCCCACAAAGTGTTACCCGTTTCGATGTCGATACCGGTCATGAACGAGTCGCCTTGGTTGTCCAATTGAACGGCGACGACCCCATCGATCAGTGCCGGTGAACTGCTCATGCTGATGTCATTGCCGGTTTGGGGGTGGTCGATCGCAAGACCCCGGTACCATTGGAGGCGGCCTTTCAAATCGAGGCATACCAAGTCGCAAGAACTGAACAGGGCGACGACCCGCTGGCCATCACTGACTGGGGTCGGCGAGGCATTCGCGCTGGTCGGGTGGGTGTATGGCCGGCCTGTGCATCGGAGCGAACGAATCCACTTGCGTTGACCGTTACTTGCGTCAAAAGCCTCGACGTGGATGTCACGCTCATCCTCGCCATCGCAACCTGTGACCACCACCAAATCGCCGATCACCAAGGGGCCGCCGATACCACGGCCGGTTGTGGCGGTTTTCCATGCCGTGTTCTTCCCTTCGGTGACATCGAAGTCGACCGGCGGCTTGGACAGCAGCGCAGCCCCGCGACCACCATCGCCCCGAAAACCGAGCCAACTATCCTGGGCGAACCCCTCGCCGGATAAAACGGATATCAGGATGGCGGTGCCCGATAACAGAAGCCGTAGTGAGGGGGAAATGTGGCTCATGGTTAAGCTCCTTGGGAATCGACTATTCACTTGAGGTAAGGCCTCAGGATGACAAGATTCTATCATTCTGCGGCGGGCTTTTGATGGGGCCGCCGATGGCATCGGAAAGATTATTCCCGAGAGCCCCGCCGGAGCGAGCGTCTCCGGCGGCCCGGTCAAAAAGGGACCTGATAAGGTCACGGGAATCGAGTCTGTAGCCAACCGTGCTCATCTGGTTATCCATATCGGCGAATCGCAACCGAGCCATAGTTCGACCAGCTCGTCGACCGAATCGGCGTCCCCGGGTAACGCCAGCAGCCCGCACCGTGCGCCCGTTTCAATCCTGCCAAGGTCGGGTCTCAAGAATGCATCGGCACCGTCGATCGTTGCCATCCGCAGGACCCGATCCCAGGGGAGATCGGGACGATTTTTCCAGAGCCAACGCAATTCGTTCCAAATCGAGAGGTCGGGATTGCTAGCCCGTGAGTCGGTTCCCAAGGCGATTCGTACTCCACGACGCACAAGCCTTTCAAATCCACCAGGCTTGTGACCGAAATAGGCTTGGGTCCTAGGACAATAGACGAGTGTCATGCGTGGCGAAGTCGCGATGACGTCGACTTCGTCTTCTTGTAAATCGTGGCCGTGGATCACCAGCGCGAACGGTGCGTTTGCCAGGATCCGAAGGTAGGCCATGTGCCTGCCCTCTCCCGGGCCGGCAAGCGCCGCGTAGTCGACACCCAGGGTAGCGAGCGTCTTGGCAAAGCCACCGGTGCCACGGGTCAAGAGTTCCCGCTCTGCCTCACTTTCCCCAAGGTGCATCGCGACGCCCAGACAACGCGACTCCGCAATCGAGACGGCACGGCGAGTCGTTTCGAGCGATGTCGAATAGGGGGCGTGAGGTGAGACGCCGGCCGTAACCCATGGTCTGCCGGCTAGGGACTCGATCAATGAAGTTGCCGCTGCCAATCGTTCCGCAGCCCGCTGTTCCGTGAGGCCGAGGACTTCAGCAAAAGCGACCACTTCGACATCGAGTGGTTCGTTGGCGACCAGCCAAGGTGGGGTCGCGATCTCCCCTGCCAGGATTGCCCCTCCGGCAGCGACTTCACGCAGACCAAGTCTGATCGCGTTTTCGGAGTTATTCCCGTCTGTTTGCCGCCATCGCAGCACCTCTCCGATCCAGTCGTTCAGCCGTATCCCGGGGCTACCGAGGGGGTGACGAAGTTGTGAAAATTCGAGGTGAGTGTGGGAATTGACTAGGCCCGGGATGATCGTTTGGGCTCCTAGATCAATGGCCGGTATTCCAGTCGGTGGAGGGGCAGAGCCGGAAAAGCCGAGTATCCGATGGCCTTCCGCGAGAACCCAACCGCGGCAAATCGGTGGGCCGGATATCGGCAATATCCAGCGGGCTTGGAAGAGCTTGATTTGGGGCTTCAAGGAAACGCTTGGGCGAGTGATTTCGGATCGATCTGTCGGTCGGCTGAGAAGGTGCAGTCGAAATTGTAAGAATGATTGGTGGAGCTGGCATGAAGCTTGGGCGACGTTTGACTAGAAAATTCTTTGCCAGAGAACCCGATCAGGTCGCTCGAGATCTGATCGGGGCCTTTCTGATTCGCTACACAGCCGATGGCAGAAGGTTGGGAGGGAAGATTGTCGAGACCGAAGCTTATTTAGCCACCGGGGACCCTGCCAGTCATTCGGTCCGCGGAAAAACGGCACGGAACCGATCGATGTTTGCAAAGCCAGGAACGCTGTACGTCTATTCGATCCATGCCAAATACTGCATGAATGTAGCGACCGAGTCGGAGGAGATCGGGAGCGCGGTCTTGATTCGGGCGGTCCAGCCGCTTTGGGGGATCCAAGAGATGTCTGCTGCGAGGAGGCAAACTGACCTGCGTAAGTTGACACGAGGTCCGGCGATGCTTTGTGAGGCCCTTGGGATTTCGACGGTCGACGATGGAACGGATCTGATCGGTTGCCGTTGGTTGGTGATGCGGGGGGCGGAGCAATCGCAAGAGAAGATGAAAACCGGCTTGCAGGTCGGATGTGGAGGGCGGATCGGCATTTCGGCGGGAATCGATCTTCCTCTGCGATTCTATGAGCTTGGCAGCATCTGGTTAAGCCGGTGAAGAAACGAAAAAACCCGCTGAGGCAGGCGACAGGCCTCAGCGGGTTTTCGGTTTTGAATCAATCTGGTGATGTCAGTCTCCTTTGAGGGGAGGCCGATTTCTGCTGAGCGAGTGCGAGACCGCTTCCACGTATCGGAAGCCTCGGTCACCCGAGGACTTCTTATTCTAAGATTCCTTAGAAAGGAGGTGATCCAGCCGCAGGTTCCCCTACGGCTACCTTGTTAC
>JBEIRZ010000337.1:0-5002 GCA_040375695.1 Planctomycetaceae bacterium
GCCGTCAACGGATGCTCGCCCGATACCAACCACCGCGCGAACCCCAACCGGTCCGGCGGCGCACCCTCGGGCCCCGGTGCGGGTGCACCCTCGGGCCCCAGTGCGGATGCACCCTCAGGCCCCAGTGCGGATGCACACTCAGGCCCCAGTGCGGATGCACCCTCCAGCCACGGTGCGATCACCTCAGGCACACCCGCCGTCACTATCTCGCCGGGGTGATCGTATTGCCCACGCTCCAAAACCTTCGTCTCCCGCGGCATCGGACCCACCCCCGCGACCAACGTCGTCGGGATCGACGCGATCAACTCTTTCTCCGCCTCACGCGCCCCCTTCAACCGATGCCGCGCCATCCGCACCTCCGGCTCGGCATGCCGATCGACGACATAATCGCTCACCAACTCTTTATCCGCCGCACCCCGGGCCCCCTCCGGCACCGCCAAAATCCCGAGCAACCTCTCGGACCAATACCAACGCACCGCCTCCTCGTCCGTCACGCACAAACTCAACACCCGCAGCTCATCAAGGCTGCCATAAAACCCGAGATGTGCGTCCCTCCTTCCGATCAACAACGGTTGCTGCGGATCGATCGTCCCCCGCAACGTGTCATGCTGGACATTCAGCCCCGCCAATTCCCCATCGACAAAAACTCGCACCCCACTGGCCTGCTTTGACCCGTCGTACGTGATGACCAGGTGGTGCCACGCGCCAGAACTCACCGGCTTGCGCGTCACGACCGAGATCTGGTCGCTCCCCCAACGATGCACGAGGTTGATTTGCCAGCGCCCTTTCTGCCAAATGACTTCCACACCCCTGCGATCGTCGGTCGGCCGGATCACCGACAACGGGCAGGACAACGAATTGGTCGCTTTCATCCACAACCCGATCGTCCAGGGGCCATCGGGGTCCAGCGTTGCCGCACACTCGACGTGCTGCGTCGCGTCAAAGATCGCGGCCTTGCCAAAGACCCCCGCTTCGTACTTGATCGACGTCCCGACCGCCGATCCCGCGACCTCCCCTTCGAACGACTCGTGCAACACGACCCCGACTTGCGGCGGCGTGCCGAGCTCCTGACCCGCTCGCTGTTCCCAACTCGCGATCCGCTCCGACAGCCGCTGCGCGAAGACCCCTTCCTGTTCTTCCGCTTCCTCCCTCGCCCGCCGGAGCTCTTCTCGAAGCGTCACCTGTTCGGGCGTCGGCACTTCGATCGACGGCGGCGGATTGTCGGATCGGATCAATCCCGTTTCCGGCCCCTGATTAAAGAAATCGAACAGCCGGTAATAGTCCCGCTGCGTGATCGGGTCGTACTTGTGGTCATGGCATCGGGCGCACCCGATCGTCAAACCCATCCAAGTCGTCGCCGTCGTCTCCAGCCGATCGGCGACGTACTCGACACGGTACTCCTCGTCGATCAACCCCGTCTCGTCGTTCGCCATGTGGTTGCGTAGGAAACCCGTCGCGATGAGGTCGTCCGGCGAACCGCTTTGCCCGCCCGAGTCCGCCGTTGCCAACAAATCGCCGGCCAACTGCTTGATCGTGAACTGGTCAAACGGCATGTTCGCGTTGAACGCATTGATCACCCAATCCCGCCACGGCCAGATGCCCCGTGGCTTATCGCCAAAATAGCCGTGCGTGTCGGCGTAACGCGCCGCATCGAGCCAATCGATCGCCATCCGTTCGCCGAAGTGAGGCGACGCGAGCAACCGATCGACCGCCCGTTCGTATGCGTCCGGCCGCGCATCCGCAAGGAACTGGGCGAGCTCATCCGGCGACGGCGGCAACCCGATCAGATCGAGCGACAGACGACGCAATAACCGGCCGCGATCCGCTTCGGGCGACGGGCCAAGCCCTTCACCCTCCAACCTCGCGGCGACGAAATGATCGATCGGGTTGCGGGCCCACGCCGCATGCTTCGTCGTCGGCGGAGCACTCGAACGCGGCACGACAAAGGCCCAGTGCTTCGCATACTCCGCCCCCGATTCGACCCACTGCCTCAGCTTCACCTTCTCGGCCTCGGTCAACCGCCGCTGCGACCCGGGCGGAGGCATCTGCTCCTTCGCATCCTCCGATTCGATCCGCCGCAGCAGCTCGCTCTGCCCCGGATCATCCGGCCGCAGCGCCTGTAACGCCTCGTCGCGTCGATCGAGCCGCAAGTCGGCTTGCCGCGAACCCTCGTCCGGGCCATGGCATCGAAAACAAGCGTCCGACAGGATCGGCCGAATGTCGCGATTGAAATCGATCGGCGATTCTGCTCGCGTCGTACCGAGCGTCAACAGATGACACACAACGACGCAGCACGCCAAGGCGTCTACCCGCATTCGACATGCGTGCGCCAAGGTCCCGCCGATCGTCGCACCACTCACGGCCGCGGAACGTCGTCGGCGGCAGTATCGGCGGTCCTGTTTGAACAATTGACGCCCCCCTGCCTTACGGGATTTTGTCAGGAAGTGGCCGCAATTCGAGCTTGCGGACGAACATCTCCGCCCCTTCGGTTTGCAACAGGATTTTACCTTGCGTTGGCACCACCCCTTCGGCGCGGTTGACGATCACGCCGTTCACACGGTAGGTCAACGTGTCCCCTTTGACGAAACACTCCAAGGTGGTCCATTCCTGGCCCGGGCTGTCGACATCTTTCGCCCCGCGGAAACCCAAAACGTCCTTCCAATCGGGGTCACGGCCGGACCAATTGATCCGTCCCGCCGTGAACCGCTCTTTCTTGCCACCGGCCGTCCAGACCGCTTCGCCATCGCGGTCACGGGTGATTTCGCAGGTCGCGGCCGCATCCATCGTCTTACCGTCTTGATCTTTCCCTTGCAGGACCAGGATATCGCCGACGCCCCCTTCGATGATTTGGCATTCGACCGAGGTCATCCACGGGCCGGGCATTTCTTTGGTCCCGCCAAAATTCCCATCGGGCCCTTGGCAATGCAACAACAACCCGCCGTCCCGGGCGCGGTCGGCACGGTTCCGCCACGTCTTGGTCCCCCAGCGATACTCCATCACCAAGTAGTAATTCGCATACTCCTTGTGGGTGATCAGCCCGCCGAAGCCGTCGCCGCTGATCCGCAACACCCCATCCGGTTGCATCGCGAAGACGCCCCTCGGGTCGTCATGCCCGTCATCGGTCAACCAAGTGTACCAGTGCGTCTTGAGATCTTGGCCGGCAACGAGCGAAAGGGTCGAGTCAGGGACGACGGGTTTGACCGCCGACACTTCAGCCGCACCGATCGGCCAGCAGCCGAGCGCGACCGGCAAGAGGAACCATCCCAGAAATCGCATGCACGCACCTTTGATCAAACGAGAACAACCACCAACCCTGATCCGGCCTTATTCTACCATCCATCCAACCGCCATTCATCCGACCCGAATACTTTGATGCCACCCGTAAGCTGATCGCTAATCAACGAGTGGCACCGAACCTTTTGTAGGTGGCACCGATTGGCATCAACGATGAAGGGCCAAAAAGAGGTAGCGCGTTTTAATCGGCAAGCAAGACACCACACCCAGGTGGTGGATCTTGCTAAAGATCCCTCAGCGCAAGGGATTTTTAGCAAAATCCACCACAGGAAGATCAGAACCGGCTTGGTGCCACCCACATTCCGCAGCCCAGATTTTTTTCGGCTTTTTTTCAATTTCATTGGCCCCGACACAAAAATATACCGACTTGACTAACTACTAACTCCTTCGTACTATTTGCTTAGTACGAATCAAATGCTTACCATTAATCGTCGTTTCGATAATCTATCAGCTCATCGGAATCACTCATGAAACGGTCCAAGCCCTCGCGCCAGCCACGTTCGCGGCGGATGTCCATCGAGAACCTTGAAAATCGCAGCTTGATGGCCGGGGATTGCCTCCATAATTTCGTCCTCCCCGAAGACGCCGATGCGAGTGGTGCTGTCTCCCCGGTAGATGCCTTGGTGGTGATCAATCGGGTCAATCGGTCGGCCATGCAAGATCCGACGAACCCGATGATGGTCGATGTCGACGCCGACGACACGGTCACCCCGCGCGACGCGTTGATCATCCTCAATCATCTCAACTCGCAGAGCATGGGGGGCGACGTTGGGCTGCGTGCCAGCCGCATCGAGACCCAACAGCGGATCGAGCGGATCGAAAAGGCGATCGCCACCAACGCGCTCCCTCCGAACATGGATGCCGAAGCGGCATTCGCGATCCTCAATACCCTACGCCGGGGCGGTCGCCCGGAACTGGGCGACATTGTCGAGAACGGTGAGCTGCGTTGGCGGCAAACAGACCCCATCCCGGCTGACGCGTCCCAGCCCGGCCCCGTAGGAGCTGACGGCACGCCGGAAGGGCTCCAGCGCGAGCGACTCGTGCGGCTGGTCGAAGCCGTTTCCGCTAGGCTCAGCGCCTTCAACGTCTCGTCCGAAATCATCACGACGATCGCTGATGAAATGCGGTCGGCCCTCGAATCTGATAACCCGATGCAATTGCCTCAGGTCCGAGACCGGCTGGCCGAATTGGGCGTTGACGTCGATTCGATTTTCCCAATGCCAACACCTCCCGAGAGGCCTGACCTTCCCGAGCGTCCCGATCAGCCGATCATGATCACGATCATGGTCACCGAACCGATCGCCCAGTCGATCATCGCGAGGCTAAAATTCGTCGAGGCCGCGCCGCAGGTCATCGATACGATCGGCAGAGAAATGTTCGACGCGATCAACGCCGGCACCCCGCTCGATTTGCAACAGGTCCGCGCCCGACTCGCCGAGCTCGGCTTCGATTGGGAAAAGCTCGAGCGTCCTCCTGTCAACACGCTCCCCGTCCCACCCGAACGTCCCGAATTGCCCCCCGGCCGACCAGATCAACCAGGACGCCCAGAGTTACCACCGGGTCGGCCTGGTCAACCGGGCCGCCCTGATGGCCCCGATCAGCCGATCATGATCACGATCATGGTCACCGAGCCGATCGCCCAGTCGATCATCGCGAGGCTTAAATCCGTCGAGGCCGCGCCGGAGGTCATCGATAAGATCGGCAGAGA
>JBEIRZ010000092.1:0-14532 GCA_040375695.1 Planctomycetaceae bacterium
ACCGATCGCTCCCCCGAGACCTCTGCCTACGACCAATTGCTGAAATACCCGACGTGGCCTCCCCTCGGCGGCCACTTCACCGACCTGGGCGACCGTTTCGAACTCGTTCGGGAATGGGATGACGCGATGGTCGTGATGGCGCCCGGCGACGAGCTGAGGCTCCGCTTCCGTGTCCCCCAGGAACCCCTCCCGGCAGGGTGGAAACGAGACTTTGTTTTGCACTGTGTCGGCTGGGACAAGGATGCCGACCTGAATACCCTGGCGGGACAGAGCTCCGAACCGATCCCGTTCAAAGGGATGAAGGCCTACCCGCCAGGGCCCGACCAGTCTGCCGAGGCCGAGCAGGTCGAGCGTCTCAATCGGCCCCACACCCGTCGCACCCAATCGTTCCGCCGGTTCTGGTCGCCCATCAGCATTCAATGAACTTTTTCGGAGTTCACGGCGATGAACCGAAGGCTAACCGAAGGTCTCGATGGATAGCGACCGGACTTGGCCCAGGCACCCCAAGGGCCGCATCGGGTTGCCGACCTCGCCGATTCCGTAGAGGATGATGGGCCTGCTCCAGCCGAATCCCGTCTATTCCTGACACTCGTCCGCGAACAACGCTTCATGGCGGCCTCCCACCCCCCATCCGGTTACGATCGCTCGCAAAACGGCTCGACTTGCCTGCTGCTTTATTTCATGGCGTTGTTTACCGGTTTGCTCAGTTGGCTGGCCCGTGACGATCGGTGGCTCGCGTCGATTCTCCTGGGATCGGCTCTGATGATGCTGATGCTGGCCGCGTCATTCCATCATTTGCGGGTTCGCGATCGGGGCGACCACCTGGAGGTCGCGTTCGGGCCGTTGCCCCTGTTTCGCCGACTGATCCGATACGCTGACATACGATCGGTGGAAGCCGGGCGGCTAACGCTGCTTGACGGCCTAGGCCTGAGGCGAAGCAAGCATGGCGGCTGGACCTGGACGATTCGAGGGCGAGACTGCGTCGTCGTGAATCTTGATCGGAGCGCCGTGCGGATCGGGACCGACGACCCGCAGGGGCTGATCGACTTCTTGCAAAGCCGACATTGACCTGGGGCAATACGGTCCAGGGCGGTTAGAATAGGGTCGTTCCGATCGCCAGCCGACTCGAACGAGTGACGAGGGTACGGCAGGGGATCACCGGGTTTTGCGGAGTCGATCGAACGTGAAGGTCAAGAGCGGCGGCGGATTTCGGGCGATTTGGTACACGTGGAAAAAGGGCCGCGAGGCGGGAGGGGTCTGGAAGCTGTTCCAGGCGATGCGTTCGAAAAACGCCTGCAAGACCTGTGCGTTGGGGATGGGGGGACAAGCCGGGGGGATGACCAACGAGCAGGGGTCCTTTCCCGAACTGTGCAAGAAAAGCCTCCAGGCGATGGTCGCCGACATGCAACCGGGGATCCCCCCGACTTTTTGGCAACAAACCAGCGTCGCCGACTTGGCGAAAATGTCCCCGCGGGAATTGGAGCACTGCGGACGGCTGATCCAACCCGTGTTGTACGAACAGGGCCAGACCCACTACCGCCCGATCACCTGGACGGACGCATTCACCCGGATCGCCGACGAACTGCGGCGAACACGACCTGACGACACTTTCTGGTACTTCAGCGGCAGGAGCAGCAACGAAGCCGGTTTCCTCCTCCAACTCCTCGCCCGCGTCTACGGGACGAACAACGTCAACAACTGCAGCTTTTACTGCCACCAAGCGAGCGGTGTCGGCCTTCAATCGAGCGTCGGTAGCGGCACGGCGACCCTCACCCTCGAAGACCTTGAACAGAGCGATTGCCTCTTCCTGATCGGCGGGAACCCGGCGAGCAATCACCCTCGTTTGATGACAACGCTGATGCAAATCCGCCGACGTGGCGGAAAGGTGATCGTGATCAACCCGATCCGCGAAACCGGCTTGGAGCGGTTCCGCGTCCCCAGCGATCCGATTTCCCTCTTTTTTCCCACCCGGATCGCGAGCCACTACGTCCAGCCTCATATCGGCGGTGACCTGGCGCTCCTTTGGGGGATCGCCAAGGCGGTCGGGGAAGCGAACGCGTTTGACGAAACGTTCCTCAACGAACATTGCCGAGGTAGCGACCTTTGGCGGCGGGAGGTGGAAGGCCTCACCTGGGAGGAGATCGAGGCGAAGTCCGGGGTGGGACAAAAGGAGATCCGTGAGATCGCTGACGCTTACGCGAAGTCGAAACGAAGCGTCTTCTCTTGGACGATGGGGATCACCCATCACGCGAACGGGGTCGAGAACGTGCAGGCGATCGCCAACCTCGCGATGTGCCGGGGGATGATCGGCCGCCCCGGTTGTGGGCTGATGCCCATCCGTGGTCACAGCAACATCCAGGGGATCGGGTCGGTCGGTGTCACGCCAAAGCTCAAGGACGCGATCTTCCAAGCACTGCAACAAAAGTTTGGCCTCACGCTGCCAACAACGCCGGGACTCGATACCCTGGCCTGCATCGAGGCGGCCCACCGGGGCGAGATCAAGGTGGCGATCAGCCTTGGCGGAAACCTGTGGGGCTCCAACCCCGACGCCACCTATGCCGACGAAGCGATGAGCCGCCTGAACCTGGGGGTCACGCTCAGCACGACCTTGAACACCGGACACGCTCACGGCTTGGCCAAATCCTTCATCATCCTGCCGGTCTTGGCGCGAGACGAGGAGCCCGAACCGACGACGCAG
Organism: Planctomycetaceae bacterium; assembly: GCA_040375695.1. GTDB lineage: Bacteria > Planctomycetota > Planctomycetia > Pirellulales > Pirellulaceae > UBA6163. Next base: position 2,699 of record JBEIRZ010000092.1, read on the forward strand.
GAATCGATGTTCAACTACATCCGGCTCAGCGACGGGGGGCCGCGCAGGCTTCCCGGCCCCCGGAGCGAGGTCGACGTGATCGCCGAACTGGGAAGTCGCGTTTGCCCCGAAGCGGTGGGGATCGATTGGCAATCGATGCGGAAAGCCTCGACCATCCGGTCATGGATCGCCGCCGTGGTGCCGGGGTTCGAACAGATCGAGACGATCGATCAGACGAAAAAAGAATTCGTTGTCGAGGGCCGCGTCCTGCACCAACCGAAGTTCCCCACCAGTGATGGCCGGGCCATCTTGCATGTCCACAAACTTCCCGACCTTATCGGCACCGCGCCGGGCGAATTGCGGATGATGACCGCCCGCAGCGAAGGCCAATTCAACACGGTCGTTTACGAAGAGGAAGACCTGTATCGAAACCAAGACCGTCGCGATGTGATCCTGATGCACCCGGATGACCTGGGACGCCTCGGCCTGAAGCACGATCAACGGGTGACGGTCCGCAGCGCCACCGGAGAGATGACGGGGCTTCTCGCCCGAGGCTACGAAAAGATTCGCCAGGGCAACGCGCTAACCTATTACCCCGAATCGAACGTTCTGGTGCCGCGACAAGTCGACCCTCAGAGCCGCACGCCAACCTTCAAGAATATCGTCGTCACCGTGTCACCTGTCGGGTGATCTTAGTCCCCCGGGTCGTCACCCCAACGGCTTGGCGAAAAGAAACGCGATTCGGTCCCCGGCGCCAGGTTATCTTGGGGCCCCGATTTTGATTCTTGATCCGAGCGGCCTTAATCCGAGGGGCCAGCGGGGGCGAGCCGTCCGCATACGGTCCGGCCCGCTCCCCACCGACTTGACATCGAAGCCGTGCGTTATTCCTTGAGCTCGCCCGATTTGGCGATCTTGATCGGCTTGCGCGTCCGACCGCTCTCGCTCCCTTGACTTTCGACCGCCTTGACGACATCCATCCCCTCCAGAACACGACCGAACACGACGTGCCGGCCGTCGAGCCATGGCGTCTTCACCGTGGTGATGAAGAATTGCGACCCGTTGGTGTTCTGGCCAGCATTGGCCATGCTCAGCAACCCTTCGATGTCGTGGCGAAACTTGAAGTTCTCGTCGGCAAACTTTTCGCCATAGATGCTCTCGCCCCCGGACCCGTTCCCGGCGGTGAAATCACCCCCTTGAAGCATGAACTCGGGGATCACGCGGTGGAAGGTACTCCCTTCGTAATGCAAAGGCTTGCCAAGCCGCCCTTTCCCTTTCTCACCAGTCGCCAGGGCTCGAAAATTCTCTGCCGTCTTCGGCACGTCGCCACCGAAGAGGCCGATCACGATCCGGCCTGCAGGCTCGCCACCGATTTCGATGTCGAAAAAGACCTTGTTCGTCACCTTGGCAGTGGCAGCACTCTGGCCGTAGGCGGACGTGGCGATCAAAGAGACCGCCAGCAACATGCAGCAACGCAACATCCTTATGTCCTTACTTCGTTCGGGGTAGTTCGGGTTGGGCGCCTCGTCTCGGGAAAGGCGAAACGCCAGCGGTTGGGAATTTGCCCCTCGGAGCGAATCCGAAGAGCCCGCCGCAACTCCAATATGAAGCCGAAGGGACGATCCTAGAAGACCCGATCAGATGATCCTTGCCGCGATCAGCTCGACAAGACGGCCTCGGCCGACGGCTCCACAGCCTCGTCGACCGAACCGCCAACGGTCCAACGGGTGAAATCGCCCGGGTCTCGCAACACCCGCCGATAAAGGGTATCCCGCTCTACCGGTTCCCGCCCCGCCTCGGCGATCAACTGCCGGATCGACTCGACCGAGAGGCATTCCGGGGTCGTCGCACCGGCATCGTGATAGATCAGTTCGTGACGGACCGTCCCGTCGATGTCGTCGTCGCCGTACGCGAGGGCGGTCTGGGCCGTCCCGATCCCGAGCATGATCCAGTAGGCCTTGATGTGTCGGACGTTGTCGAGCATCAGCCGGCTGATCGCGATCGTCCTCAGGTCCATCAGTGCCGAGGGCTTTTTCAACCCGCTCAACTGGGTGTTCTCTGGGTGAAAAGCGAGCGGGATGAAGACTTGGAAACCGCCGGTCTGGTCCTGGAGGTCGCGGAGCCTGATCAGGTGATCGATCCGGTGGTAAGGCTGTTCGATGTGACCGTAGAGCATCGTGCAATTCGATCTCAATCCGATCTCATGAGCCGTCCGGTGGATCTGCAACCAAGCGTGGGTGTTGGCCTTGTGTTCACAGAGCTGGTCGCGGACCTCCTGATGAAAAATCTCGGCCCCGCCACCAGGCAGGCTCCCTAGCCCCGCGTCGCGCATGTCCTCCAGGATCCAGCGGACGCTCCGTTTGGTCTTGAACTCGAACCAATTGATTTCGACCGCCGTCCAGGCCTTCAGATGGATCTGCGGGAATCTCTGATGCAAGTTGGTGATGATCCCACGGTACCACTCGTAGGGCCGCTGATGATGCAACCCCCCCACGATGTGCATCTCGGTGCAACCGTTGTCGGTCGCTTCCTGACCCCGGGCGAGGATCTGCTCGTCGCTCATCGCATAGCCCTTCGGGTCCCGAAGGTCGCTGCGAAAGGCGCAAAAGCGGCAACGGTAGACGCAAACGTTGGTCGGGTTGAGGTGCGTGTTGATGTTGTAATACCCGACGTTGCCATTCAGCCGCTGGCGAACCTCGTTGGCAAGCATCCCGACCTCTTGCAACGGGACCCCGGGGTCGTAGAGGAAGATCCCGTCATCCAGGCCCAAACGCTGGCCGGCTTCGACCTTGTCGCGAATGCCTCGCAAACGGGCACGCATCTCGCTCGGAATCATCGTGAAATTCTCAAAAGGTACAAACTATCTTCTGTTTTAACCGCCAAAAATCGCCACCGCTAACCCCAATTGGGCAAGTCAACCGAGATAGCAATCGACCCCCCCGGCCACCATGAGGATCAAACTAATCGCAACGTTGACGTTAAAAAAGGCGACATTCACACGCTGCAAATCGCTCGCAGAAACGATCGCATGCTCATAAGCCAACAGGCTCGCCACCCCCGCCACAGCCCCGAGCCACACCCCTCCCAGTCCAGACCCTGGGGCCAACCAAGGGAACGCAACCAGGATCGCAACGGTCAGCCCGTGCAATCCCGCGGCGATCCGCAACCCGCCGGCGACACCGAACCGGCCCGGGATACTATGCAGCCCCGCCGACGAATCGTAATCGGCGTCCTGACAGGCGTAGATGATGTCAAACCCGCTCACCCAAGTCATGATCGCCGCGGAGAGGATCGCGGGAGCGGCCAAATCCGCCCACCCCCACCACCCCCGGATCGCCAACCACGCGCATGGGGGGGCCAATGCCAACGCGACCCCCAACCACAGGTGCGCCGCCGCCGTGAATCGCTTGGCCAGGCTGTAGCCGCACAACCAAGCCAGGACCGGTACCGAGGCGAATAACGGGATCCGATTCGGCAGGAACAAAAGTGTCCCGGCGATAAAACCGACGGCACTGACCAGGATAAAGCCCGCGACCTCGCCGACCGTCAATAGCCCAGCGGGAAGGTGCCGTCCGGACGTCCGAGGGTTCTCCGCGTCAAAACGCCGGTCCACCAATCGGTTGAAGGCCATCGCGACGCTACGGGCGAAGGTCATGCAGACCAGAACGCCGAGCCACTGCCTCCAGCCGACGGGTGCGATCGCCCCGCCGGGCAAGGGATTGCAGGCCGCCATCCAAGTCGCCAGGATCGCGAAAGGAAGGGCGAACAAAGTATGCGAAAAACGGATCAACCCGAACAACTGCCCCCACCGCGAGAGCGCCGCTCGCCGGTCAACGGCCGTCGTCATGAAGAGCCCCCCTCCCAACGGGAGATCATCGCATGATCAACCCCCAACTGATCGAGGATCCGGGCGACAACGAAATCGACCAGGTCGTCGATCGAATTCACCCCGTGATAGAAACCGGGCATCGCCGGCAGAACGACCCCGCCCGCTTGGCTCACGCGGTGCATATTCTCGATCGCGAAAGTGCTCAGCGGCGTCTCACGCGGCACCAGAATCAGTTTGCGGCGTTCCTTCAGATGCACCTCGGCTGCCCGCTGCACGAGATTGGTCGAAGCCGAATGGGCGATTCCCGCGATCGTCGAGCCGCTGCAAGGACAGACGACCATCCCGCGGGTTAAGAACGATCCGCTGGCGATCGGCGTCATGTAATCTTGGTAATGGTGATACCGAAGGAGCGTGAGCTCCGCATCGCTCAGCGCTGCCACCTCCCTACAAGACCAACTCGGCCGGTGCCCCAGCAACGGCCGCGGGTCGAAGTGTTTCAGGTCGAGCTCCAAACCCAATTCCTGTTTGATCACCGCCCCACCCGACGGGCTGATCGTCAAGTGAACCGAATGACCGCGCCCGAGCAACGATCGCAGGAGCTTGACGGCATAGATCGCACCGCTAGCGCCGGTGACCGCAACAACGATCGGCGGCCCCGCGGCTAACCGCACCCCATCGGTCGGATGAATCATTTCAGTTCGCCCCCCGGCTTGAACCCGGTGTAAATCGACGCCACCCCTCCGCTCAACGTCCGGTAAGAAACGCGAACAAGCCCGGCCCCCACCATTCGGGCGACCAGACGGGGGCCGTCCGGGAATTGGCCGACCGACTTTTGCAGGTAACGGTAAGCATCCTTGTCGTTCCTGGCCAACGCCTGACCGATCCTCGGCAAGACATGCTCAAAATACCACTGATACACTTGGCGAAAGCCAGGGAATGAAGGGTTCGAAAACTCGAGCACCATCACTTGGCCGCCCGGCTTGCAAACCCGTGCCATCTCCCGCAACCCGCGGTCGGTGTCGCTGACATTCCTCAAACCAAAAGCCACGGTGACCGCCTGAAATCGGTCGTCCGGGAACGGGAGTTGTTGCGAATCGGCTTCGAGGAACTCGACGCGCCGCCGGAGGTCTTCTGGCCCGGTCGATCGCTTCCGCTGGCCGATCCGGAGCATCGCCGAGCAAAAGTCCGACCCGACCACTCGGATCTTGGGGCCGACACGAGCCGCGACCGCCAGTGCCAGATCGCCGGTCCCAGTACAAACATCGAGGATCGGCGAATCGTCGATCAACCGCAGCGCACGGACCGCCCGCCACCGCCAGTACCGATCGATGTTCATGGAGAGCAGGTGGTTCATCTGGTCGTAGCGGGGGGCCACCTGCCGGAACATCTCCCGCACGCGTTGCTCGCTCTTGTCGACCGGTGATTCGGAAACGGACATGCGTCGATCGTCAGCTCAAGGTCGGGTCGGTCGAGGCGGCACGAAAACCTTGGCTCGAGCGATTGGTAAGGGGCGGATCGGTCAAGTCTGTTCAACCTCGGCGACCCGCGTGTTTACCGTCACGATAGTTAGCAGGCAACCGCGGGTAGAGCCCGTGCCGCGATTTTGCTGCCGTTTTCAAGCTTGGGTCATCGAATTGCCGGCAGGGGTACCGGCATCTCGCTACGTATGCGATAGTCTGGATCGGCCTTCTGTCTCCCCCCATTTTTGCCCCCGTCCGGGTCATGTCCGATCTGCTGCCGATCTTTTCGCGTGTGGTGGGGGTGTTCCTTGTCATGGTCGCCGGGGCGCTGGCAAGGCGATTCGAATGGGTCACCCGGGAGGCCGACGTCTCAATCTCTCGGCTGATCGCGAACCTCCTTTTCCCCGCCTTCTTCATCGACAGGATCCTCGCCACCGACCGATTCGACAGGCTCGAAGCGACCTGGCTACCGCCGCTGGTCGGTTTGCTCAGCACTTCTTTGCAACTCCTGTTGGCCGTCGCCTTCGCACGGACGATCGGGCCACGTTTGGGGATCAAGGACCGTGGCGCCCAAAGTGCCCTGGCGCTCAGCATCGGACTGTGCAATTACGGCTACATCCCATTGCCGCTGGCACAGTTCCTCTACCCAGACGCCGAAGCCAGCCTGATCCTCCACAACGTAGGCGTCGATCTGGCGATTTGGAGCGTCGGCATCTGGGTGATCGCCGGAGATCGGCTGCCGGCGACCCGCCAGGGGTGGATCACACCCCCGATCGTCGCGATCGTGGCGGCCGCTGCGGTCAAGGCGACCGGCCTTCATCGGCATATCCCAGAAGCTTTCTTCCAAATGACCGAAGCCCTAGGCCAGTGTGCCGTGCCGATGGGGTTAGCGCTCAGCGGTGCGATCCTGTTCGACTTCCTTCGGGAGCTCCGGTGGCGAGAGTCGATCGGCACCTTGATCGCCGCTTGTGGGTTTCGATTGCTAGCGATGCCGATGGCTCTGATCGCGATCGCGGCCTTCCTCCCCATGCCGCTGGAAATGCGGCAAGTGCTGTTGCTGCAGGCCGCGATGCCCGCCGCCGTCTTCTCGGTGATCCTGACACGGCTCTACGAACAGGATGTGAAGACGGCCGTCGCCGCGATCATCGGCACCAGCATCATCGGGCTGATCTCGATCCCGGTCTGGCTTTACGTCGGGCAAGCGTTGTTGCCGGGAAACAATTAGGCGCCAAAGTCAACCCAGTCCGTGAATCACGCTTCTCCGATTTTCTCGCCACCACTGGAGACCCAACTCCGATAAAGTTGTGACATGACTCGCGGCCGATCTCATTTCACCAGATCGACCGGCCGATAGAAGATCGGTGTCGGGTCGACACCCCCATCGGCCAGATCGGACATCAGGATCGAGCTAGCAAACACGGATTGGGCCTGTCATGGAAACCGAAATCAACGTTCTGGCTTTGGTGAAGGGAGAAGAAAAGTTCATTTTCCTCTTTGATGACGCCAACCGAGACGCGACGCTTCGACAATTGGCCCATTTCGCAGCCGACCCGGAACTCGATTTCAGTTGGTATGACGCCGCGATGCTGTGCCGCAAGATTCGGGATGCGGTTCCGACGGAAGACGAGGGCAGGGAGAAATCGACGCGTTCAGGGAGTCACCCCAGAACCCCGATGTCCGATCGTCGCTAACTGGACCGTGGCATGCAACAAGTCGTTTCTCTCTTCCTGCGGCATTTGGCGATCGAGCGGAATGCGTCCGATTTGACGATCAAATCGTATCGCGAAGACCTGATCGGCTTGACGGGCTGGCTTGAGCATTCGTTGGGCTCGCTGCCCGAGGTCGCGGACCTCACACCCCAAATCCTCCGAGGTTACCAGGCGGCGCTTCAGGAAGCGGGATACGCCAGGACATCGATCGCTCGGAAGCTAGCTTCGCTGAGAAGTTTCTTCCGCTTTAGCCAGCGGTTGGGGCTGGTCGAAACCAATCCCGCCAAGCCGCTGCGGAACCCTCGCCCGCACCGCAAGCTCCCCCATTTTTTGACCACCGAAGACATCGGGAAACTGCTGGCGGCCCCGCCTAAAAGTGAGGTCGGGGGTTTGAGGGACATCGCGATCTTGGAGACGATTTACAGCGCGGGCCTGCGGGTCAGCGAGGTTGTCGGCCTATCCGAAGGCGATATCGACCCGGAAGAGCAGCTCGCGAAGGTTCGTGGTAAAGGCCGGAAGGAACGGCTTTGTCCCCTGGGCTCGTTCGCCATTCGGGCGATCCACGAGTATGCCGCGCTACGCTTTCGACACCCCACCGAAGAGGCCAAAGGGCGGGGGGCGGCGGTCTTTGTCAATCGTTACGGCACGCGGCTGACCACGCGAAGCGTAGGTCGGATGCTGGAAAAACATATCGCGACCGCCGGCCTGGATACCCGCACAAGTCCTCACACGCTGCGGCATACGTTCGCGACGCACCTGTTGGATGCCGGGGCAGATATCCGCAGCGTCCAAGAGTTGCTGGGGCACAAGAGCCTAGTCACGACGCAGATCTATACGCATCTGAGCGCCGCCAACCTGCGATCCATCTACGAAAAAGCGCACCCCCGCGCACGATGATTCTCCTTCTTGACAAGTGAACTGTCCGCTTCAGAAGTTAATGCTTCTTGGTCACGATCGGGGCTATCAGCGGATAGTTAACCAGCCGCGATCAGCGCGGATAGACGACGGCAGGATTGGTCGCCTGGTCAGGCACCCAAGATTCTTCCGGACTCACCTTGCAGATCTGACCGGCGATTAGGCTCGCCGTCGCTGCGATCGTCGGATGCTCCCAGGCGATCATCGGGGTCAATTCGACCCCACAGGCATCTTCCAAATCGCCGATCAGTCGAATGGCCATCAAAGAATCGAGGCCATAAGCATCGAACCGCTGCTGCAGATCGATCTGATCGGGCTCGACACCGCCGCGCTGAGTCAACCACCGCACGATCCAATCGCGGACCGCGACGTTGACCGAATCGAAATCGGCAGGTTCGGGTCGGCCAGGGAACGAAGGGAGTTCAAGGGGCACGGCGGCGACATCCCCGTGCCGCTTCCATCGGTGAACCGACGGCTCGGCAGGTTCCTCGAACCAGCGGACGCAACGCACCCGCTGAGTTTTGCCGCTGCTCGTCACCGGGATCGACGACATCCGAACCAGGACGACTTCCCGGGGGTCGATTTCGTGCTCCTCGATCACGGCCGCACGGATGCGCCGGACGATCCCAGGCAAGTCTTCGGGGGCGGTGTGCCTCGGCACCTCCGCGACGATCCCCAACCACTCCGTCGAATCGACGCGAAACCCGACCGCCGCGACCCTACCGGCGGACCCTTGAACGACCGATGCGACGGTCGCTTCGATATCGCGAGGGAAATAATTCCGACCCCGAACGATGATCACCTCCTTGATTCGACCCGTGACATAAAGGTCACCCCCGTCGAAAAACCCCAGGTCACCCGTCCGATAGAAACCTCCCGTCCGCTGGCTTACCGACCGGCCGATGAGCGAAACGATGCCTCGCCGGGTACGGACCAATTCCGCATTGAACCTCTCCATGTCCGCAGGGTCGGCCTGCCAATAACCCTTCGAGACAGTCTCCCCGCGGATCCAAATCTCGCCAACGGTCCGCTGGGGCACTTCCTCACCACTCACCGGGTCGACGATCATCAATTCGCTCTGCCACGCCGCGCGGCCGCAATTCACGAGCGTCGCGGACTTCGACGAACCTTCGGGCACGACACGAACCCGACCCTGTCCGAGCGACGCGCGATCGATTTCGATCGTCTGCAGCCGTCCCGGCCCGTCCCCCCCCGCCGCTAGCAGCGTCGACTCCGCCAAACCGTAACAGGGGTAAAAAATATCGTCACTTAATCCTGCCCCCGCCAAACGTTGGGCGAAGCGGTTCAGCGAGGTGGCCGAAATCGGCTCCGCGCCACAGAACAACAACCGCAGCGGAGAGAGGTCCAACGCCGCGATCTCGGTCGGGGTCAACCGGTCCGCACAAAGGTCGAACGCGAAATTCGGAGCCCCCGTGACCATGGCACGATAACGAGAGACCGTTTCGAGCCACCGGAGCGGTTGGCGAATGAAGGATTGAGGGCTCAGCAAGACGGTACGGCCACCGATGTAGAGTGGCGCCAAAATGCCGCCGATCAAACCCATGTCATGATAGTGGGGTAACCAAAACACCGCCGCCAGCGGTTCCTCTTGGCGGGAGGCCTCGTCGTGCGAATCCTCCTGGAACTCAAAGCCAAAACCCCTCCGGATCGCTTCCAAATTCGTCATCAAGTTCTGGTGGGTGATCACCACACCCTTGGGCTCGCTCGTACTGCCAGAGGTGTATTGCAACAAGGCGACCGTCTCAGGGGTCAAGCCGGTCAACTCGAAGCCACGATCATCGACCACCCGGTCCTCCCGACTGTCGATCGCGATGCAAGGCAGCTTCGCGACCGCCGTCGACTTTGACCGATCCAAACCCGCCAAGCTTTGTGAGTCGGTCAACACGACGGTCGCTGCACAATTCACGCTACTGGCATCAAGCCGGGGGTGTGCGCGGTGTGGCTTCGGATAACTGGTCGGTACCGGCACCCACCCGGCGATCTGTGTCCCGACAAAAGCGGTCACAAAGTCGATCCCGGCAGGGAACAGCAACATCGCCCGAGGGCCAGCCGACACCCCCGACGGTAGGGTCTGCCTCTCCCCCGATAACTGGGTCAACTTCCAAGCGACGCGGACGGCGCGGTCCCATAACTGGCCATAGGTCAACTCTGCCGAGACGCCTCGGTCATCCAGAAACGTGACCGCCGGACGGTTCGGGTGCGCTACCGCCCGCCGATGCAACATCGCTGGAAAGGTTGCCTGATCATTCATGGCCACGAAACGATCCGCTGACTCGAAAAAATGGCATACACGATGATTAATCCTCGGAATAGAACGGCTTAAAGATAGTCATCACCTCACACCGTCTCAAATACTGTGCACAAAACGAATAAGCGGTAGGGTCGGGGAACCTCCAATCCCCCTAATCGGACGAGCAGGGATCTAATCGAAATACACCGAGACCCAACCTTCACCCCAATCCCCCCTTTCGGCACAAACGGTAACCTGCCCAGCAAACCTCGAAATTTACCAGAACTGACGTCTTGATCGTTGAATGGGCGAAACTAACTTTGATCTCAGGTGTTGATTCTCCCTCTTGGCCATCAACGCCGATCATTGGGAACAAGGGAAGTTCTGGCGCTGCCGGATCGGGCCCAAGGGTTAGTATTTGTACCGAAGCATGAGGAATCTTCATTGAATCGTCTACTTGCCGCTGTGATGGCTTTTAGTTCACTGGCCACTATCGGTTGCGGCCAAAGTGGAAATGCCACGGTTACCGGTACGGTAAGCATCAAAGGCCAGCCTGCCCCAGAGGGGGTTGGCATCACCTTTTCGCCCGTCCCGGGATCGCCGGCAGAGCAGTTGCTCGCGACCGGGCGGATCGACACCCAAGGCAAGTACACCCTCTTCTCAGGGAATGAGGGGACGCCGGGCGCCCGCCCTGGCAAGTACAAGGTTTTTCTCTCTCCCAAACCTTCGGATGGGGCCTACATGGAATCGGGTAAAGGTTCCCAGCCCCCCAAGATCGACCTAGGCCCGATCCCGAAGGAATACACCCTTCCGGAAACCTCGCCGAAAGAGGTCGAAGTGAAAGGTGGGGAGAACGCCATCGACATCCAGATCTGATTTTCCGATTTCTGATCTGCCGTCCCGATTCACAGTCCCTGTGGTCTTTTTCGCTCGTCGTTTTCGTTCGTTCTTTTTGGGCACTCGAGGTTTGATACATATGAGTTTTAATCACCACCCCCGACGCGCGGCCTTCACGCTCGTCGAATTGCTGGTCGTCATCGCCATCATCGGCGTGATGGTCGGCCTGCTCCTGCCGGCGGTTCAAGCCGCCCGCGAAGCGGCACGCCGCATGAGTTGCGGTAACAACCTGAAGCAGCTAGGTTTGGCTTGCTTGAATTACGAAAGCACCTACAAGACGCTGCCATTCAATTCCGACACCGGCGACGATGAAGCCCATCCTAACAACAGCGGCCGCAAGAGCGTCGTCAATCGCTGGCGCCAATTCTCGTGGCTGACCCTGTCGCTCCCGTTCGTCGAACAGCAACCGCTGTACGATCAGATCAACTGGAATACGGCAATGTCGCTGCGCGACCCCGTGAACGCGACGCTCGCACGCACGGTAGTCAACACGTTCCTCTGCCCATCGAACGCCCAAGAAACGATCCGCACCGGACAGGTCGAAGGGTACAAGCATAACGGCGGCGGGAGCGGCGCGGGGACCGACTACGTAGGGAACATGGGTCACATTTGGGGTGGTTGGAAGGATTGCGCCGCGGTCCCCGATTTCCCCGGTCCGGCCAACAACCCGAGCCTGTTCGTCAAGGGTGCCAACCCCGGAACACCCTGGGTCAATGGCGACTACCTGAACGAGCAGGTCAACTGCAACGGTCTGTTCCGTTACTACGGCTCGACCAAGCTGGCCCAAATCACCGACG
>JBEIRZ010000475.1:0-3191 GCA_040375695.1 Planctomycetaceae bacterium
AGAGCGGATCGATTGTGTGCCAGGACTTTTCAGGACAGGACGTTTAGGCGGGCTCGGCCAAGCTATTGTACCGTTAAGCAGCGGATGCGGTCGACCAGCGAACGGAAGCTTGATCGGTCACGCGGCCGACGATCGAAGCGGGCTAAAAAGGCGAGATTTAGGAGAACTGGCCAAGCGCCGTGGCCCGACCGAAGGGGACCAAGTGACGTGGCCCAACCGAAGGGGACCAAGTGTGGCCCAACCGAAGGGGCCCAAATCGAACGGGCATACAAGAAAAAAAAATGGGCGATGCCACCAATCGGTGACATCGCCCAAATGAAAGCCCGGGCAAACATTCGTTCAAATGAAATGAATAATTTTGGGGATGTTACCGCCAAGGAGCCCGGCCACAGGCGCCGTGCCGAATGATGATTGCGGAACAATTCCCCGAAATGATTCCCGGCAGGCACGGTCAGAGGGTTGTTGCCAACACCTCCTGTAAGGCCGCCAGCGATCCCTACATTTCTACCCTGTTGGGTAAAGAACGCGGGATACTTCAATAGTAGGGTACACCTTCCGGTAGAAAAGTCCTCCTAAAGGAATAAATCCGAAAGTTTTCGGATTTTTAATTTGCGGGTTTTGGGGGATTTTCGGGAAATATGAGGGGTTGTTGCGGTTGTGGCTGCAAAAAGTGGGGATCGGGCTTGTCCGTAAGGCAACGGGTCGAGACCGGGTTTGCCCCTTGGGGGAACGGGAAGTGGCTTCTACACTTAGCCGCCGTGACGCTTTGCCAATGGCCCTTAGGCCGCATCGCGGATGCGGCATTTTGACGCTCTGCTACTCTGGCGTTTAAGCGTTTCGTTTCGCAGGAAAGTACAAAGTAACCGACATGTCATTGACCGATCAGCGGATTGTGGTGCTCGATTTCGGATCGCAATACGCGCAGCTCATCGCCCGTCGGGTCCGCGAGCAGAACGTTTATTGTGAGATTTTGCGGCACGACATCTCGGCCGCTCGGCTTCGCGAGATCGCGCCGCGTGGGATCATCCTGTCGGGCGGGCCGGCGAGCGTTTACGAGGCGGGGGCGCCGCGCTGCGACCCCGGGCTGTTCCGGCTGGGGATCCCGGTCCTCGGGATTTGTTACGGGATGCAGTTGGCGTGCGAGGCGCTCGGGGGTCGGGTCGAGCAGACGCAGCGGCGGGAGTACGGCCGGGCGACATGTCACATCGTCGAGCCCGCGGAGCTCTTCGCGGGGCTACCCGATTCGACCGATGTGTGGATGAGTCACGGCGACCAGGTCTCAGGGATCGGGACCGATTTTCAGACGTTGGCCAAGACGTCGACCTGCCCCCATGCCGCGGTCCGGCACCGGTCGTTGCCCGTGTACGGGATGCAATTCCATCCCGAGGTGACGCACACGCCGTTGGGTGGCCAGGTGCTGCACAACTTCGTGATCGGCGTCTGCGGTTGCGAGGAGACATGGCACCTTGGCGATTTTGCCCAGGCCGCGATCCGCGATTTGCGCGAGCGGGTCGGGAACCGCCGGGTGATCTGCGGCTTGTCGGGAGGGGTCGATTCGGCGGTCGTCGCGGCGCTGTTGTACAAGGCGATCGGTCCGCAATTGTCGTGCATCCTCGTCAACAACGGGTTGCTTCGCAAAGACGAACAGGCGGCGGTGATTTCCGAATTCACGACGCACTTCAAGGCCGACCTGCACGTGGTCGATGCCGAGCAGAAGTTCATGTCGATCCTCAAGGGGGTGACCGACCCTCAGGAAAAACGTCGTCGGATCGGGCACGCCTTCATCGAGTGTTTCAAGGACGAGGCCAGCAAGATCCGCGACGCGCATTTCCTCGCCCAAGGGACGCTCTACCCCGACGTCATCGAAAGCGGTGCGGCGGTCGACGGCCCGGCTGCGACGATCAAGTTGCATCACAACGTCGGCGGCCTCCCGGAAGAGCTCGGCTTCGAGCTGATCGAACCGCTGCGGGACCTCTTCAAAGATGAAGTGCGGCGGTTGGGGAGCGAATTGGGATTGCCGGAGACGCTCGTTTGGCGGCACCCCTTCCCCGGACCGGGGCTGGCCGTGCGGTGTCTGGGCGAGGTCACGGCGGATCGGTTGGTCAAGCTTCGCGAAGCCGATTCGATCGTCGTCAACGAGGTGAAGGCGGCGGGGCTCTATCGCCAAACGAGCCAGGTCTTCGCCGTCTTGTTGCCGGTCCAGAGCGTCGGGGTGATGGGGGATGCGCGGACGTACGAAGAGACGATCGCCGTCCGCAGCGTCAACACCGACGACTTCATGACGGCCGACTGGAGCCACCTCCCCTACGACCTTTTGGCACGGATCAGCACCCGGATCATCAACGAGGTCAAGGGTGTCAATCGCGTCTGTTACGACATCAGCAGCAAGCCCCCGGCGACGATCGAGTGGGAATGAGGCGGCGCTAAGCCCACGTCCAGCCGTAGACGCTATCATGACGGGATCGTCGGTCGATCGCGTGTCGATCACCCGATGAAGATCCCTGGGCCTGGCCCGCATGGCTGAGCCGGTCCCACTTTTCATTTCGCTATTCCCGTTTTTTGCTCGTACCGAAGGGTTCGCTGATGCGATCACGATCGATCGATGTTTCGTTGCGGCTGCTGGTCGCCATGGTTCTGTTCGCAGGGGCGCTTGCGATCGCGGCGAACCGGTCGGTGGCCGCGGAGGGACGCCGGCCCAACGTCCTGTTCATCGCGGTTGACGATTTGCGGCCGGAGTTCGGTGCGTATGGCGCGGGGCATGTCCATTCGCCGAACCTGGACCGGATCGCCGCGCGTGGGGTGACGTTTCAGCGGGCCTATTGCCAGCAGGCGGTCTGTTCCCCTTCGCGATCGAGCCTGCTCACCGGATGCCGTCCCGACTCGACGAAGGTTTGGGACCTGGAGACGCACTTTCGGGTCGCCCTGCCCGATGTGGTGACGTTGCCGCAGCACTTCAAGGAGCACGGCTATTTCGTCCGTGGTCTGGGGAAGCTCTATCACGGCGGCTTCGATGACCCACCGAGCTGGTCGGTGCCATGGGCGGCGGCGAAGACGGGTCGCGGCGCGTATGCCCTGCCAGAGAACCAGGCGATCGTCCGTGCCAAGGTCGAAGCGACCCAAGGTAAAAAGCGGATCAACGGCCAGAAGGTTCGCAACAACGGGCCGCCATTCGAAAACGCCGATGTCGCGGA
>JBEIRZ010000385.1:0-4263 GCA_040375695.1 Planctomycetaceae bacterium
CGGATTTTCCTATCACAAGTCGCTGACGGGCTGCGCCGCCACGTTCAGGCCAAATCACGCGGCATCAAGAATGAGGTCCGCTCGTCGGTGGAACTCCCGGAGAATGGCGGTAAGACGCCATCGGTGATCGCGGTGTTCAACGAAACCGTCGAGATGCTGTTGCGATTGTTTCCGAAGCTCACCCCGCTGGAGCAAGAAATCCTCACGCTCCACTACTGGGAAAAGCTCCGCTTTGACGACATCGCGTCGCGTAAAAATGTTTCCACCAACACCGTCCGGTATCACTGGCATCAATCGCTCGAAAAGCTCTCGCAGAAAATGCAGCCATCATGAATTATCCCCCCAAACGCCCTTCGAATCTCGATCCCAGACACGACGAAGCGGTCGATGAGAAGTCGATATCCCCTGAAGAACAGGCGGAAATCCAGCGGCTCGCCGACGAAGATGATGCGCATTTGGCTAAGTCGGATGGGATGCACCCTCTCGCGTCAATATCAACCAGAATCTCGTCCAGCAACATGATCGGGTTTTTCACCGGCTCGACGCTGAGCGATGGGCTTAGCGGGACCGGCTACGGATTCGAAGAGATCCCCGATTGGGAGTTGCCCAACCCGTTCGGCCGGTTCGAGATCCGGAAGATGATCGGCAAAGGTTCGTTCGGCGCGGTGTGGGAAGCCTACGACCCGGATCTGAACCGCACCCTCGCGATCAAAGTGCTCCACCCGCATCGCCGCGTCGAACGGAAGCTCGTTCGCCGTTTCATCAACGAAGGACGGGCTGCGGCAAAGCTGAATCACCCCAATATTGTCCGTGTCCACGAGACGGGCGAGATCGATGGGATGGCCTACATCGCTTCGGAACTTGTCAACGGCCCCGAACTGCAGACGCTCCACCCCTTGGGGCCGCGTTACTCCCCGCGTCAAGCGGCGGAACTTTGTGAAGGGATCGCCGACGGCATCGAACATTCCCACAGCCGCAACGTGTTGCACCGCGACATCAAGCCCGACAACATCCTGCTAGAAACGACCTTGGACGCAGACGGCGTTCGACGCGTCGTCCCACGGTTGACCGATTTTGGGTTGGCAAGGGTCGAAGAAGCCGAGGCGGGGGTCAGCACCATCCGGCAATTGGTCGGGACCCTCGAATACATGTCGCCGCAGCAATTGAACGGTGACAACAGCCGCGGAGGCAAATCGTCGGACATCTACGCCATCGGTTTGCTCCTCTACGAAATGCTGACCGGGACCCGGCCCCGAAACTGCGAGACTGACCGCGACGACTCGTCAGCGCCAGCGAAAAGATCAAGGCCCCGATTTCGCTTCGGCCGAACATCCATAAGGACCTGACCGCGATCTGCATGCGGTGCTTGGCCTATGAACCCGAAGACCGCTACCGCTCGGCCGGCGAATTGAAAGCCGACCTTCGCCGGTTCCTCGACGGGCAGCCGACCATCGCTAGGCCATTGTCTTGGCCCCAAAGGTTTTCAAGGTGGGCCAATCGCAACCGACTCGCCGCGGGCCTACTCGGGCTCGCCGCTTCGTCAATGCTGATCGCGATCGTGGTCCAAAAAGTCAGCTCTTGGAAGTTAGACAATAGCGATTTGGCGTTGAACCAGGCCGACGGTAAACTAAAAGAATCGAATGTTAAGTTGCAAGTCACCAACAGCAAGCTGCAAGACACCGCGTGGCAATACGGGGTGACAGACGCCTACAGCAATTACCAACTCGGCCGGTTCGAGATGGCTGCATCGGTCGCAGACGGAATCAAAGAGAACAATCCGGCGTTTTCGAAAGACGTCTCTTGGCAATTGCTCCGAGCGGAGATCGATTCGAATTATCGGCTGTTGTACAAAGCCGATTATCCCCTGCGTGACATCGTCTTGATCCCTAACACGTCAAAGGTGATCCTCGGAGGTGACTCGCCACGGCTGGTTATCTTCGATCGCTCAAACGGCAAGGTGGTCGATACGATCGACACGCCGCTGCAGAGGATCGATGCGCTCGCGATCAGCGCCGACGGACGATTCGTCGCGGCCGGTGGCGCCACCGATGCCCAGACCGATATCGCGTCCCCATGGCTGATCGACTTGGCCAACAAGCAGATCCGAAAACTACGCTCGACCGGGCCGACAACGCTCGAAGCACTCGCCTTTTCACCCGACGGGCAATGGCTCGCATCAACCTATCGGTACGAATGGGCGCTGTTAGAATCGCTCGCCGATCCTAACCAGGATCTCATTAAAATCCCTATAAAAAGCCGAGGACGCTCGGTCGGATGGCTGAACGATTCGAAGACCGTGGCCGTGATGATGCAAGAGGGGCAACTACTCCTCCGTGGGCTTGACGGGTCATCCGTCGATCTTGCTACCCAGAGAGGGGTCGTTTCTCTCGTCCCTGTCCCAAGCACAAACCAAGTCGTTGCCGCGATCACCCACGGCGAAAACGGTTATTTTCTGGGCCCCAGCGGGCATGACTCGGCAAAGATGCTTACGGGTTCGACGGAAGATCCCTCGTGCATCTCGATTTCCAAAGATGGCCGTTACGTCGCTGTCGGTAGCACATCGGGTGAGATCTCCGTATGGGGCTCTCCGGTCCATCCCGATCCGACGCCACTTGACCTTGAGCTCGCCCGCCAACCGTTGGTCCGTGCCGAGGTTTTCGAATCCGAGGTCACCGCGGTCTGTTGGTCTGACGAGCACGTCGTTGCCACCGCCTTGGACGGGTCGGTCTTCAGCACCCACTTCGCCGCTCACGCGACCGATTACGAATCCGGCCGAGACATCAGTGCCGCGACCTTCGATCGCGACGGGAAAGAGGTCGTCATCGGGCTGGCCGACGGGACGCTCTACCGCTACCCCACCGCGGAATTGATGAAACGCCTCGCAACCCCGGGTGCCACGGTCAAGGACCCGAAGTTCAAGCTCGATTTTGAAGCCGACACCCCGGTGATGTTGATCGAGATCGCGCCGTCGGGTAAGTGGATGATGGTGGGGTACGAAAGCCGCCAAGTCGAATTGCTCGATGCTAGCGGGACGCTGATCGTCAGCGCAGCCCCGCGATTCACCAAAGGAAAGACAGAGCATTTGGAGGCGTTTGCGATCTCGGACGACGGGAAGTGGATCGCGTGGGCCGGCCGCGAAGGTCAATTGAGGGTTCGACGCTTTGACGGCAAGACATTGCAAGACGGCTACACGGTCCCGCTAAACGGTGTGGAGGCCTTAGAGTTCTTTCCCGGCAGCGACCTGCTTGCCGCCGGCGGCAGGTTCGAAGGGCTATTGATTTTAAACGCTGCTGATCCTGGAATTCCCCAACAATTCGACAAGGTCGGTGTGCGGTCGATCGATCGGATCCCTGGGACAAAACGATTGGCGGTCGGTTCGCTGGGCGGGGTCTTGCGTCAGTTCGATACCGAGAAGTTAGAGTTCGATCGACCGATCCGGGTCCGCGGTTCCTCGGGTCACGATCTGGCCGTCTCCCCCGACGGCAAGACGGCGGTCTGGACCGACGAAAAGCTCGACACCTTCGTTGTATCGCTCGCCTGGGATCGAACGCTCGGCCAACTCCGAAAGGGACCAATCAACCTGGTCGATCATCAGTTGACCACCTGCTCGACCGAGTTTTCCGCCGACGGCCGGTACCTGATGATCTGCCATTTCGTCAGGCGTGAGGCGTATGAAAAACTACTGCATCCCGACAAGCCGGGGCTCCAGCGCGGCTTAGTCCGCGATTTCATGATGATTTACGACCTTGATGCCAACCCGGACGGTGCTGCTTTGACGGGGTCTTCGGAAGGGACTTTTACAAAAGATGGCATTTGACGCGAGCGGAAAAGTCGCGTCAAAAATGATTGAAAAAACATCCGGATTTTTTTGGAGGTTTCCCCGCACTTTACGTCCTTACGCCCGGAGGGTTGAAACGTTCAGCCACCCCGGTGCAACTTGCATCGTCGAATCCATTCAAGTGAATTGGACGATCATGATACGAAGTGCGAATGCGGAGCCGTCGGACGACGACGATCGGAAGGGAAAGAGAAACGCGGACAACAGCGGGAACAAGAACGGAAAGGGTGGCAAGGGCGACGGTCCATCGAAGCCGGGGAAAAGCCCATGGTTGGTCCCTGCGGGCAGGTTGAAAGGACAATCGAAAGGGGGCGGGGAATCGCTGTTCCTCAGCCCGTATCGGCTCTTGATGTTCAATCATTCCCCGGCAAAGTGGCAGGGGATGATCTCGGACTCACGGCAAACGATCGGCCGGGCGAATGAAG
>JBEIRZ010000535.1:0-2596 GCA_040375695.1 Planctomycetaceae bacterium
GATCCGGATGCGGCAAAGGCGCGAGCACTGATTGCTGATTTGAAGATCTATCCCTACAGCAAGCGAGAAAACCCGCCCGCAACTCGCCATGTTTCACCGAACGGCCGCAAGTGGAGCGGCACCCAACCCCGCGGGCTCGCTTATTGGGAGGGCCTCGCCAAGATCATCAACGAAGAACCCGTTCACGAGCGCGATCGAATGGTGATGGGGATGCTGCAACCACTCGGCATCGAAAAGGGCAAGCCCTTTACCCCGACCACGCGACAAAAGAAGATCCTCGACGAGGCCGCTCGAACCGGTGAATTGATGGCCCGCACGATCGCCTACGAAAAACGGTTTGAAGGGTCGACCGTCTGGCCCGGTAAGCATTGGGACATCTCGCTCTTTCTGAAAGAGACGAACCAAGAGGCGTTGCATCACACCCAACTCGACGAACGATCGTCGTGGTTTTATGAAGCGGTTGGCGTCTCGACAGGCATGATGGGACGAACCGTCGGATTCGGCCAGCTTTATCTCGAAACAGCAAAGGATAGCGAAGGGAATTGGCTCAGTGGCAGCCACGCCTATCATCTCCAGGTTCCCAAAGACGCGCCCGTCGCGCAGTTCTGGTCGGTCACCGTCTATGACAACGAAACCCGTTGCTTTGTCGATACCGGGGTTCAGCCGGATCGTTCTTCACGCGACGACATCGTCAAGAACGCAGACGGTTCCGTCGACCTTTACTTCGGCCCCACCGCTCCTGTTGGTAAACCGAAGAGTAATTGGATCCAGACGCTTCCGGGCAAAGGTTGGTTCTCCTACTTTCGACTCTACGGCCCGACTCAAGCCTACTTCGATCGGTCGTGGGTTTTGCCGGACATCGAGCGGGTCAAGTAACCTACTTTGTTAGCCGACGGGAGCTGTGGAAATGGCCGCTCGCGGGTCAACAACGGCGGAGCGATCGTTCCGCGAGGATCCGTCATGCCGCTCACTTTCTTTCAACACCCAAGCGTTCGTTGTCCTTTGGGTTCGTGAGCGAAATCGAACTGCCTGGGGCATGAGAGCGGTTAGTGAATGGGGCAGGAATCATTGGACTGTTCCCCGGAAGCGTCGAGATGATGCACGACGATTTCATGCGGTCGGCGGTCATCGACCAGCAAGATAAAGTCGTCGGTGATGGCGGTCCCGTCCAAAACGAGTCGCGTACGACGTTGCGGAACGGATCCCGATTGCTCGGCAGGTGCATCGACATGGGTTTCGATGCGGACATGATAGGGGGTCTCGCGATATCGAATTTGAAATTCGACGTGCGACCAGTGGTCTGGCAAGCAGGGATTGATGTGCAGGCGGTCGGCACGTTGATCGATACCGAGCAAGGATTCGATGATCAAGCGATACATCCAAGAGGCCGACCCGGTGTACCAAGTCCAGCCTCCACGGCCAGCGTGGGGTTCGACGCCATAAACATCGGCAGCAACGACGTAGGGTTCCACGCGATACCGCTCGATCGATTCCTGTCGATCCGCATGGGATAACGGATTGATCAGAGCGAACATATCCCAAGCACGATCGCAATCCCCTAGTTTGGCAGCAGCCATCACCGCCCAAATGGCGCTGTGGGTGTATTGCCCACCATTTTCTCGCACCCCGGGCACATAACCTTTGATGTAACCGGGATTGAGTGATGAACGGTCGAAAGGGGGGTCTAACAACTTGATCAATCGAGAATGTCGATCCACGAGTCGCCGTTCAAGGCTATCCATGGCGAGTTGCGACCGCAGCGAATTCGCGGCGCCGGACAGGACCGCCCAGCTCTGCGAGATCGCGTCGATTTGGCATTCGTCGTTTCGGATCGATCCCAGGGGGGTGCCGTCATCGAAGTACGCCCGGCGGTACCATTCTCCGTCCCAGCCGTGAAGTTCCAATTGGACCCGCAGTTGCTCGGACTCGGTAGTGAGTTGTTGTGCCACCGCGTCGTCACCGCGGAGGTTTGCAAGTTCGATGAATTGCCGCATGGCATCGAACAGAAAGAACCCAAGCCAAACGCTTTCCCCTTTACCCCGTTGGCCGATCAGGTTCATGCCATCGTTCCAATCGCCGCATCCGATCAAGGGCAAGCCATGCTCGCCAAATCGCAATCCGCGTCGGATCGCTCGAACGCCGTGTTCATAGAGGGACGCGCGATCGTCCGAGATTGCGGGAAGGTGATAATGGGATTCTTCATCGTCTCGGAGCGGTCGATCGCTGAGGAAGGGGATGACTTCGTCAAGGACACCGGTGTCACCGGTCTTCTGAACGTAGCGGCAGATCGCGACCGGCAACCACAAATAATCATCGGAAAAATGGGTGCGCACACCGCGGCCCTTGGGCGGGTGCCACCAATGTTGAACGTCCCCTTCGCGAAACTGTTGCGCGGCGGCTCGCAGTAAATGCTCGCGGAGCAAGTGCGGTTGGCAGAAGGTGAGGGCCATTGCGTCTTGCAATTGGTCTCGGAACCCGAAGGCGCCGCCTGATTGGTAGAAACCGGACCGAGCCCACATGCGACTGGCCAATGTTTGGTAGATCAACCAGCCGTTGGCGAGGAAATTAACGGCGGGGTCAGGGGTTTCGATGTGTA
>JBEIRZ010000638.1:0-1718 GCA_040375695.1 Planctomycetaceae bacterium
AGGCAACTCGGCCTAGAAACCGAGGCCTGGGCAAGCTAGGGGCTATGCGTTGTGGCCAGTAAGCTTGTGAGACGCCGGAATCGTTCGCACGCCAGCGTCTGAACTGCGGCGATCAGAAAACCCTTAGAACAGCTTCCCCGGCCCCAAAAATGGGTTGTCGTTCTAACGGCGACGTAAGTTTTTTTGCTGCCGACTCACTCAATAGCGGAACGGCGCAATCCGTCCGGTAACTTCCGGTAACTTCTTCGGGAATTTTTAGAATCCGCTAAGCCTTTCACCACAAACGCATTCCATACCGGGTTTTTCGACCACTAAATGCCTCCCGCTGTTTGCATTGGGGGTCGTACCCGGGATTCGGGATTCGGGATTCGAGCGTTTCATCTCCAAAGTGCGACGGATCGTGACACGACCCGACGTCCTTTGTCATTTTTTCGCGAACGCTACGAGGCGCGGAACTTCCGAACCGCTACCGAGGTGGCGAGGAAGGGCAAGATCAACAACGCCGCCTCAAACGCGAACGTTAGATGATCAATCGCTTGAAGACGTTTCGTAAATCCGGTCCATGCAAAGGGCAAGAACACGACCGCCAGTGTCACACCGGCTCCCCAAATCAACACCGCCGATCGGGGCGTCACGTCTCCCCTGCGAAGGTTAAGGACGGTAAAGAAAACCATTTCCGCCAGCAACCAAACCAGAACTAGCCCACCAAGCAATACGGAAAGTGGAAATCGGAAGAGATACGAAATCCCGAAGGCAAAGATCGCCGCCAAGAAAATCGCTCGCTTTGCCGCAAAGGCCCAAATGGCGAACGGAAGGTTGACCAACACAAACGAAATGAGGGCCGATCCGAACGTCATGATGAGCAAACCCCCCGCATATTCGCCTCCACTGTCATCCAACAAATTGACTTCGGTGTCGGTGATTCGACTGATGAAACCCACAAGCGCCAGGGAACCGGTAATCGCGACCATTGACAAGGTCATGGCGGTAATGGAAGCACGGAGCGCTGTGCCGGCGAGGTCGCGATTCGAGATCGGAAGGGTTTCAAAGAAGCTCGTCGAATAGGTGGGTACCGAGTGGACGGGCCGTCGATCCGTTCCGAAGGCTGGCGGCGTTAACCATTGGGACGAGTACAATTGCATTAAAATTGCGACAGCCGCGGCGGTCAAGATTTGAAAAAACGCTGCGACCCAGCACCCCAACAGCGCGACTTGGAGCAGACTTCCTAGGTTGCGATAAAAGGCCCCATAGTACAACGCCGCGATCCACGCCATGGCCAACACGGTCACGATAGTCGCGGGGACGGCGATCGCCCGGCTGCGGAAAACGAAAGCCTCGTAGGCATCCGCCGGCGATGCCAGCGGCCGCGAAGGGATCGACCAACGCGCCGTTTGCCATCGCTCCCACACGTCGCCAAGCCGACTCAGCAAGCTCAACGAATGACGGCCACCGCGGTCGCGTGTAACCCGCCAGACCGATAGCACAAATCCTAAAGCGATCGCCACAGCGCCGACCGCCACATCCATAGCCGACGGGACCGCATCGAACCCAACCACGTCTTTCCTTCCCTCACCGAAGAGAACGACCAGCCAGAGACGCGAGGTGTACCACCAGCAAAGCACGACCATGAGCACCAGCGCGATCACGATCGATCGCATCGATTTCACCCCGACGCAAAACCATGGCTGTGAGACTCCCCAAGAGACGAGCCCGAAGAG
>JBEIRZ010000102.1:0-13670 GCA_040375695.1 Planctomycetaceae bacterium
CGCGATTGAAGATCTGGCTGATCCAACCGACGTCGAAATTGACCCCGACGATCTCATTCGGTTTCATCAAGACCTCGTGGTCAAACCCCTCGCGGTAACGGACTCTCTGCGGGTAATCGACGATCAGGATCGAACGCCCGTCGGGATAAACGTCGCTGACCCGTACGATCACATCGGTATCCGGGGCGGTTGACGAAAGGAAGAGTTCGGCGCGAATCCTGCCCGTCCATTCGACCGGCTCATCGAGCACAGGGGTGGTGAAGGTCAAGACCTGCGGTTGGCTTTCGAAGGGCCTGGCATCGGTCGCACCTGGGAAGCCAGTGCCGGCGATCTGACAGGGGGTCTTCGGGTCGCTGATCAACGATGTCGAACCTTCTGCCGAATCGGGGACGGCGCTTTGAAGCTTGCCATCGGCCGCGAGGTACATCGGCCGCATCGCGTGTGCCGGCGGGAAATCGGTCGCCGTCCGCCACGTGTTGCCAGGTGCATCGGGTTCGCCGACGGCTCCCATGACGTAATACCGGACCGCCGGCTCACGCTCGACAGCGTTATCGACACCTTTCAGCCAATGGTCGAACCAGCGGACCATGTGTTCGACTTCGGGCCAAGCCGCGTTGTCGGGATATGACAATTCGCCGACCTTCGTCCCCTTGTTGAGCCTCCCGTGGAGCCACGGCCCGATGATCAGTTGCTGCGACCCGCGCGAATTCGGGCCCCCCTTGTGTTGACGCCCCTGAAAGCTCGCGATCGACCCTTGGTTCATGAAGTCATACCAACTGCCGATGGTGAAGCAGGGGACGTTCATCTTGTCAAAATGGAGTGAGCAATCTTCGTCGCGCCAATAATCGTCGTAATGTGGGTGACGGTACCACTCTTCGAGCAACCGGACGTTGTCTTGAGGGTCACGGCAACCCTGCCCTAGCGATTTGAACCGCTGCGGCCGCGTCGTCCCGCCGATCCGATACCCTTCATGAAACAGGCTTAACCCGGTATCGACCATGTACTGCGCGGTAAGGTGCGGCGGTTGCGTAACGGCCAAAAAATTCTGCGCGTATCCGGCTTGCGAGCTGCCGAAGGTCCCTACCTTGCCCGTGCTGAAGGGTTGTGTCCCAAGCCATTCGCAAATGTCGTAGCCATCCTTCAGTTCACCCCACCCCAACGCTCGGTAACCGACCCACGTCCCCTCCGACAGGTACATCCCGCGATAATTGACCATCGCGACGACATAGCCTGACTCGGCCAGTTTCGCGGCGGCACGGCGTGTCCCCGCACCGCTGATATCGGCATACCGCTGTTCGAACAGGACCGGCCACGGCCCAGGGCCGGGGGGGAAATAGACCCACGCCGACAAGTGCTTGCCGTCCCGCATCGGGATCCGGTGATGGACCTCCTTGATCGCACCCAAGTCGAGCGGCGGAAGCTCTTGCGCCACTACCGGGCGTGGCCCGGTCATGAATGCCAGCGCCACGGCGATGGTGACAAACAATCGCATGCCTTCTTTTAGGCATGATTTGATGCTGTGGCCCGAATCGGCGATCGCTTGTGCCCAAGAGTTCATCTCAGTTTGCTCCGAAGGTGAGGTCGGCCCGGACATGACGATGCACCGCCCGCCCAGGGGTGATGCCGAGCCATTATGGCCGATCCGGACCCGCGCATGGGGCGTCATGAATGCCGGACAGGCCCCGGCGGATGGGGAAAAAAGGGCCGCCAACAGGGGATTCCCGCGGCGTTTCCTGAATTCTTCCTGAATCCGTTCGTTGTTCTTCGCGAAACCGGTCACGATCGAAGGGGTTCGGATAAGGAACCAGTATCAGCTCATTTTTTGACCCAATGACCGAATCGAAATCGTGATGGACGAACGAACGCGACAGGCGACGCGGCTCTGGACGCTGGCTCAGCCGGCCGTCTCGGCGTTCATCACTTCGGTCGTTCGGGATTTTAAGGATCGCGATGACGTCCTTCAGGATGTCGCCGTTGCGGTGATCGAGTCGTTCGACCGTTATGACCCGCAGCGGCCCTTCACGGCATGGGCGATCGGCGTGGCCCGCAACCAGGTGGGGCTGTACCTCAAGAAGCGGCGGCGTCACCGATTGGTCTTCGGCGACTCGGTCGTGAATTCGCTCGCCGGCGCCTTCAGCGAGATCTCGGCCGAGCCGGCGCGAGAGGAAGTCCTGCGGGAATGCATGCAGATGCTCGCGGGGCATTCGCGGCGTCTCTGTGAGATGCGCTATCGCGATGACCTGAAGCCCGCGGCGATCGGCGAGTCGCTCGGCATGGCCGCCAACGCCGTGGCCAAAGCGTTGCAGCGGATCCGTGACCAGTTGCGGGCCTGCGTCGATCGAAAGATGATCGCGGAGGGACGAGGATGAACGACCGCGCCGAAGCGTTGATTTCAGGTTGTCTCGACGAAATGCTCTCCGAGGCCGATCACGCGGAGCTCGAGTCGTGGATCGTTGCCGACCCGGCACACGCGAAGCGATTCGCCGAAGCGGTCGCCTTTCATGACCTGCTCCGCTGCCGCTTCGCCTGCGAGACGATCCCGTTGGGCGTAGACCTGCCGCCGCAACCGGTCGATTTGCCTCCGGTCGAAGTTGATGCGGTCGGGTCGCGGCGTCATCGCTCGGCTCGGAATCATGCCGTGGTGGGGCTCGTCTCGGCCGCTTGCCTGTTGATCGTCGGTGGCGTGGTCTTGTTCCGCACGCTCGGGGAGGCGAAGGTGCTCGCGGCGAGCGTCGAGCTCGATCGGATCATTGCGGCCGCCGAACGCCCGCTCGATCGAACCTACCTCGTTACCGACGGCTCGCGGGTCCAGGCCGCGGGTCCGAAGTCGGCGGCTCGCGGCCGAGGCGGGCAGCCTCCCGTCGATGGCGCGCTGTTGCACGTCCGTGGTTCGGGCGACCGCTATGTCTTGGTGCGTCGATACCCCGACGGGACCGAATTCGTCACCGGCAGCGACGGCGAAACGGCTTGGGCGGTCCCGCCTCGAGGGCGGGTCCGGGTCAGCCTCGACCCGCTCCGTTTTCGCGGCGCGGTCCCGGGCGAGCAGCACGCGATCCCGTTCATCGGGTTGCGCGAAAACCTGCGTGATTTGGAGAAGGCCTACGACCTCTCCGTGGCACGCCAGGACGACGACCCCGGGCTGGGCCGGTTGGAGGCTTTGCGCAAACGTGGCGTCGCCGGCGGGCCGAAGCGAATCGTCATCTGGTACGACCTGGAGACCGATGTCATCCGCAAGATGCTCTTGGACCGTTTGCCGCGCGAACGGAGCGGCCCCGAAGCGGTCTACCTCGATCTGGTCGAAGAGGCCCAGCGGGGTGACGACTTTTATCGCCATGCCACGCACCACCCCCCCGATCGCGAGGTCGTCATCGAATGAAGATCCCATCGTTCGCTTCGCTGGATCGCTATCAGACGGGGCGATTGCCCTCGCGGCCCCAAATCAAGTCTTTCCGCATTCATGCAGGATCCCTCAACATGCGAATGATCATCACCGCGTTGGTCGTCACCGCGATCGGCTTTGCGTTGACCAACCCCGCGTCTGCTCAGACGCCACCTGTGCGGCCCAACCCCGCGTCTGTTCAGACGCCACCTGCGCGGCCCAACATCGTGCTGATCGTTTCGGACGACCACGGCTTTGGCGACATCGGTTGGCACGATCCCCAGGTTTCGACCCCCAACCTCGTTCGCGTGGCACAAAGCGGCACGCGGCTCGATCGGTTCTACGTCAATCCGATCTGCAGCGTGACCCGGGCCGCGTTGATGACGGGAATCTCGACCAGCAAGACAGGGGTGAATAATTCGAGCGGTCTCGACATCCGCTACCGCATCCTTCCGCAAGCCTTTCATGATGCCGGGTACCAAACATGGATGTTCGGTAAGTGGCATTTGGGGGGGAATGCGGATTCGCAGCGGCCGGGTCCCGAATTCCTCCCCCACGCACGCGGCTTCGATTACTTCTATGGCCACCTCCACGGCGCGATCGATTATTACCTGCACCAACGGAAGGACCTCGGGCAGCTCGATTGGCAACGCAATGGCAAACCGATCGTCGAAGAAGGCTTTTCGACCGATCTGCTTGCCGACGACGCGATCCGGATGATCCGCGGACGTGATCCCCAGCGTCCGTTCCTGCTGTACCTCGCCTTTAACGCGATTCACGGCCCGCTGCAGGCCCCGCCCGCGACCGATATCACCGCCCGAGGAAACCGGCGTGAACTTTTGCTGGCCAACCTTCGCCACATGGATGCTGCTATCGGCAGGGTGGTCGCGACGCTTCAGCAACAGGGGTTGCGTGATAACACGCTGATCTGGTTCACCGGTGACAACGGTGGCCAATTGAGCCAAGGGGCGAGCAACGGGCCGCTGCGAGGTGAAAAAGGTGGGGCCTTCGAAGGTGGGCTCCGCGTCCCCGCGCTCGTCTCGTGGCCCGCGCGCTTTCCCGCGGGGCAGACGAGCCAACAGTTCATGTGCGCGATGGACGTCTTGCCGACGCTGTGCGCCGCCGCGGCCATTCCGACCGGGATCACCGGGCCGATCGACGGGGTCGATGTCGGGGAATCGATCCGGACCGGCCAAGCCATGCCCCGCCCCCCTTTCGTGATGGGGGCCAGAGACGTCGCCGTCTTTCGCCCCCCGTTCAAGTTGGTGCAAGCCCAAGGGGCTGCCCCGATGCTGTTTCAGCTCGAAGAGGATCCGACCGAACAGCACGACGTCGCGTCACAACACCCCGAGACCGTTGCCGAATTGAGCAAGTTGGTCATCTTCGGCCGAGGCCCTGGTGGCGGTGGCGGCCAAGGCAAAGGGCGACGTGGTCAAGGTGAAGCCGGTGGCGCGCAAAGTGGAATGAAGCAAGGCCAGGGCGGTATGAAACAAGGTCAAGGAGGAGCGAGGCAAGGGCAAGGAGGCATGAAGCAAGGGCAAGGGCAAGGGCAAGGGCAAGGGCAAGGGCAAGGAGGTGGAGGCCGGCGCGGTGGTGCGGCGAATCAGCCGATCCCTAACCAACCCCCTGCCGCGCCGCCTCGCCCCGACCAACCCCAACGTCGACGACCGCAACCCGGTGCCGATAACACTCCCAATCCTTCGATCCCCCAGCGGTGAATTGTCATGTCGCAAAAACTTGTAGCCCTTTTGTTCGTCGTCGCGATAGCGCTTGGCCTCGTGTCGCTTCACCTAGTCACGGCCGACGCGATCGCCCAAGAACCGCAAGGTGCCAACCGGATCCGCAAACCGACGATCAAAGATGCCGTCCGCGCGAACGTCTACGCAGACAACTGGTTCCAGCTCTACATCAACGGCGAACTCGTCGCGGTCGATTCGATCCGGTTCATACCGCACAACGTGATCTCGGTCGACATCCTTCCGGCTTACCCGATGACGATCGCGGTGATGGCCAGGGATAACGCCGACCCGCGTACCGGGATGGAATACGCCAACACCAACATCGGTGATGGTGGCTTTATCCTGAAATTCGCCGATGGCACCGTAACCAATGCCACATGGAAGGCCAAGTCCTTTTCGCGAGGGCCGATCGGTGGCGACGTGAAGGACCCGAAGGTCGCAAATGAAGAGCTTCCCACGAACTGGTTCGCCGTCGACTTCGACGATTCGGCTTGGGCCAACGCGAAGGAATACACCGAAGAAGAAGTCGATCCGAAGGGGCCCTACTTCGAACACGACTTCGCCGGCGCGAAGTTCATCTGGAGCGATGACTTGGCCCTCGACAACCTTGTCCTCTTTCGGCATCGCGTCGCTGCCCCGCCGGACGGCGTGCAGCGGCCCGATTTCACCAATTTGAATAACGTCGTCCCCGAGGCCCCGCGAGGCGGTGGCCAAGGTCGTGGCCAAGGTCGTGGCCAAGGTGGCGGTCAGGGTGGCGTGCGTCCTAACCCGGGGCGTTGAACGTATTGGTCAGGGCCTGTTTGAAGCAAAGGCTTCGTCGGGTTTTCAGCGTGTTAAAGTGTCAGATCGATCAAGTCGATGGATGAGGTGGATGATGAAACGTTGGGCATCGTTGGTCGTGTTGGGTTGGTGCTGTGCTTTCGGTTTTGCGATCACGGCCCTGGCCCATCCCGGCGGGCACGGGCCAACCGCGGGGACCACACCGCTCGCCTGGCGGGCTTGGACGGTCGATGGCAAACCGGCCGCGGTCCGAGGAAACTTTATCGCGGTGCAAGGGGATCGTTTGTTGGTGCGTCAGGTTGGCGGGCGAACGGTCGAAATCGCGCTGACTCGATTGGGCGATGACGATCGCAAGTGGGTCGCCGATCGGATGGCCCAGATCGAGACGCTGAACCAGCCACAAGCAGAACGGCTTGTCGCCTTCGCCCCGGTCCAGACGCCCCAAGGGAACGCGGCGGTCGCGGCCCAAGGGGACGCCCCGGCGATCGCCCGGGACTTCGCGCCGTTCCGCGATAAGGTTCGCGTCCGTTGGAACAACGATTGCCTCTTCGTCGAATCGGACGGGATGCCCGACCATCCGATGATGATCGGCATCCGTGCCTGGCAACAACAGGTGCCGTTGCCACAGCGTTATACCGGTAACAACGCCTGGCAGATCCCGCTGCGACCT
Organism: Planctomycetaceae bacterium; assembly: GCA_040375695.1. Taxonomy (GTDB): domain Bacteria; phylum Planctomycetota; class Planctomycetia; order Pirellulales; family Pirellulaceae; genus UBA6163. Next base: position 6,569 of record JBEIRZ010000102.1, read on the forward strand.
GTACCCGCCAAATCGCCCCTCTCGGCGAAGGAACATTTCTTTCGCGGCGCGATCGCGTTGGCCGTTAACGGCGTGCCGATTTTTAATCCGATTAAGAACGACGGCCGCACCGACACGTTGATCGCCGGGGAACTCGATCAATACGGCGGGCACTGCGGCCGCGGCGATGATTATCACTACCATGTCGCCCCGGTCCATCTTCAACAGGCGGTCGGGGTGGATCGGCCGATCGCCTATGCCTTGGACGGCTACCCGATCTATGGGTATCAATCCCCGAGCGACCCCGACTTCGCGCCGCTCGACGCATTCAACGGTCACAAGGACAAGGCGGGTCAATACCATTACCACGCCACCAAGACTTACCCCTACCTCAACGGCGGTTTCTATGGTGAGGTCGTCGAACGGGACGGCCAAGTCGACCCGCAACCACGCGCCCAGTCCCCGCGTCCGTCGCTGCCGCCGCTCCCGGGGGCAACCATCACCGGTTACCAACACGACCCGCAGACACAGCGTTACGCCGTCGAGTACGCATTGAACGGCGAAAAACGTGCCGTTCGTTATCAATTGCTCAATGATGGCGCTGTTCGCTTCACCTTCGATGACGGGTCGCAGGGGACCCGCGAAGAGACCTACACGATGCGGCCCCAAGGTGGTGGTGGGCAAGGTGGAGGTGGTGGTCGCGGCCAAGGTGGGCCAGGACGCGGTCCCGGTGGCGCCGGCCCGCCGAATCGTCCCGGTGGCCCGCGTGGTCAGCGAGGCGGTCAACAAGGCCGGCCGCCAGGTGGCTCACAAGATGGTCCTCCAGGACGCGGCGATTCACGGGGACAAGGGCCCGGGCAGGCCCAAGGAGATCAGCCTCGCAAACCTTGGCTCCAAGTCCATGGCCTTGAAATGGATGCCAATTCCGACGGGATGCTCTCGCGCGAAGAACTCCTCGCCGAAGCGAATCGCGTCGCGGCGGCTTACATCCCACAAGCCGATGGCAATGTGCCGATCGATGGGCTCAAGACGGCATCGTCGGTGCGATCTGCCATGGGGGGCTTCGTCCGCGAGCATGCACCCGAGCTCGATCGCGACGGCGATGGGGCGATCTCGCGCGACGAGATCGTGCAGAACGCGCTGCGAATGTTCGATCGCGCCGATTCGCAAAAGGCCGGAGCGATCAAGGTCGACCCGACGAGCGCACCGGCCGGTCGAGGTGGCCCCGGCGCGGGCGGCGCGGGTGGGCCTGGCGGCGCCGGCGGTGGCCGTGGTGGTGCCGGTGGCGGTGGCCCTGGCAGTGGTCCACGCCCGGGTGGTGGTGGGCGCCCGCGCGGCGGCAGGGGACGTCCCCAGGGTGAGGCGGGTGACCAAGGCGAGCCTCGCCCGCGCGATGGCCAGCGGCCGCGCCAACAACAGCCTGACCCGCAGACGCCCGAGTCATCAGCCGCTCCACAGCCATCGACCCCGCCCCCAAATGGAACCGCATCGGTTGACATCCCCAGCGATCGGCCCGCTCCGGGTAACCACACCAACATCGTTTTCATCCTGGTCGATGACATGGGTTGGCGCGACGTCGGCTTCGCGGGAAATCGGTTCATCGAAACCCCGGCCATCGATCGGTTGGCGAGCCAAGGGGTCGTATTCAACCAAGCGTATGCAAGCGCGCCCAATTGCGCCCCGACCCGTGCATGCCTTCTGTCGGGTCAATACACCCCGCGGCATGGCGTCTACACCGTCGTCGACCCGCGACATGACCCTGGACAGCCGCATCACCCGATCCTCTCCGCAACGAGCAACGAAGCATTGTCGTCGGATGTGATCACGATCGCCGAACTCCTACGCGGCCGTGGCTACGCGACCGCGTGTTACGGGATGTGGAACCTCGGACGCGGCCGCGAAGGGCCGACGACCCCGACCGGACAAGGGTTCGACCTCTTCTCGCGACCTCAAGACTTCGGCTTCGAACAGCACGCCTACCAAGACAATCAAGGGCGTTACTTGACCGATGTCATGTTCGACGAAGGGATGCGATTCATCGAGACGAATCGTGAGCGACCCTTTTTCCTCTACCTCCCGACGCATGACGTTCACGCACCCTTCGAGCCGCGGGCGGAACTGTTCGCAAAGTACCGTGCGAAGGCGACCGAACTCGGCGTGGCGGACGACCCCGCGCACGCCGCGACCGTCGAGGCGCTCGATCAGAACATCGCCAGGTTGATGAGCAAACTGCAAGTGTTGGGGCTCGATCGCAACACCCTCGTCGTCTTCACCAGCGACAACGGCGGGACGCCCCAGAACGTCGCGCCGCTCAACGGCAGCAAAGGGGCGCTTTACGAAGGTGGCATCCGTGTCCCTTGCGCCGTTTGGTGGTCGGGGATCGAACGTCCCGGGCGGCGGAGTGACGAACCGATCGCTTCGGTCGACTTTTACGCGACGCTCGCCCAAGTCGCAGGCGCGACACTCCCCGCCGACCAGCCGACCGATGGCGTCAGCCTCTTGCCGCTCCTGAAAGATTCGGGCCAGCTCCAACGCGATGCGCTCTTCTGGCATTTCCCCTGTTACATCGGTCGAGGCGAACCGAGCAGCGCGGTGCGGGCGGGGAATTGGAAGCTGATCGAAAAATTCGGCGATCGCTCGTACGAGCTTTATGACTTGGCTCGCGACCCCGGTGAAAAACAGAACCTGATCGCCCAGGCCCCCGACGTCGCTAACCGGATGAAAGGGATGCTGCTCGGTTGGCAGCAATCGCTCCAAGCCCCGCGTCCGTCGCGGCCCAATCTCGCGTTCGACCCCTCGACCGACCGGTCGCGCGGCGGACGCGGGGCTGGCCAAGCGGGCGGCGCCGAAGGTGGACGTAAGCGTGGGCCGGGATCAAACCGACCCCCTTCGGACCGCTAATCAACTTGCGGCGAAGCGGGGCCGAGATTAGTCTGAAAGGGTCAAACGATCGAGATCTAGGCCGTCAATCCTTGGGTGTATTCCGAGGAAATCCTTTCGGAGCGAAAGGTGGTCCGGATCGCAACGGGAATCCGTCCGGATGTTCATCGCCACCCACCGCCGAAGCTTTCGCAGCCTCCCGTGGGTCGCTTTCCGTTGCCTCTTGCTGGTCGCCGCTTGGCAGGGTCCGTTGCCGTGGTGCCATTCGCATGGCGTCGTGACGGCCGAATCCGAATCGTGGCTTCGAGCCCACGTGTCGGTCTATCACCCTGGCGAAACGCTCGACGCGGCCTCCCCTTTGGGGATGCATTTTCACGTCGAATTTCCCCATGGTGACGGTGATGACAATGCCCCTTCCCCCATGGTTTTGACCTGCCAGAACTCTTCGCCTCGCGCCGATCATGAGGCGGAATCGCTCTGCTTGTGGGCGGGCGATTTGTCCGAGGGTGACAAATGCGTTTGGGCCTTCGGTGACCTGAAAGCGAGCTCCATCGCACGGTTCGCGGTCGGGAGATCGCCACAGGGTTTTTTTGACTCGTTCGCATCCGACTTGGCCCTCCCGCTGCGGCTAGGGATCATGCGCTGCTAAGCGTTCCCGGCTGGCCGCTTCTGGCCAACGATTTGTTTTGTCACCGCTTAGTCGATCGATCGAGGCGACCTGATCGCCGGACACCGCCGCTCGCTGTCGCCCGGTGTCGAAACCAGCCTCGATCCGTTTCCTGATTACCTCTCGCATTTCGACTTTGACTTTGAGGAGTCCCCGATGTCCAGCGCACCTGATCCTCGCAGGCCATCCGAAAAAATCCCCTATGTGATCGCACTACTCGCCCTGATCGGTGGCCCGGCCATCGGTTGGTTCGTCGCGAATCGCAAGCCTGCCGAGCCGCCAACCGGGGTCGCGGCCGTACGCGACGCGGTCCCGGTCAGCGGCAACGCGTCGTCCGAAAAGCTCGCTTCGACCGACAAACCGGCCGAGGTGGAGTCCGATCCGGGGGTGATCCGTTATGCCAAAGAAGACTTGGCAACCCTCTCGATTCAAGAACAGGGTGTCGATTCGGGCCCGTTGCCACAGCGGTTGCAATTGACCGGTAAGATCATGCTCAACGAAGACCGCATCGCCCACGTCTTTCCGCTCGTCGAAGGGCGGGTCGACCAGGTCGGCATCCACCTCGGCGATCGGGTCAAAGAGGGGCAATTGCTGGTGGTTGTCCAAAGCCGTGAGGTCGGCGATCAAAAACTGCAGCTCTACTCCGATCGGTTGCAGAGGGAATTCGTTCTTACCAAAGACAAGTGGCAACGATCGATCGCCGAAAATACCTACCAATTGATCAGCCTGATCCGCGAAGGGGCGCCGATGGAGCGGATCGAGACCCTTTTGACCAACCGATCGATCGGCCAATACCGCGACACGTTGATGTCGGCCTACATCGCCAATTACAAGGCGCAAAAGCAATACGAACGCTTGTCGCCGCTCTCCAAGGATGGCATCGTCACCGGAAAACAATTGCTCGAAGCGGAAGCCGAATTGAACGCCACCCGCGCGACGTTGCAATCGGTTTTGGAACAGGTGAGCCAGGACGTGCTCCAGGCATCGACCCTTTCGGCCCAAGCGGTCAAAGAGATCGAGACCCGCGTCGCGGTCGGCGAGACGAACCTCAAGATCCTCGGCTTCCCCGCAGACGAGATCGCAAACATCGACCCCAAGACGCAGGGACAAGCCGTTTCCCATTACCCCGTTTTCGCCCCCTTCGACGGGACGATCGTGTCGAAAGATGTCGTCCTCCTGGAACGCGTCTCTCCCGATCGCCAGATCATGGGCGTCGCCGACCTGTCGACCGTGTGGGTCACGATTGACGCCTATGAAGAACACCTCGCGACGATCCGCGGCATACCCGATTCGAAGCTGACGCTGCGGAGCGAGGCGTGGCCGGGGAAGACGTTCGACGCGAAGGTCTTTTATGCGGGGGACATGGTCGATCAGACGACCCGCACCCTGTCGATGCGGGCGATCGCCGATAACGCCGACGCGATGCTCAAGCCGGGGATGTTCGTGACCGTCGAATTGCCCTTGTCGACCGATGTCACCTACACCCGCGTGCCGTTGACGGCCTTGCAACAGCACGAGGGCAAAACGTTCGTCTTCGTACGCGAAGGTGAAGAGACTTTCCGCCGGCGCGATGTCGTCTTGGGGACCCGCAACGAAGAATTCGCCGAGGTCAAAGAAGGTTTGAAGCCGGGTGAAAAGGTGGTCACTTCCGGCGGCTTCGCGTTGAAGTCGCGGATGCTCGCCGAACTGATGGGTGAGGAGTAATCGCCGTGGTCGATGCCATCATTAGCTGGTCGCTGAATAACCGCTTCCTCGTGTTGCTCGCCGCGTTGTTGGTGCTGCTGGGCGGGGTCATCTCCGCGATGCGGTTGCCTCTGGACGCCGTCCCCGACCTGACGAACGTGCAGGTCCAGGTGTTGACGACCGCCCCGGCGCTGGGACCGGTCGAGGTCGAGCAATTCATCACCTTCCCGGTCGAGAACGCGATGAGCGGCTTGCCGGGGGTCACCGAGATCCGATCGGTCAGCCGCGTCGGGCTCTCCGCCGTGACGGTCGTCTTCGATGAAGGGACCGACATCTATTGGGCCCGCAACCTCGTCGGCGAACGGTTGCAAAAGGCGAAACAGAATATTCCCGCCGGGATGGGCGATCCCGAGATGGGGCCGATCGCGACCGGGATGAGCGAAATCTATCAATTCGAAGTCCGCTCCAAACCCGGGTTCGACCATTCCTTGATGGAACTCCGGACGCTGCTCGATTGGCAGATCGCCTATCGTCTACGCGGCGTCCCTGGGGTGACCGAGGTCAACACGTTCGGGGGCGAACTCAAGACCTACGAGGTGCAGGTCGACCCCAACCGGCTGCTGAGCTTTTCGATCCCGCTGAGCCGCGTCTTTCACGCGCTGCAGGACAACAACGCCAACGCCGGCGGAGGTTACATCATGAAGGGCTCCGAGCAGCAATTGATTCGCGGCGAAGGGTTGATCTCGTCGCTCGATGACGTGCGGAACATCGTCTTGGATAGCCGTTCCGATGGGACGCCGATCCGGATCTCGGACGTCGCCGAAGTCCGCTTCGCACCGATGCTCCGCCAAGGGGCCGTGACCCGTGACGGCAATCGCGAGGCGGTCACGGGGATGGTGATGATGCTGTTGGGGGGCAATTCGCGGCAGGTCGTTAAGGACGTGAAGGCCGAGATCGAATCGATCCGCGCGACCCTCCCCGAAGGGATCGACATCGATACCTTTTATGACCGCACGGAATTGGTCAGCAAGACGATCCACACGATCGCCGAAAACATCGGCGTCGGGATCGCACTGGTGCTGGTGATGCTCTTTTTGCTGTTGGGCGATTTTCGCGCGGGGCTGATCGTCGCCTCGGCGATCCCGCTGTCGGCGATGTGCGCGTTGATCGCGATGCGGGTCGGCGGGATCTCCGCGAATTTGATGAGCCTCGGGGCGATCGACTTCGGCGTGATCGTCGACGGCGCGGTGGTGATGGTCGAAAACGCCGTCAGGGCGGCCAGCAGCCATCGGGCCCGCACCGGATCGAACCGTGTCCCGCAATCGGTCTTCGAACAATCGGCCAAAGAGGTCGGCAAGCCGATCCTCTTCGCGGGGCTGATCGTGATCGTCGTCTTCCTGCCGATCCTGAGCCTCAAGGGGGTCGAAGGGAAGATGTTCCAACCGATGGCCTTCACCTTCATGTCGGCGCTGGGGGCGGCGCTGGTCCTGGCCGTGACCGTGATGCCGGTCATGGCGTCGCTGTTCCTCGCCCGCCAAGTGCAAAAGGGCGACACGTTCTTGGTGCGTTGGCTCAAGTCGGCCTATGACCCGCTCTTGAATTTTTCGATGAAACATCCCGTCGGGTTGCTCGGCGCCGCGGCGGGTGTCTTCGTGCTTAGCCTGGTCGTCGCCTCGCGGCTCGGGATGGAGTTCGTGCCGAAGCTCGATGAAGGGGACATGGCGGTCCAGGCCGCAAGGTTGCCGAGCGTGTCGCTCGAAACGTCGATCGAAATGACGAAGGCGATGGAACGGACCCTGTTGAAATTCCCGCAGGTCGAAAGCGTCGTCTCCAAGAGCGGCCGGCCCGAAATCGCCAATGATCCGATGGGGGTCTACCAGACCGATATCCTGA
>JBEIRZ010000138.1:0-11146 GCA_040375695.1 Planctomycetaceae bacterium
AATTCGAACTCGCCATAAGCTGACGTGCCGCAGGCTTTCCCAAGGCTACCCGAACCCAGGATCGTTTGTCACCCGGGCCACTCGTAACCTGGGCCACCCGTAAATGGGGCCGCTGGTTCAAGGACCGAGAACTTTCATCAACCAACGGATCCCAAGCATGAACCGCCCCATCGGACGAACCCGCTTCACCCAACTGCCGCTCTTTCTCGCCGGCACGGCATACGCCTTGGGCCACGTCGCGGCCACCTTCGCGCAAGAGGCCCCAACCGCCGCGGCCACGCAGCAGCAGGCCCCGCCGGCCGCGACCCTTCCCGCCAACCCCGTGCCGCCGGTCGCCAAACCGACTACCGAGACGAAGGGTGAATCGGCCAACCCCGCGGTCAAACCGGACCAACCCCCTGTGGACAAGCCCAAACCGGTCGAAGAGGCCCGGACCGAATACCTCGGCCGGATGCTCGCCGAGCCGATGAGTCACCTCGGTGCGTCCTGGCTGATCCGCCCCGAACGGAACTTCGAAGAGAACGCGACCCAAGCCTTCGGGCAACTCAGGCTCAAACCCGGCATGAAGGTCTGCGACCTTGGCTGCGGGAACGGCTATTGGACACTCCCGATCGCCCGCGACCTTGGACCCACAGGGGTCGTCTATGCCGTCGACATCCAGATCGAAATGCTCCAACAACTCAAGGCCCGCGCCGCGAACCTTAACCTGACCACCGTCGAGCCGATCCTAGGAGACGTCGATAACCCGCGGCTCCCCGCCGATGTGAAACTCGATCTCGTCCTCCTGGTCGACGTCTATCACGAATTTTCCCACCCCCAATCGATGCTCTGGGAAATCCGCCGGGCCCTTGCCCCCGAAGGTGTCGTCGCTCTGCTCGAATACCGCCAAGAAGACCTCAACGTCCCGATCAAACCGCTCCACAAAATGTCGAAAAACCAAATCCTCAAAGAATACGAGGCGAACGGTTTGAAGCTGGTCCGCGAATACAACGAACTCCCTTGGCAACACCTGATGTTCTTCGCCCGCGACGATAGCCCCCTGCCGAAGATCGAAGCGGAACCGTTCTTGCCCAAGTGACCGTTCCCGACCGGCCACCAGCCATTGGCCTCACTTGCCCCACGGCCATTGGCCTCACTTGCCCCAGGGTGTGTCGACCCGCGGAGCACTGCGAGCAAACACCACGGCCCAAGGGGCCGATCAGGATCGGATGTGGCCGTCTCCGCGGACGATGTACTTGTAACTGGTCAGCTCTTTCAGCCCGCATGGCCCGCGGGCGTGGAACTTATCGGTCGAAATCCCGATCTCTGCCCCCAACCCGAAGACGCCACCGTCGTTGAACCGCGTGCTGGCATTCACCATCACCGCGCTGCTATCGACCCGCTGCGTGAACTCCTCGGCCGCACGCAAGCTCTTGGTGATGATCGCGTCGGTGTGGTGCGAACCGTAGCGATTGATGTGGTCGCAGGCCTCGCGGAGCGAATCGACGATCGCGATCGATAGGATCGGCCCGAGGTACTCGGTCGAGAAATCGGCCTCGGTTGCCGGTACGCCGTCAGTGATCCAATTCGCGGCCCGCGCGTCGACCCGCATCTCGACCTTCTGTTCCCGCAACGCCTTGGCCGCCTGCGGCAGGAACGTCGGGGCGATGTCGCGATGCACCAGCAACGATTCGCACGCGTTGCACACCCCCATCCGCTGGCATTTGGCATTGATCAATACCTTCACCGCCATGTCGATGTCCGCACCCTGGTCGACGTAGACGTGACAATTGCCATCGTAATGCTTGATCACCGGCATCTTCGCCTCCGCGGCCACCCTGCGGATCAACGCCTCGCCACCACGCGGGATCGTCAAATCGATCAAGTCGTTCATCTTCAGGAATTGGCCCACGGCGTCCCGATCGGCCGTCGGGACCAGTTGCACGGAACCGTCGGGGATCCCGCAAAGCTTCGCCGAACGGTTCATCAGTTCGATCAATTTGCTGCTGCTGTGGAACGCCTCCTTGCCCCCGCGCAGGATCACCGCGTTGCCGCTCTTCACACAAATCGCCGCGGCATCGGCCGTCACGTTCGGGCGGCTCTCGTAGATAAAAAAGACAACCCCCAGCGGCACACGTCGCTTGATGACCTGCAAACCACCGGGACGGGTGAACCCTTCGATCACCTCGCCGATCGGGTCGGGCAGCGCGGCAATCTGACGGATCCCTTCGGCGATCGTCGCGATCCTCCCGGCATCCAACCGCAACCGGTCGATCGCCGCGTCGGTCAGCCCGAAACCTGGGGCCGCCTCCAAATCGAGCTTGTTCGCCGCGATGATCTCGTCACGTGATTCGACCAGTTGGTCCGCCGACTTCAACAACCAACGGTTTTTGACCGTCGCGTCAAGGATCGCCAATTCGACGCTCGCCCCCTTCGCACTTTCACCGATCCGCCGGCAGGTCGTCGCCAAGTCTTCTGTTGTCGCTGTGCTCATGCTGTTATCACCGATCAACCCTTCACCCAACCTTAACGCCCTGTCGAAGCCGCCGCTTCGAAGTGTCCCCGCTGGGGCCGTGAGGGTCAATGTCGAATCCCCGCGTGCCACGCGATTTCGACGCGAAAAGGGGGGCGCCAGACGCGGTTTTTTCCCCCGCTAATTGCCTGAAAATGGCGGCGAATGGCCGCTTATTTTTACATCGAGCCACTGCGTCTCGCCGCCGGTGCGGGTCGCTCAAGGGAGCGGCTGAGGGGACCGAAGGTAAGCGAAAAGGTCGCGGACCTGCTGGTCCGACAGCGGTGCCAACAACCCCTCGGGCATCAGGCTCCGCTTCACCGCCGACATCTCGACAATCGCGTCCCTCACGATCGTGCGGCTCTGGCCGGTCGCATCGCGAATGACGATGACCTGCTTGTCCGAATCCACGACCAAACCGTTGATCGCCCGGCCGTCATCGGTCATCAGGAGCTGGTTCTCGTAACCTTCGCGGATCTCGAGGCTCGGGTTGACGATGTGCGTGATCATCCCGCGGACATCCTGTCGCTGGTAACTCGTCAAGTCGGGTCCGGTCTGACCCCCTTCGTTGAAGAGCGGGTGGCATGTCCCGCAATGGCTCGTGAAGAGCTTCTTGCCGACGGTCGGATTGCCGATCCCACCGGCGAGCAATTCGCGGTAACGGTCGATGTCGGCTTCCATCTGTGCCGTCGTCGCGCCACTCACCTCGCCCCAATGCTTGTTGATCGCCGCGCGGATCTGTTCGTCACGATGCAGGTGCAACTTGCGAACGATCGCGTCGGGGATCGCTTTGGGGTCGAGCGTCCCTGAATCGACACGGCCGAGCAATGCGATGCTCCAATTAGGACGGCTCGCTAGGAGCGTCAGCGCCGCCTCCTTGGCCGTCGTGCCGAAACCCTGGAACGCGTCCAGTACGCGCGAAGCGATCTCGGGATCGGCGTAAGCCTGCAGCGCCGCGATCGCCGCGACCCGGACAGGGTCTTCAAGCTTGTCCGGTGTCACCGCCAGATCGGTCAACGTCCCGACCGCCTTCGGGGGCCGGACGTCTCCGAGCACCTGCAACATCTCGACGCGTTTCTCGGCAGCCTGCTTCGGGTCGGCAATCAGCTTCAAGACTTCGCCGATCGCCGACCCATCCCCTTGCCTGACCCGCAGCGGTAACGAGCCACCGCCCGTTTGTGCCATCACCGCAATCAATTCGTCGGGGAGGCTCGACAGCGACCTGCCGCGGTATGCCGCTTCGAAGCCGCGCAACAGCGCCTCTACGGCACCTTTGTCGGGGGCCGCTCGCAACAATTCGGCGGCCAGCAATAGGTCACGTCGCTGACCCGTCGCGGCGAACCGCCGCATCATCCGCTCACCTAAGTCCCGCCGCGTGATTTCGCTCTCCCACCGCTGCGGGTTCGATGCCCACCACCTCACCGCGGCTTGCGGGTCCTCGCTCACCTTCGACTCCACCGCCCACCACAGCATCAGCGGCAGACGGTTATCCCCCGCGACGTCAGCTCGCGCTAGCAACGCGTCGATGACCTGCCACGCTTGATCGATCGGCAACCGCCGCGCCGTTGCCGCCAATTGCACGCGAACCTCCTGGTCGGGATCCGACTTCGCCAACCCGATCACCTTCGCGAAGAGCCCCGGGTCAAGCTTCGTCCCCGCCGGTGCCGCCAACCGCACCCCCCACAACCGCACCGCCGGCGAAGGGTGGTCGAGCAGCTTGGTAGCGAGCCGCTCGTCGACCTTGCCGATTTGCCCGATCGCCCACAACCGGCCTAGCGTCGCGTTTTCGCTGAGCGCCCCCGCCCGATCGTCGAGCAAACTGTCGGCGAGTTTTTGGGCCGTGTCGTCTTTCGCCAAATCGACGACCCTCCGCAGCGCCGTTTGACGCTGCCATCGGATCGGCGAATCCAGCGTCGCGATCCAACCCTCCAGGTCATCGGCCTCGGGCAAGCGAACTGTGACCATCGAATCGGCCCCGCGGAGCCGATAGACCCGGCCGCTTTCGCGATGGATCCGACCCTGCGAATGCGCCGCATGGTCGATCCGCTGTTCATAAAAGTCGGCGATGTAGAGCCCGCCGTCCGGACCCTCTTGGATGTCGACAGGGCGAAACCACGTGTCCCCTTCGCTCCGCAAGGCCGGCCCCACATCGGTCGTCTTGAAGCTCGCCCCGTCCGGTTCCATGCGGCTCATCATCACCCGCCCCTGCAGCGGCTCGACCCCGAACAGGTGACCGCGGAATTTTTCAGGGAACGATTCGCTCTGCTGGATCACGAAGGTGTGCGTGAACCGCTCCGCTTGGTGATGCGGCATCGCTTCAAAGAAGCCGAACGCGTACGGGTTCGACAACTCGCCATGCTTCCCGAACCCCTTGCGGAAATATCCCCCCGGGACGTAATGGAAGCCGCGGGTGTCGCCACCGTTGTGACCCGAATAGACCCGCCCCTGTGAATCGATTTCGACACCGAACGAGTTCCCGCCGCCCTCCGCGAAGACCTCGTACTTTCGCCCCGTCGGGTGATAGCGCCAGACCAATTGCCCGATCGAACGGACGGGGTCCTCAGAACTCCCATAACGACGCACCTCGGCGCTCACCGTGCTCCCTTGCGTCGCGTACAACCAACCGTCAGGGCCCCATCGCAAACTGTTGACGACCGAATGAGCGTCTTCCAACCCGAACCCGTCCAGGTGCACCTCCGGGTCACCATCCGCGACGGCGTCATGGTCTTTGTCGGCGTAATACAACAGGTAGGGCGGGTTCAGCACCCACACGCCGTCACGGTCCAGCGCGATCGACGACGCGATGCTCAAACCCTCGACAAAGACCCGATGCGAATCGTAAGCCCCGTCGCCATCGGTGTCCTCGTGAACGCTGATCCGATCCTTCCCGGGAAAATGATTCGGCGGCGGGGCAGGCTTGCGGTCCCACACCGTCCTCAAGAACTGGTCACGGCTCACCGCGGTCAATCCCGCCGGGTCGGGGTACTGCAAATACTCGACGACCCACAACCTGCCGCGATGGTCCCACTTCAACGACAACGGTTGGCCGATCACCGGGTCGGCCAGCACCTGGTCGACCGCCAGCCCTTCCATCACCTTGAGATGCGAAAGGGCATCCTTGGGCGATAACGGGCCCGCTTCGTCAGCCAGTTTCGTCAGCTCCCGCTCCGCATCCGCCAGCGGCAACGTCTCACGAAACCAGTCCGTCTCCGCGATGTCGAACCTCGCGGACAACTTTGCGAATTGCGGGTCATCAACGACCGATGCCTCCCACTTGCCGGCCATCCGGATCGCCGCATCGGGCCCGAACAGCACCGGCGCGGCGACGTTGAAGCCGCGGCGGCCGTAATAATTGAAAACCCGGATCGCGATCACGTTCGCTTCGCCCGCCAGCAACTTACCCGCCGCGATCTTGAAACGGAGCGATTGGCCAAGCCCACTGCGGTACTCGGGCAAGAACGTCCCCAACCCGCCGATCAATTCGCCGTTCAGATAAACCTGCCGCGCGTCATCGACCGCTTCGACAAATAGCTCCGCCCCTTGACCCTCCCACCCTTTGGGAGGCACCACCACCCCACGGAACCAGACGACCCCCTCTTCCACCGTCAACGGTCCCGCCGGCGGTCGTTTCCAAACGTCGGGGATCGTCACCCCGATCGGCCCCGGCGGATCGGCCGCCATCACGATCGCACAGCCGATCGATATCGAAAGGACGATGAACATCACGTCGCGAAACGCCGCAACGGTTAAAGGCCGATACGCCATGATCAACAACTCGGCGATGGGGCTTGGCGGGAGCGTGACCCGAAGGCCGCGCCAGGGATGGGTGAGGCACCGACGGGTGCGTCCAAAGGTGGCCTCACCAGCGGGTCCGACCTATCATAACAGATCCCCATCCGCGGCAGGCAAACGCCGCCCACAACCTGCGCGCCAATGCCCCGCACTGCCGGCGCCATGCTCAACCGGTCACCGACACCATTCTCAAAAGGGCCCACGGCCGGGCTCGGCCATGACCCCTCAATCGGCCGGAAAGAAACGGTCCAAAAAGGTGCTGAATTTCGACTCCGCCTTCGCCACTCGGATCCGATCACCGGGCTGCAGGTGATAATCGTACTGCGGCTGCACCGTCCCGTCGTTGTTGAACCGAACCTCCATCGGCACGCCCCCAGGGATCTTCCGGTCGGCACGATAAACCGTCGCTTCGATCGTCCCAAATTTTTCTCGAATCCCTGTCTGTTCCAGCAGCTCGCTGACAAAGACGGTCCGGTTGTCAGGGGGCAACGGCAACACCCGCAAAGGCGTCGAGTCGCCGACAACCTGCAACAGCACCGAGTTCTGGTTCTGGGCCTCGCGCAGCTTGCGGAAGACCTCCTCGACCTCCCGCGCACTGGTCATCTCCGGATTGCCCCCCGCTTTCGAACGCATGTCCAGCATGTTGCACCCCGTCCCCGTCACCACCAACCCGGTGGCCAAAACAGTCAGGGCAAAAAGGCCCCGATTCGGCCTCCTCCCAACCCCGGCTCCTCCCAGGGCCTTGGCAAACCCGGCCTTGGCGAGCCTGGTCTTGGCGAATGGGCCGAACATCCCACCCGGCCCGCGACGGGTGCAAAACGACGCTCGATCCGGTTCCGATCGACGAAAAAGGGACGAAAGATGAGTCATGGGCGAAAAATCCGTTCGCTGACGACGTGCGATGGGCCGCTTTGCGGTTGCGATGAATCCCGGGAGCGATATACTTTTGGGCTCGTTAGGTCCTACATACATCCGTTCGTGTTTTTGTTTCGAGATCAAAAAGATGGCTCGGCAATGCGAAGTCTGCGGCAAGTCCGTCCAAACAGGTAACCGTATTGAGACTCGCGGTAAGGCGAAGTATTTGGGCGGTGTCGGTACCAAAATCACCGGCATCACCCGCCGCCAATTCGTCCCCAACCTCCAGCGAGTCCACTGCACGTTACCTTCCGGCGCTAGCAAAACCATCCGCGTCTGCACCCAGTGCATCCGTACCGGCGTTGTTCGCAAGACCATCAAAACGAAGCCCTTCGAATTGAGCACCGAAAAGGTCAAGTCCAAGGGTGCGAGCGTCGCCAAAAAGGCCGCTGTCGCCGCTAAAAAGTCCGCCCCCAAGGCGGCCGCTAGCCGCTGAGGACCTCATCGGTGAAGACACTCTCGATCGCGGAAATTCGTAAACTGGCAATGCTCGCTAGGCTCGAAATCAGCGACGCCGAGGCAACCGCACTGGCGCCCCAATTCGGCCAAATCCTCGAATTCGTCAGCCAACTCAACCAACTCGACACCGAAAACGTCGAGCCCCTCGGCACCCCGCTCGATCTGGTCAACCGCTGGGATGACGACGTCCCCAAGCCAGGGCTGTCGCGCGAACAAGCCCTCGCTAACGCACCCGCCAGCGATGGGGAATGCTTCCTCGTCCCCCCCGTCCTCGGCCCGCCCCAAAAGAAATAAATTTCTTTTCTTCAAAAAGGCTCGCCATCGCCCCTCACGACCGACTGGCGACCCAGCGGATCAATTCCAACACCGTCGGTGCCTTGCCAGTCGATAGGTAGCCGATCCTAAAGATCCGCGAAGCCACCCAAACCACCCCCAGCGTCGTCAACAAGACCAACGCCACCCCCAACAGCGGTTCCCAGATCGGCAAATTCGGCGCAGCCGCCAGCCGACAAAGCATCAGCGGCGGCGTCCCGAAGGGAAAGAGCGACACCCACCGTGCGAAACTTCCCGTCGGGTCTTCCAGCACCTCCGGCAAACAGATCATCGGCAACGACATCATGATCGTGACCGGCATCAGCAGGTTCTGCGCCTCCTTCATGTCGTTGCACGCGCTCCCCACCGCGACGAACAGCGCCCCGAACAGCAGCAGCGCCAAAACCTCATACGTTACGAACCAAATCGGGATCCCCCACCCGATCCCTTCGCCAATCCCCCATCGCCAGGCGAAGAACAACATCCCGATCGCGTAAACAAGCGACAACACCAACCCGGTCGCCGTCAGCCCGAGCAACTTCCCGCTGAGCACCTGAAACGGCGTCGCACTCCCCAACAACACCTCGCCGATCCGATTCGTTTTCTCCTCGATCACCCCCTGCAACTGCGGCGACGCCACGACCAACACCGAAAAGAAGAGGATCGCCGCCAGCGCTGCCGGAAGGATCGCCCGCGTCGTCGCACCGACCCGCTTCCCAGGGACCAACACCCCCGACGCGTCGGGCTTCGGAAAATCCCTCCGCACCAATACCGATCTCGAATCTTGCTCCGCCGCCGACAAGATGTCAGCGATCTCGCGCGGCGTGTAACGACGCTCCTTCCTTAGCAACAACAGCGGGTTGCGGTTGGCAGTCCGCTGCATCTGGACAATCGCCACCAGATTCCCACCGACCCCCATCAACACGTCGCTGTCGAGCGCCCTGTCGGTAAAGTACGTGATCGTCCCCTCCCCCTCTTCGGCTCCCTCTTCCCCTTCATCCGCCGCCTCTCCCTCACCGCCCGTCGCTGCGTCCCCTTTTGGCCCGCCGGTTTTAGGACTGCCACTCGAGGATGTGCCGAGTTCCAAGGCCTCGGGGGCGATATCAAAGAACGCGGCGATCTCCCCCTTCGTCACCCGCTCCCCAAGCTCGTATTGCAACCGCAACGCCTCCGCCGGATCGGCGGGGCCCCGGATCGTTTCGAATTCGATCTGCTCGAGCGCCTGTCGCGTCGCCGCCCCACCCGACGCTAACAACCCCCCGCCGGCATCGTCACTCCTTTCCGCTGCCGGGACATCTCCCGCCAGACCTTTGCCGTTCGCGTCCGCTTTGCCATCACTCGCCACCGGCTGTCCCGCTCTGGTCTCGCCAGGCCGGTCGCGGAGCATTTCCAGCACCGCCGCTGCCCCGATGCCGCTCCCTGGGGTCCGATCAAGGAGCACGACCTTACGCACCTCCTTCGATTTGAAACGGCCGATCATCAGCGGCAACACCGCCCCGGCGGCGACCGCAAGCGGCATCGTCAACAACGTGATCAGGAACGCCTTCGACAGGATCGCCGCACTGAACTCACGCTTCGCGATCACCCAAATCTTGTTCATGAATTTTTAGGCCGAGGCCTTCTCCATCCGCGAGGCCCCGACGGATTCCAAAAAGATCTCACGCAAGCTCGATTCCCCCAATTCAAAACTCGCCACCGGCCCTTGCTTCATCAACCCTTCCAACACCGCTTGCGCGTCCGCCTCCGGACGAAGCGTGAGCGCCATCTCTGCCCCCAAGTCGACCGCATCTTCAACACCCGGGAGCCGCGACGCGTCGATCGCCACCCCGCTCAACCGCGTCCGCACCGTCACCCGCCCGTGTCGCCTCCGCACCTCGTCCCAACTCCCATCCAGCACCTTATTCCCTTGATGGATCAGCACCAACGAGTCGCACATCCGTTGCGCAACATCCATGTCGTGCGTCGACAGGATCACCGTCGCACCCTCACGCTTCAATTCGCGGACCGCCTCGCCGATCTGCGCGGCATGGACCGGATCGAGCCCGCTGAACGGCTCGTCCAGGATCACCAACCTCGGGCGATGCACGACCGCCGCGATGAACTGCACCCGTTGCGACATCCCCTTGGACAAGGCCTCGACTTTCAAGTTCGCCGCGTCGGCCAGATCCAACCGCGCGAGCCAATCCTGCACCGCACCCTCCGGCGAACGGACCCCTTTGAGCCTAGCGAAAAAGCCGAGCAATTCCCGCACCCGCATCGACCGGTACAAACCCCGTTCCTCCGGCAGGTAACCGATCTGGTCGCTCGCGCATCCCTCGTCGGTCGACCCCAGCACCTCGACCGTCCCCTCATCCGGGGCATACAGCCGAATGATCAGCCTCAGCGTCGTCGTCTTCCCTGAACCGTTGGGCCCCAAAAAACCGGTGATGCTCCCCTCGCGGACCCTGAGGTCGATCGCATTCACGGCGACCTTATCGCCGAAACGCTTCGTCACCCCGCTTAACTTCACCACGTCGCTCATCGCATACCCTCGCTGCTCGTCATCGCACGCTCTCGCTGCTCGTCATTGCTCGGTCACCCTGCGGAGGTGGCGGTTCGGTTGCCGGTCGATCAATAAATTATACGGATCGATCCCCGCCTGGTATGGCGGCGCGTTGACGCGAAACGTGAAGCGGTGCTCTGGCCCGGTCAATCGTCGCCGCTCCTGCACCAGCGGCTTCCCCAACCCCTCGCCCGATTCCGGCTCGGCGAAGACCGCGACATCGATGAAATCATTGACCTCGACCGCCGTCTCGTTCCCCTTTCCGTCGACCCGGTACTTGTCCGTACGCGTCACCATCTCGACGACATAGGCGTCACCCTCTCGCCGGTAGGTCGCTTCGACGACCTCACTGGAAAAGATCGTGATGTTTTCGAACCAATCGTCGATCAGGTATTGCAACTCCGGCGGCGTCACCTCGCGGAACGCGGCGATCGCGTCGGCCGACGTCGGGTACGGGGGATCCCGATAGCCGAATCGCTCGACCAAACCCCGCAGCGCCCGGTTCACGTTCGCCTCGCCGATCATCTCCTTGAGATAATACAGGACCAGCGAACCCTTGTTGTAATGGATGTAGGCTTGCCCCTCGGCCCGCGCCAGCGGCCGCTCCTCCTGCGATTCCCCCGCCCGGCCGAGAC